>NZ_QHCP01000006.1:0-442119 GCF_003182415.1 Actinokineospora spheciospongiae | reverse complement strand
CCCGCCCCGTTCCACCTGAGCCCGCCGCCCCCCCCCACCCCGCCAGCCCCCCAGCCCGCCAGCCCGCCAGCCCGCCAGCCCGCCAGCCCGCCAGCCCGCCAGCCCGCCAGCCCGCCAGCCGTGCGCATCCTGCGCCGGCCACCGCGCTGTGCCTGCCCCCTCCCACCCTGCGTCGGTCCTCCCCCACCCACCACCCCAACCCTCCCCTGCGTGGGCTTACGCGCCCCCAGACCCCGAGGCGGGCGGGGTGCCGCGCGGGGTCAGCCCGCCCAGGCGGAGACCACCTCGTCCAGCACCGTCAGCGGTAGCTGGCCGCTGCCCAGGACGAGGTCGTGGAAGGCGCGGATGTCGAAGCGGTCGCCCAGGCGGGCCTCGGCCGCGGCGCGGACGCGCTGGATCTCCAGGCGGCCGACCATGTAGGACAGGGCCTGTCCCGGGTAGGCGATGTAGCGGTCGACCTCGTTCTCGACCTCGACGGTCGACAGCGGGGTGTTCTCGCGCAGGTAGGCGATGGCCTGGGCGCGGCTCCACCCCTTGGCGTGCAGCCCGGTGTCGACGACGAGGCGGCCCGCGCGCATGGAGTCCATGGCGACCATCCCGAGGCGGGCGACGTCGTCGGAGTAGAGGCCCATCTCCTCGGCGAGGCGCTCGGTGTAGAGGCCCCAGCCCTCGATGTAGGCGTTGACGTCGGCCAGGCGGCGCAGCAGCGGCAGCTCGGACAGCTCGATGGCGATCGTCTGCTGGAAGTGGTGCCCCGGCACGGCCTCGTGGAAGGCGGTGACCTCGGCGGTGAACCGCTGCCGCTCGGTGGGGCGGTCGGTGTTGGCGAAGTAGACGCCCGGCCGCAGCCCGTCGAGGGACGGCTGCAGGTAGTAGGCGAAGGGGGCGCCGGGGGCCTCCGCCTCGGGCACCGCCCGCACCTGGCAGCGCTGCCCGGGGAGCCTGCCGAACCAGTGCGGCGCGGCTTCCTCGGCCCTGGCCACCGCGGCCCTGGCGGCGGCGAGCATCTCCTCGCCGTCGCGCCAGCGCAGGTCGGGGTCCTCGCCGAGCCGCCGGAAGACCTCGGCCTGGTCGGTGGTGCCGAAGACGCGCGAGCCCAGCTCGGCGTACTCGGCGCGGAGCCCGGCGATGACGTCCAACCCGGTCCGGTGCAGCTCGTCCGGTGTGAGCGAGGTCGTGGTGTGCACCCGTGACAGGGCCGCGTACAGCTCCGCGCCGCCCGGCAGGGCGCACAGCCCCGGCCGCTCGTCCGGGCGGCCGTGCTCGGCGATCTCGTCGACCAGCACCCGCCGGTAGGCCGCCAGGGCGGGTCGGACCACCTCGGCCACCAGCCGCACCCGCTCGGCCGCGAGCCCGGCGTCCTCGATCGGCTGGGCCAGCAGCGGGTCGGACTCGACCTCGACGGCCAGGCAGCGGTCCAGGTGCGCGACAGCCGCGTCGACGAGCCTGCGCACCGGCACCCGACCGGCCGCCACCCCGGCGCGGTGCCGCTCGGCGACCGCGGCGAGGTGCCCGGGCACCGCCCGCAGCCGGGCCAGGAACCCCTCGACCCGGGCGGTGTCCGGCAGCGGCAGCATCGGCAGGTACGTCAGCAGCGCCGACGCCGGGCCGACGAACAGGTCGGTGATCGTGTACTCGACCACCCGCGCGTCCACCCGGTCCACCACCGCCCGCGCCTGCTGGGCGACCACCTTGGCGGTGATCGGGTCGTCGCCCACCTCGACCAGGGCGTCGGCCCGCTCGGCGATGGCCAGGGCGGCGGCGCGCAGCTCGGCGGCGGCCGCCTCGCTCGGGTCGGCCAGCTCGTGGTCGTGGCCGGGCAGGCCCAGCAGGGTGGCGCCGAGCGGTTCGGCGTTGAACTGGAGTTCGAGCAGCTCGTCGGCGAGAGCGGGTGTGGTCATGTCGCAACCCCCAGGTCCGTGATCGGTCCGTTGAGGTTAGGGCAGAGTCGGGATGTGTGGATCGAGTTGTCCACAGGGCTGTTGCGCGTGGTGGACGCGCAGCGCTAGTCGACCTCCGCGCTGGCGAGGATGCCCGCCGCGACCGGGTCCGGCACCGGCGCCGGGTCGGTCGGGCCGCCCGCGCGGTCGCGCACGACCACCAGCAGCGCCACGCCGCTCGGGTGGTCGGCGGTGGCGTTGTCCAGGTCGACGGCAAGGACGGAGATGGCGGCGCCGCTCGCCTCGCAGTCGGGTTTGGTCGGCTTGGTGCCGACGTCCGCCGTGAGCGTCACCGACTTCTTCCCGCCCAGTTGTCCTGTTTCGACAGCGGGCGCGCCCACCACCGTCCCTTGCGGGTAGAACTCCTCGGCGAATGCGGTGACGAACGAGTTCGCCGCCTTGGCCGGGTCGACGGTCTGCTTGTTCGAGTTCTGCACCGCCGCGCTCACCGCGAACGCACGCGAGTAATCGGCGCCCCCGCAGTTGTAGGGGCCTGTCGTGGCGCTGCCGGAGAACTCGACGCCCAGCACCTCCACCGTGCTCGATTCGTCGGCTCGCCAACCGGCGGGCACCCGGTAGGCGAGCCGGGCGGCCGCATTGTCCACAGTGGTCCCGCCGTCGCCGGGTGCGGTCGTGGTCGGCTCGGCGCGGGTGGTGGGCGCGGATCGGCTGCTGCTCGGCGCCGGGTTCCCGGTCGTGGTGGCGGGCGGTGCGCTGCTGGTCTGCGGTCCGGCGACCGGGTCCGATGACCGGTTCACCAGGATGATCGTCACCACAGCCGCGACAATGACCACGATCGAGATGACGCCCAGCACAGCGGGTGACCGGGATGGCCGCGACGGGGGTGGTGGACCGCCGAACCCACCCACGCCCGGTGGAACCGGCGCGTGGCCCGGGTGCCCCCCGGGGTGCTCCCACCCGCGCGGCTGCCCGTCTTCCCGCCACTGCGTCACCGGGCCGACCATAGCCGCCCGACCGCCGCCCGACCGGCCGTTCTCGCGGTTTTCCGCGTGGTCACGCAGCGGTGGAAAGATAACGATCTTTTACTTTCATCAGGGGAAAGTGAACCCAACCTCGACCTGACAAACCCCACTCAGTAGAGTCCGTCCACGCTGAGCGGCGACCCCATTCCCTTTCGAGTGAGTGGATCTTGGTGTCGATCAGTGGCGGCCTGCTCGGGGGACGTGCCGCGGCGGGAATGGACATCGGGTTCGCTAGAAGGAGACTCATGGGCAAGCGCTTCACCCTCGCGCGTGCGGGGGCCGTCATGGCCGTCGCCGCTGTCACGGCGTCCGTCGCCGCACTCCCCGCAGCCGCCGACACGGCGCGCGGCAGGTTGCAGGACGGCAACGCCCCGGGCCTGATCGTGAACCTGAAGAACAACAAGGACGCCCAGGGCATCCCCCTGCTGCGCGACTTCGAACTGGCCGACGGCTCGACGCTGCGCGTCTACTGCGTCGAGATCACCGTCGACGCCTCGAAGGACGTCGACATGGTCGAGAGCGGCTGGGACAAGTACCCGGTCGCCGACTCGCCGTTCCACAAGAACCGCGACAAGATCAACTGGGTCCTGCACCACGGCTTCCCCGGCACCTCGCTGGAGTCGCTGGGCAAGCTCCCGCTGAACTTCAACGACGGCCTGGCCCAGAACGAGGCCGTCTCCGCCACCCAGACCGCCATCTGGCACTTCTCCGACGGCGTGGACCTCGACCGCGACCAGCCGATCGACGTCAACGACGACGAGTACGACCCGGGCAGCGCGAAGGACGTCCTGGCGCTCTACGACTACCTCGTCGGCGACAAGAACACCGGCATCGCCGAGCAGGTCATCGGCGACCTGAAGATCAGCCCGGACACCCAGGAGGGTTCCATCGGCGGTCAGGTCGGCCCGTTCAAGGTCACCACCAACGGCACCGTCACCGGCTTCAAGGCCGACCTGCCCGAGGGCGTCGAGCTGACCACCGCCGAGGGCAAGGTCGCCGACAAGGCCGTCGTCGGCAACGACACCGAGCTGTTCTTCAAGGTCCCGGCGGGCGCGACCCCCGGTTCCGGCTCCTTCGAGCTGACCGCCGACTCCCCCGCCGTGGAGACCGGCCGCCTGTTCGTCGGCGAGGGCTACGACAAGAACCCGGTCCAGTCGCTGATCGTGGCCTCCTCGGAGACCAAGCCGCTGACCGCGACCGCCAAGGCCACCTGGGGCGTTCCCCCGGTCTCGACCACCCCGGTGACGACCACCGTGGCGGCGGGCGCCCCCTCGGCCACCCCGGTCCCGCAGGGCAGCCCGGGCGCCGACCTGGCCGACACCGGTGCCTCGATCCTCGTCCCGGCCCTGATCGGCCTGGGCCTGGTCGGTGCGGGCGCCGGTGCGCTGATCCACCAGCGCCGCCGCAAGGCCGCGTAACCGCGCGACTCCTCCGTGGAGCCCCCGACCGGTCGATCCGGTCGGGGGCTCCTCGCGTATTACCGTCGGGCCGGTGAGCACCCCCGACCTCCAGGCCCCGCACTGGCTGCGGCAGCTACTGAGCCAGAAGCCGGTGCCGCTGCCGTGGAAGCGGTCGATCCGGGCGGCGCCGGCGCTGGCCGGGCCGATCGGCCTGGGGATGCTGCTCGGCTGCATCGACCTGGGCGTGCTGGTCTCCATCGGCGCGCTGTGCGTGACCTTCGCCGACGCGGACGGCCCGTACCGGTACCGGGCGCAGCGCACGGTCGGCGCCGGGGTCGCGGGCCTGGTCGGGTACACCACCGGCTCGCTCACCGGCGGGCACCCGGTGCTGGTCCCGGTGGTGCTGGTGGTCGTCGCCGGGGTGTCCGCGCTGATCAGCGCCACCGGCAGCACCGCGTCCCTGATCGGGTTGCAGTTGCTGGTGTTCACCACCCTGGGCACCGGGCAGGCGGCTGACCCCCGGCTGGCGGCTGCCTGCTTCGCGGTCGGCGTGGCGTACGCCCTGGTGCTGGCGCTGGCGGCGTGGCCGGTGCGCGGGGCGGCGGTGGAGCGGCGGGCGGTGGCCCAGGTCTACGACGACCTCGCGGCGGTGCTGGCCGCCTCCGGCACGGCTGCGGCCCGCCCGGCACGTCGGACGCTGACCCAGTCGCTCAACAGCGCCTACGACGCGCTGCTGGACGCCCGCTCGCACCTGGCGGGCCGGGACCGCGCCTACCGCCGCCTGTTCGTCCTGCTCACCGAGACCACCCCGGCCATCGAGGCGTCGGTGGCGCTGGTCAACGCGAAGAGGAAGGTTCCCCAGGAGTTCATCTCCTACCTGCACGAGTCGGCCGACAACATCCGCAGGCGGGAACCCCTCGCCGAGCCGCCCGAGCCGCCGGGGGACTCGCGGGAGTTCGAGCTGCTGCACACCGGCCTGCTCGCGGTCGTGGAGTTCCGCCGGGGCGACACCGCGCACGACGCCCGCCCGGCCGAGGAGCGGCTGACCCCGGGCGAGCGCCTGCGCGGCTGGCTCGACCGGGTGATCACCGGTCGGGTGACCTGGCTGCTGGTGCTGCGCCTGATGCTGTGCGTGGGCCTGGCGGTGCTGGCCGGTCGGCTGCTGCCGCTGGAGCACTCGTTCTGGGTGGTGCTGACGGTGGCGATCGTGCTCAAACCGGACTTCGGGTCGGTGTTCGGCCGGGCGGTGCTGCGCGGCGTCGGCACCGCGGTCGGGGTGCTGCTCGGCGCGGGCGTGCTGGCCCTGGACCCGCCCGGCTGGGGGCTGGTGCTGCTGGTGGTGGCCGTCGCGGCGGCGCTGCCGATCGGGCAGGTGCGCAACTACGGGATGTTCAGCACGTTCGTGACGCCGCTGGTGATCGTGCAGCTCGACCTGGCCAACGCGGGCAACTGGGGCCTGGTCGGCGCCCGGCTGCTCGACACCGTGCTCGGCTGCGCGATCGTCCTCGTCTTCGGCTACCTGCTCTGGCCCGGCAGCAGGCGGCCCCGGGTCGGCGAGGACCTGGCCGCGACCCTGGACGTGGTGGCCGAGTACGTCGAGGAGGCGCTGTCGCGGCGGGAGCGCTCGACCCTGCGCCGGAGCGTGTACCGGGCGCTGTCGGACCTGCGCACGGCCTTCCAGCAGTCGATCGTGGAGCCGTCGGCGGCCGGTCGGGCGGCCGCGGCGTGGTGGCCGGTGATCATCGGCCTGGAGCGGCTGGCCGACGCGGTGACCGGGTTGGCGGTGGCCATCGAGCGCGGCGCCTCCCCGGTCCCGGCGGCCGACATCGCGTGCCTGGCCGCCGCCGTGCGCGAGGCGGCGGCCGCGGTCCGGGGTGGTCGGTCGCCGCGCCGCGACCCGTTGCCCGACACCGGGCGGCTGGAGCGCGTGGTGGCCGAACTGGTGGCCGTGCAGGGCACGCTGCGCGGTCCTGAGCTGGTCGAACGCGGTCCGCGGCGGTTGTTCACCCTGACCGGTCGCCGTCGCCGGGCCCGCTCGCGCGGTTCCGCGCGGTAGGTAGATTGGGTGCCGTTCGGGAGTGGGAAGAACACAGTCGGTCCGTTACCCTTCGTCAGGGTCCGGCCGTGAGACCAGTGCGGAGGCACATCCAGTGGGCATCGACTTCAACGAGCTCAAGAACAAGGCCGAGGGCCTGCTCGAACAGCACGGGGACAAGATCGAGGACGGCGTCGAGAAGGCGGGCGAGTTCGTCAAGGGCAAGTTCGGCCACGAGCAGCAGGTCGACCAGGTCGTGGACAAGCTCCAGGACCTCATCCCGGACAAGCCGCAGACCCACGGCGACCAGGCGTGACGACGCGCGACGCGGTGGACCGGACCCCACCCGACGGTGGGGTCCGCCCGCCCGCGCGCAAACCGGCGGTGATCACCTGGCAGGGTGGCCCGCCGACCACGCTGGAGTCGGTCCGGCTGCTGGTCGGCGACACCCGCCTGCGCGCCTCCGGTCGCCTCATCGCCGCCGCCGACCCCGAGTCCGGCCGGGAGGCGTTCAGCGCCTCCTTCGAGGCCTCGATCGACAAGGGCGAGGCCGCGGGCCGCCTCCTGCTGCGCACGACCACGGCGGCGCAGGAGCGGCAGATCTCCCTGAGCCGCACCGAGGACGGCGTCTGGTTGGTCGACCACGGCACGGAGTCCGAGCGCGACGAGTTCCAGGGCGCGGTCACCGTGGACGTCGCGGGCGCGGTCACCTTCACCTCGCTGCCGATCCGCAGGCTGGGCGTGCACCGCGCGGCGGGCGAGTTCGAGATCCCGGTCGTCTGCGTCTCCATGCCCGACCTGGCCGTCTCCCTGGTCACCCAGACCTACCGCACGGTGGAGATCACCGATCGGGGCGCGGTCGTCAACGTCGCCAGGGGTGATTCCGGCACGGACATCGCGGTCGACCCGGAGGGCATCGTCGTGGACCACCCCGGCGTGGCCCGCCGCGTCTGACCTGCGCGGCAGCCTAGGCCGCCAGCTCGAACGGCGCGTAGGTGACGGCGAACGCGGCGTCCGCGGAAACACCCACCACCTTCACCTCGACGGTGTGCTTCCCCGTGGCGAGCCCGCTCGTCGGCAGCGCCAGCCGCCACGTCCCACCGGCCCCCGGCCCGTCCACGACCGTCGGGATCGCCGCGATCCGCTCCCCGTCCAGCCGCACCTCGACCCCGGCGACCCCCGCCAACCGCCCACCCGCCCGCTGGCTCGCCTGCCCGTCCGTCCCGATCTCCAGCACGAGCCGCCCCCGGGGCAACCCCGCGCCTTCGGCCAACGGGTTCCCCGCCGAGTCCAGGAACCGCGTGGTGGCTCGCGGCAGCGCGGGCCGGGTCCGGGGCAAGGGGGCATCGGTACCGCTACCGGCCGCAGGTGACACCGCCCCCGGCTCAGCGATCAGGTCGACGCCGGCGCTGATCACCCGCGTGGCGGCCACCCCGCGCCGCACCGGCCCGACCGCCCGCACCGACAGCCTGCCGCTCGAGTCCACCGTCAACGCTTCCGGCGGCACGTCCGCGACGATCGGGTAGCGCACGCCCCTGGCCTGGGGTTGCCCGTCGACGGCGGGGCGGGCCGGGTACCGCTGCCCGGCCACCTCGACCTGGTACACGTCCGCCCCGGAGTCCTGCGGCACCAGCGTCAGCCGGATCTGCCCGCCCCGGTTCCCCTTGACCGGCTTGCCGGTGTTCGTGGTGGTCGCGGCGGTTTCCGGTGCCACCACCACCCGGCCGCCGTCGACGACCGGGGGCACCACCAGCACCGGTGGCCCCGTCGGTGCGCCCACGAACCCCACCAGGTCCACCCCCGCGTGGAGTCCGTTGCCGCCGCCGACGAACCCGAGCAGCGCCGTCGCCTCCCGCCACGCGGGCACGACGTCCCCACCGCCCACCACCACGCCGTCGCGGAGCACGCGGACCGCGTCCGCGCCGAACACGACCTCCCAGCGCGAAGTCAGCCCGATCTCCGGTGTTCCCAACGGAGATGTCGGCACCACAACCCCCGTCCGGGGTGTTCCGGGGGCGACCAGCACCTGCACGCTGCCGCCGGTGGGCTTCCCAACCACCCGCACCCGCACGGTCCCCGGTGGCAGCGACCCGTCGTCCTGCGCCCTCCCCGGTTCCGCGGGCGGCGGGGTCCCGTTCGGCGAGCCGTCGACCAGGTCGGCGGGGCCGGGCACGAGGTCGATCAGCAGTTCGCCGTCCTGCCCCGGCTGGTCGGTGTCCACGACGAACCGTCCCGGCTCAGCGCCTTCCCGCAACCGGAACGGCGCTTTCGCCCGCAGCGCAAGGGGTTCCGTCCCGCACTGGGCGCTGACGACCAGCCGCCTGCCATCGGTTCCCTCGCCCCGGGTGGCCCGCCCGCAGTCGGTGGTGCTCGACAGCCGCCACCCGACCGGGTCGGGCACGACGCGCGAGTCGAATCCATCCACATAGGACCAGTCGGGTTCCGCGACGGGCTTCTCGGACCGGACGACAAGGGCTTTGGGCTCGGAGCGCTGACCGTGGGAGTCCACCGAGCGGATCTGGACGTCGTAGGGGGTGTCGTCGGTCAACGCGTTCAACTGCACCGCGGGCTGGGCGATCAGGGCACTGCTGTCGACCGTGCCGCCGCCACCCTGCCCCCACCGCACGTCGTACCCGGCCGCACCGGCCACCGGCGCCCACCGCAGCGCCACCCGCCCGGCGTCCGCCGACACGGCCACGTCCGCGGGCGCCGCGGGCCGCACCCCCACCGCGGGCACCACGACGCCTTCCCCGGCGAACTCCTTCACCACCGTCTGCGGGGCGGGGAGCGGCTTCGGCGCGGCACCGCCGGGCTCCGGGGGCGCCCGCAGCACCACGACCGCGCCGCCGACCACCACCAGCCCGGCGGCGATCACCGCCAGCCGCCGACCCAGCCGCGGCAGGCGCACGGCCACCCGCTCGGGTGGGTCGTCCGGCTCCATCGCCTCAACCTACGGCGGGTGAGTCCTCGGTCACAATGGCTGCGCGGACACGGGCACTACTCCGCCAGGACCGGCAGCTCCGCCTTGGCCGCGGTGCCCTCGAACCCGGTGATCCGCCCGCCCTGGGTGCCCAGGCCGCGCAGCTCCTCCAACGCGTCCTCCCCGGCCAGGTCCACCACCAGGTGCACCCGGCCCGCGGCCCGCTGCGCCTCCAGCGCCGCCCGCCCCGCGTGCCCGGCGGTCACCGTGGCCCGCAGCGCGCCGGTCGACGCCAGCGCCCCGCGCGCCGCCCCCAGCTTGCCCAGCGCGTCGTCCACCGCCGCCAGCAACGCGGGCCGGTTCCCCTCGCACATCGCCAGCACCAGCTCCGGCCGGGTGGCGGCGACCCGCGTCCCGTCCCCGAACGACCCGGCCGCCAGCGCCAGCGCCAGCGGCCCGCCGTCGGCCCCGCAGGAGGCCAGCACGGCGGCGAGCACGTGCGGCAGGTGCGAGATCCGGGCGACCGCCGCGTCGTGCTCGGAGGTCGTGGTGGGCACGACGTGGGACCCGCAGTCCAGCGCCAGCTCGGCGACCTCCCGCCACACCGCCGGGTCGGTGTCCTCGTCGGCCACGACGACCCAGGCGGCGTCCTGGAACAGCCGCGCCGACCCGGCGGACCACCCCGACACCGACCGGCCCGCCATCGGGTGCCCGCCGACGAACCGGGCGGACGGCGCGTACCTGGCCACCGCGTCCGCGACCGGCGCCTTCACGCTGACGACGTCGGTCAGCAGGCACCGGGGCGCGAGTTCCCCGACCTTGCGCAGCACCCCGTCCAGGGCGGGCAGCGGCACCGCCAGCACCACCAGCGCGTCCGCCGCCGCGGCCCGGCGCAGCGCTTCCTCCACCGACAGCTCCACCGCGTGGCCCTCGGCCCTGGCCGCCTCGGCGTCGAGCGCGGAGCCGGTGGCGCCCCACGCCTCCCGGCCCGCCGCCGACACCGCGCGCAGCACCGATCCGCCGATGAGCCCCAACCCGATCACACACACCGAACGCATGGCGCAAACCTACTGGTGCGAGTGGACGATCGGCCCGGCACACCCGATCAGCGCAGCGCGTCCAGCGCGAACGCGGCGTAGGCGCTGACCCCGTTCGGCAGCGCCGCCTCGTCGAACTGGACCCGGTTCGAGTGGTTCGGCGGCGCCTCGGCCGGGTCCTGCCCCGGCGGGCAGGCGCCGAGGAACGCCATCGCGCCGGGGACCTTGCGCAGGACGTAGGAGAAGTCTTCAGCGCCCATCAGCGCGTTCGGCATGACGGTGGAGTTCCGGGGTCCCAGGACCTGCGCCCCCAACGCGGTGACCCGGTCGGCCACGGCGTCGTCGTTGACGGTGACCGGGTAGCCCCGGTCGACGAAGACCTCCGCGGTGCAGCCGTGGGCCTCGGCGACGTGCGCGCAGACCTTCGGGATCTCCGCCAGCATCGTGCTCCGCGCCGACTCCGACAGGGTGCGCAGCGTGCCCTCCAGCTCCGCGGTCTCCGGGATGATGTTGTTCGTCGTGCCCGCGGTGATCCGGGCGATCGTCACGACCGTCGGCTCGAAGACGCTGATCCGCCGGGTCAGCACGGTCTGCAACGCGCCGACCATGGCCGCCGCGGCGGGCACCGGGTCCAGGGCGTCGGCGGGCGCGGAGGCGTGGCCGCCCCGACCGGTGACCACCACCCGGAACGCATCCGCGGCGGCCATGATCGGCCCGCGCCTGCACCGCAGGACGCCGCTGCTCTCCTTCGAGGTGATGTGGATGGCGAACGCCCGCTCCACCGGCGCCACGTCCAGCAGCCCCTCCTCGAGCATGTGGCGGGCGCCGTGGTGGCCCTCCTCGCCCGGCTGGAACATGAACACCACCGACCCGCGCAGCCGCGACCGCCGCTCGTGCAGCAGCCGGGCCGCCGATGCGAGCATCGCCACGTGCGTGTCGTGCCCGCAGGCGTGCATCGAGCCCGGCACGGTGGAGCTGAACGGCAGCCCGGTCTCCTCCCGCAGCGGCAGCGCGTCCATGTCGCCGCGCAGCAGCACGGCCGGTCCCGGCTCGTCGCCGTCGAGCACCGCGACCACCGAACCGAGCGCCGAACCGGTGTGGACCCGCAGGTCGAGGCCGTCGAGGGCGCTCAGCACGGCGGCCTGGGTGGCGGGCACGGCCAGGCCCTGCTCGGGGTGGCGGTGCAGGGCCCGGCGCAGCGCCACCGTCCTGGGTTGCAGGGCGTGCGCGGCTTCCAGCAGACCGGCGAACCGGGTATCCGTCATGCTGTCGATAGTGGCACCGACCCGCTCTTGGAGGGACTGCTTCTTCCGGGTGACCACCGAGCCGAATACGGTGTGCACATGTCGGATCAGGAGCCGGTACCGGGCTTCGGTGTTGCGGTCGTCCGGGAGGACGGCAAATGGCGGTGCGATCCGATGGATTCGTCCGCGCTCGGCGAGCTGGACGCGGCGGTGGGCGAGCTGCGCAAGATCAGGTCGACCGGGGCCGTGTTCGGGCTGCTGGCGATCGACGACGAGTTCTTCCTGCTGCTGCGGCCGGGTCCGGGCGGGGTGTCGCTGCTGCTGTCGGACGCGGCCGCCGCGCTGGACTACGACATCGCCGCGGACGCGCTGGAGGCGCTGCGGGTCGACCCGCCGGAGGACGAGGACGAGGTCTGGCCGGAGGGGTCGCTGGACATCCTGGCCGACCTGGGCCTGCCCGCCCCGGAGCTGCAGGTGATCGTCGACGAGATCGACCTGTACCCGGACGAGCAGCTCAGCATGATCGCCCAGCGGATCGGCTTCGACGCCGAGTTCAGCAAGGTCCTCGACGCCGTCCTGAAGTAGTGACCGGCGACGAGGACCTGGTCCGCGCCGCTCTCGCGGCGGCGCGGGGTGCTCGCGCGTCCGGCGACGTCCCGATCGGTGCGGTGGTCTTCGCCCCCGACGGCACCGCGCTGGCCGCCGCCCGCAACGCCCGCGAGGCCCTCGGCGACCCGACCGCCCACGCGGAGGTGCTGGCCCTGCGCGCCGCCGCGGCGGCCTGGGGCGACGGCTGGCGGCTGACCGGCTGCACCCTGGCGGTGACCCTGGAGCCGTGCACGATGTGCGCGGGCGCCGCGGTGCTCGCGCGGGTGTCCCGGGTCGTGTTCGGCGCCTGGGAACCGAAGACCGGTGCGGTCGGTTCGCTGTGGGACGTGGTCCGCGACCGGCGCCTCACCCACCGCCCGGAAGTGGTCGGTGGCCTGCTGGAACGCGAGTGCGCGGCGCTCCTGGCGGAGTTCTTCGCCGACCGCCGAAACAAGTGACGCCGGTCACAATAATGTGAAAGCGGGCCGAATCCCGGCAACCCCCCTGGTGCGAGGGGCACGAAGCCCTCGCGGGAAGAGGAGGAAGCCATGAGCATTTTCGACAAGGCCAAGGACAAGGCCGAGCAGGTCGTCGGCGAGGTCAAGGAGAAGCTCGGGCAGGCCACCGACAACAGGGATCTGGAGAACTCCGGCAAGAAGGACCAGGTCACCGGTCAGGTCAAGGAGTCCGGTCACGACCTGCGGGACAAGGCAGCAGGCGCCGTCCACGACGCCCAGGACAGGCTCAGCGGCAGGGGTTGAGCCGGTCCTGACCCGGGTTGATCCCGGCCGGGAACGCAATCACCCCCCGGGGTGAGCGCAGCCCTCGCGCGTGAGCGTTCCCGACCGGAGCATCCCCGGTGCTGCCCCACCCACGAACCCGCCCCCACCCGACAGGGGGCGGGTTCGTGGCGTTCGGGGGCGGCTGTGTATTGTCCTCCGCGGTGGCGTGTCCGAGCGGCCGAAGGAGCGCGCCTCGAAAGCGCGTGACGGTTCACCCCGTCCGTGGGTTCAAATCCCACCGCCACCGCCAGCAGCACCGGAAGCCGGGTCTCCACGGAGACCCGGCTTCCGCCGTTTCCGCCCCTCGTTCCCTTGTCAGGCAGATCCTGACGCTTGTAAGGTCGAGCCTGACACGAGGAGGGGTTCCATGAGTGTGGCCCAGGAGCTGTCGATGCCCGTTCGCTGCTCGTTCTGCCGTCGGTCGCACGACGAGGTGGACAAGGTCGTCGCCGGGCCGGGCATCTTCATCTGCGACGGCTGCGTGGCCCTGGCGGCGGAGATCATCGCGGGCGCGCCCGCCACGCACGAGGCCGTCCTGCCGTGGGAGGTGGAGATGCCGCTCGAGCAGGTGCTCGCCACCCTGGGCCCGGTGGCCGCGGCGGGCGCGCAGGTGGAGGAGAACCTCGGCGTCTGGGTGCGCAAGGCGCGGTCGGCCGGGGCGACCTGGGCTCAGGTCGGGGCGGCGCTGGGGATGACGCGGCAGTCGGCGTGGGAGCGGTTCTCCGGCGAAGAGTGAGCCCGGTCGGGTGACCCCCGCCGAACCCGAGGGTGTGTTGCGCCTTTCGCCGGTATCGCACACGCCCGATCGGGGTCCGAACATCACCTCCGGTAGCAGAATTACTCAGTCCTTCCCACGTTGGTCTTTCCCCTTTCACTCATCCGGGCGAGGATGCGGGCACGTTCCCGGAGGAAGGACCCCTCGTGAGTTCAACCGCCCGCCGCCCGCTGGCGCGACTCGGTGTGGCCGCGGTGTCGGTCGGGCTGGTCACCACCGTGGCCGCCCCGACCGCCACCGCCGCGCCGAGCCCCGACGCCCTGATCGCCGAGGTCTACGGCGGCGGCGGCAACTCCGGCGCCACCCTGACCAGCGACTTCGTCGAACTCGCCAACGCGGGCGCGGCAGCCGTCCCCCTCGACGGCTGGAGCGTGCAGTACCTCTCGAGCGGTGCCACCGGTTCCTGGCAGGTCACCCCGCTGACCGGCGCCCTGCCCGCGGGCGGTCGCTACCTGGTCGCCGAGGCCAAGGGCGCGGGCGGCACCGTCGAACTCCCCGCCCCGGACGCCACCGGCGCCATCCCGCTGTCCGGCACCGCCGGGATCGTCGCCCTGGTCACCGGCACCACCGCGCTGACCTGCAAGACCCCCGCCGACTGCGGCGCCGACCCCCGGGTCCGCGACCTCGTCGGCTACGGCAGCGCCGCCAAGGTGTTCGAGACCGCCCCCACGGCGAACCTCTCCAACACCACCTCGGCCGCCCGCGCCGCGCTGACCGACACCGACGACAACGCCACCGACTTCCCCACCGGCGCACCGTCGCCCACCAACTCCAAGGGCGAGACCCCCGGTGACGGCGGACCGCCGCCCGTCGTCGCGCGCATCCACGAGGTCCAGGGCACCACGCGCCTGTCGCCGTTCGACGGCAAGAGGGTCACGGGCGTCACGGGTGTCGTCACCGCTGTCCGCGCGTTCGGCTCCGCGCGGGGCTTCTGGTTTCAGGACACCGCCCCCGACGCCGACCCCGCCACCAGCGAGGGCCTGTTCGCCTTCACCGGCTCCACCACCCCGGCGGTGGCCGTGGGCGACGCGGTGTCGGTGGCGGGCACCGTCGACGAGTACTACCCCGACGCCTCGCCCACCGCCTCGGTGCAGCAGTCCACCACCGAGCTGACCGGAGCCACCTGGACCGTCGCGTCGAGCGGCAACCCGCTGCCCACCGCCGAGGTCCTCGGACCGGACACCGTGCCCACCGCGTACGCGCCGAGCCCGGGCGGCAGCATCGAGCCGCTGACCCTCGACCCGGCCGCGTTCGCGCTGGACTTCTGGGAATCCCGCGAGGGGATGCGCGTCCGCGTCGACGACGCGCGGTTCGTGTCGCCGACCTCCGACTACAACGAGATCTGGGTGACCACCAAGCCCACCCAGAACCGCTCAGCGCGCGGCGGCACGGTCTACACCGGCTACGACCAGCCCAACAGCGGTCGCGTGCAGGTGCAGTCGCTGATCCCGTTCGCCCAGCGCCCGTTCCCGCAGGGCAATGTCGGTGACGTGCTGTCCGGCACCACGGCGGGGCCGGTCGACTTCAGCAGCTTCGGCGGGTACGTCATCCAGGCGACCGAGCTGGGTGAGCTGGAGTCCAACGGGCTCAAGCCCGAGGTGACCCGCGCCAAGCGAACCGGCGAACTCGCCATCGCCACCTACAACGTGGAGAACCTGTCCCCCGTGGACACCCAGGCCAAGTTCGACCGCCTGGCCTCGGCCGTGGTCACCAACCTGGCCGCCCCGGACGTCCTGTCGCTGGAGGAGATCCAGGACAACACCGGTCCCGCCGACGACGGCGTGGTCGCCGCCGACCAGACCCTCACCCGGTTCACCGACGCCATCGCCGCCGCGGGCGGACCCCGCTACCAGTGGCGCCTCATCGACCCGGTCGACGGCGCGGACGGCGGCCAGCCGGGTGGCAACATCCGGGTGGCTTTCCTGTTCAACCCGGCCCGGGTGTCCTTCGTGGACCGACCGGGCGGCACGGCCACGACACCGGTCGAGGTCGTGAAGGGCAGGTTCCCGCTCCAGGCCAGGCTGTCGGTGTCCCCCGGCCGCATCGCCCCCGCCGACCCGGCCTGGAACTCCAGCCGCAAGCCGCTGGTCGGGGAGTTCTCCTTCCGCGGCCGGCCGGTGTTCGTCATCGCCAACCACTTCAACTCCAAGGGCGGCGACCAACCGCTGAGCGGCCGCAACCAGCCGCCCGTGCGCAGCTCGGAAACCCAGCGCACCGCCCAGGCCGCCCTGGTGAACGACTTCGCCAAAAAGATCCTGGCCGTCGACCCGCTGGCGAACGTGGTGGCACTGGGCGACTTCAACGACTACCAGTTCTCCCCCGCGCTGGCCCGCCTCACCGACGGCAGGGCGCTGCGCACGCTCATCAACACCCTCCCGGTGAACGAGCGGTACAGCTACGTCTTCGAGGGCAACTCCCAGGTGCTGGACCACATCCTCACCAGCCCGTTCATCCTCAAGCCGGACTACGACGTCGTCCACATCAACGCCGAGTTCGCCGACCAGGCCAGCGACCACGACCCCCAGGTCGTGCGCTTCCACCCGACCAGCATCCCCTGGCCGAACGGGTGAGCCCCGCGACGCCGGGACGCCCCGGTCACGGCAGCCGAGTCCTGCCCCCGCGCGGGGCACCGCGGACCTAAGCTGGCACCACATCGGAAGTGAAGGGGTGCCAGGATGATCGACCGCCCTGCTCGGCGCGACCCGTCGAAGCTGGTGCAAGCGCAAGGTTTCCGCGACTTCGTGCGCGACGACTGGGGGCAGGCCGACCGCCGGGTCACCACCGTTCCCGGCGCGGCCGAGGCCGCCGCCGCCCACCGGGCGAGGCTCTCCGCCGCCTTCCCCGGCGCGCGCATCGCCGTCGCGTCCGGCCACGCGCCGGTCCGGGCCAACGACTCCGACTACACCTTCCGGCCCGACAGCGACTTCGCCTGGCTCACCGGCTGCCACGCCGAGGGCGCCGTGCTGGTCATGGTCCCGCACGAGGGCGGGCACGACGCCGTGCTGCACCTGCGCGAGCCCGCGGGCCCCGGCGAGGCCGACTTCTTCGCCAGCTCCCGCGACGGTGAACTGTGGATCGGCGCCGTCCCCCGCCTCGCCGACTGGGCGGAGGCGCTGGGCATCGCCTGCCGCCCCCTGGAGGAGCTGCCGCGGTCGCTGCGCGGGCAACTGCCCGGCGTCCTCGCCGCCAAGGGCGTCGACCCGTTCCTCGACGCGCAGGTGGGCGAGCACAGCGCCCACCTGCGCACCGTCCTCTCCGAACTGCGCCGCGTCAAGGACGACTGGGAGATCAACCAGTTGCGCGAGGCCGTCGACGCCACGGTCCTCGGGTTCGCCGACGTCGCCCGCGAACTGCCCACCGCCGTCCGCCGCGGCGGCGAGCGCTGGCTCCAGGGGACCTTCGACCGCCGGGCGCGCACCGAGGGCAACGGCCCCGGCTACACCTCCATCGTCGCCGCCGGGCCGCACGCGCCGATCCTGCACTGGACCCGCTGCGACGGCCCCGTCCCCGAGGACGGCCTCCTGCTGCTCGACGCCGGGGTGGAGGTGAACACCCTCTACACCGCCGACGTCACCCGCACCTTCCCCGTCTCCGGGGAGTTCAGCCGCCCGCAGCGCCAGGTCTACGACCTCGTGCACGAGGCCCACCTGGCCGCCATCGCCGAGGTGCGCCCCGGCAACGACTACAGCGCCTTCCACACCGCGGCCATGCGCGTCCTCGCCGAGGGCCTGCACGACTGGGGGCTGCTCCCGGCCTCCGTCGACAAGTCGCTGGAGGCCGACGGGCAGCACCACCGCCGCTACATCTGCTGCGGCATCGGGCACCTGCTGGGCCTCGACGTCCACGACTGCGCCAACGCCAGGGAATCGGCGTACAACGAGGGCAGGTTGGAGGTCGGGATGGCACTCACCGTGGAACCCGGGCTGTACTTCCACCCCAACGACCTCACCGTCCCGCCGGAACTGCGCGGCATCGGCGTCCGCATCGAGGACGACCTGGTGGTGACCCCGGGCGGCGCCGAGGTGCTCTCGGCCGCGCTGCCGACCACACCGGACGCTCTCACCGAGTGGACCCGGTCCCACCAGGGGTAATGTCGCTCCCTGTCAAAAGGGGAGACGAGAAGGGGATGTCGTGACGACCGAGGACACGACCGCGGAGAACGGCGCCGGGGAGTCGACCGGCAGGCACGCGGCCAAGGAGGGCGCCGAGCGCCACCCGCTGATCGACCTCGACCGGGACCCGAACCCGGGGCGGGCCGACCACGCCGCCGAGGACGACCCGGAGTAGCCGCCGCACCGGTGGGGCCGCACCGCGGCCCCACCGGGGACACGCCCGGACAAGCCGTTCACCAGGGAAAACCCCGGGTTGAACGGCTTTTGTCGTACCGAGGGTGCACCATGTCCCCCATGCGAACATATGATCGAGAGACCCGGAGCTCGGTGGCGGTGCTGGCGGCCCGGCTGACCGAGGCCGCCGTCGTCCTCGCAGGCGGCGACCGCCGCCCGGTCCCGACGTATGTGCGCGACGTGGCAGCCCACGGCCTGCCCACCGCGGGCGCCGCCGCGATGATGGCCCTCGCCCACTCCCTGGAGCTGCTGTGGGGCCGCGGCTGGCTGCCCGCCGACGTCGCCGCGGTCGCCCCCAAGCCCGTCCGCGGCCTGCTCCTGGACGCCATCGCGCACGAGGGCGAGCGCTACGCCACCCGCGAGCTGCACCCCACCTGGCGCACCCAGCTCCTCGACCTCGGGGTCGCCGACCGCCCGGCCCCCGAGTTCACCGAGCACTCCCTGGCCCTGGCCGTGGAACTGCTGGCCGCCCTGATGGTCCTGCCGCAACTCCCGCACCTCATCCCCGCCCCCGGCACCCCCACGACCACCACCCCGGGCGCGCACGGCGTCGACCGCCGCGTCCTGGCCCGCGTCCGCGCCCTCCTGGCCAAGGCCGAGTCCACCCCGTACCCCGACGAGGCGGAGGCCCTGTCCACCAAGGCCCAGGAACTCATGGCCCGCCACGCCTTCGAACAGGCCGTCCTGGAGCACGACGACCGCCCCCAGGACGCCTCCGCCCACCGCATCTGGCTCACCGGCCCCTACCAGGGCCCCAAGGCCCAACTGGTCGACGCGGTGGCCACCGCCAACCGCTGCCGCGCCGTGTTCTACGCCCAACTCGGCTGCGTCGCCCTGGTCGGCCACCACACCGACCTGGAGATCTCCACCGTCCTGTCCACCTCGTTGCAGGTCCAGGCCACCCAGGCGATGAAGCGCACCCCGGCCCGCACCCGCGCCTTCCGGCACGCCTTCCTCACCGGCTACGCCCACCGCATCCGCACCCGCCTCACCACCGCCACCACCGAGGCCACCTCCGGCGACACCCGCCTGGTCCCCGTCCTCGGCCGCCGCCAGCAGGCAGTCGACATCAAGTTCGCCGCCATGTTCCCCGGCATCCGCGTCCGCCGCTCCACCATCAGCGACACCTCGGGCTGGAGCGCGGGCCAGGCCGCCGCCACCCTCGCCGACCTCACCCCACCCCGCCCCCGCGTGGCAAGCTGAAAAGCCGGGACGCCGGTCACCCCGAGGGGGTGACCGGCGTCCGGATCGCGCTGGCGGAGGATGGGGGATTTGAACCCCCGAGGGTTTTAACACCCAACACGATTTCCAATCGTGCGCACTAGGCCACTATGCGAATCCTCCGCAGAAGAGCTTACCGGAGGGGTCCGACCACCCGGGACGGGGGTCGGTGGCGGTGGTGCAGGGGCAGCGCGGGATGGTCGCGTCGATCAACGCGACCGAGACCAGCGTCGTGCCGGGCCACGGTGAGCGTCGCGGGTCCAGACGGACTCGCGCGCACCTGACCCGCTTCACGACCACGCCCGCGTCGCTGTGGCGTCACCTCGGAGGTGATCGCGCCCGGCACTGCGGGCAGCGGGGTGCAGACGCCCGACGCGGTGCACTCGGTCGCAGTCCGTACGCACAGGGAATGCAATGCGACGATCTCACCTCGCTTGTTCACCACGCTGAACTTCGCGTGCCGCCCTGGCGACAGGGGCTTCGGTCACAAGCAATGCGCTGTTGACCGATGTCGCCCGAAGACAACATGAGAAAAAACCGCGATAGCAATGATGTCGTTATTCGATTCGCCCCGCCAAGAGGTTTTCCCGACGACATGCTAAACGCTGTCGACAGAATGTGACGACTCCGCTGGATACATGGCATTCCGGTGATGACAAGCGAGATCCCTCACCCGCACACAGGATTGGCACACAGCGACTCTTGTGATTGAATCGGTGAAGACCCCCGAAATACCCAGGGGGCCGATCCTGGGGAGAGATCAATGTTTTCAGTACAACGCGCCCTGATCGCCGCATTGGCGACAGCGGCCGCCACTCTGGGGATGACGAGTCCGGCGGTGGCCGCACCGCTCGTCCCCGTCCTGGCCTCGTCGACCTCGACCGCCGAGTCCGATCTCGTCTGGGCGAACGAGCCGACGGGCGTGCCCGGTCCAGCGGGAACGCTGGCCGCTCCGCCGTGGGGGGCCTGCGGCAACAGCACCGAAGAGAATAAGGTGGTGCGAACCTTCAGCGGCACCTCTCGAAGGTTGTGGACCCTGCGCTGCGGGGGGCCACTGCACAGCAGCACACCCAGCTGGGGCTATCGGCACATCCTGTGGCGGCACCTGGGCGATTTCGAACGGATGGCGGCGGGCACCAACCAGAACTGGCGTGACATCGCAGACCTCTCGATGGATTCCATCGCCAAGGACCCGGATGCCTGGGGAGACGCGGGCGGCGGCAAGGATTGTCGATCGCGGCTCATCTACCTGATCAACACGAGCAACGGCCAGGTGGTGCGCACACAGATCGTCAAGCAGATCTCCGTGTTCAAGGGCGCGAACACCAGCGACATCATCACCGCTTACCCGGCGTCCGCCCAGTGCTAGTCTGAGGGTGTGGAAAACTCGCGCAACAGCCCTGGGGTGGTATTGGTCGACCACCTCAGGGCTCGCGGCTTCACTGTCCAAGAAGGACATAAACCGGGCAACTACGTTGTCACCGCATACCGCGACAGCGCGCTTGCCCTGCGACCACGGTTGAGCCTGCCCACCGACCTGCTCACGGAGTACCTGGATGCGATGAACCGCACTCCGGGCGCGACCCCCTCGGAAATGGATGCCCTGTCGCTCGTGGAAGTGCACCTGGAAGAGGAGTTGACCACAGCAGGCGCTGATGGCCGCAACCACGCCACAGCGATCGGCGTTCGACGCGGATCACATGGTCGAGTGGAGTGGTTCGCCCGCCACGCCGATCCCGAAGTCCTGCAGCGTCACGATGCCCTCCCGGAAGACCTCGAGTGGCGAGCCGACCCGGTGTGACGAGTGCCCTCGCTGCCGGGGGACCCCAGGCGACTTCCGCCTGACGGATTCGTGCGCTGAGTTCGCCGCGCCCAGTCGCGGAACTCGGCGACCTGCGGTGTTCCACTTGGTGGGAGTGACAACAGTCTCGGCCGCTCGGCGGAAGTAATTCACCGGGCAACTGGTTGGCTCACGGTGATGAGGACTTCCCCGGGGACCGCGCTGACCGAGCGCCTGCACGTCGATCTGCGGCGGCAGGCCAGCTCGCTCTGTCCGCGCTGAGCCCTGTCCGCGCTGAATCAGACCAGCCCACCTCACCCCTGTCACCCCTCCCCTGGGAGCACCCATGTCCACAGACGTGCCCACGGCGGCGACCCGGGAGCCGCGATCCGGCTCCCGGCGCAGCCTGTACTTCGGCCTGGCGGTCCTCGCGGGCCTCGTGCTCGGCGCGGTCCTCGGCTTCGTCGCCGAGCAGACCGACACCGCCTGGCTGACGACCACGCTGAAGACCATCGGTGACGTGTTCACCAGCCTGTTGCAGTTCACCGTCATCCCGCTGGTCTTCACCTCGATCGTGGTCGGCATCAACAGCCTGCGCGGCCTCGGCGGCCCGCGCACCGCCGCCCGGCTCGGCGGCAAGACGCTGCTGTGGTTCGGCATCACCTCGCTGATCGCGGTGCTGATCGGCATCGCCGTCGGCCTGGTCAGCGGCGCGGGCAAGGGGGTCGACGTCGAGCCGAGCGCGGCCACCGTGGAGAAGCTGGCCGACCGCGCGCAGGGTGACTGGCTGACCGTGCTCAACGGCCTGGTGCCGAGCAACATCTTCTCGGCCTTCACCGAGGGCGAGATCCTGCAGGTGGTGTTCGTGGCCGTCCTGGTCGGCATCGCCACCTACACCCTGGGCGAGAAGGCCGCCCCGTTCGTCGCGTTCAACCGCTCGGCGTTCGACATCATCCAGAAGCTGCTGGGCTGGATCATCCGCCTCGCCCCGCTCGGCGTCCTGGGCCTGATCGGCACCGCCTTCGCCACCTACGGCAACCAGTTCGTCAAGCCGCTGCTCTCGCTCATCGCGGCGGTGTACGTGGCCGCGCTCCTGGTCCTGTTCGTGGTCTACCCGATCCTGCTGCGCACCGTCGGCCGGGTGAGCCCGGTGAAGTTCTTCGGCAAGGCCTGGACCGCGTTGCAGTTCGCCTTCGTCTCCCGCTCCTCCGGCGCGACGCTGCCGCTGAGCAGGCAGACGGCCGTCAACCTGGGTGTGGAACCCGGTTACGCCGGTTTCGCCGTCCCGCTGGGCACCACCACGAAGATGGACGGGTGCGCCGCCCTCTACCCGGCGATCGGCACCATCTTCATCGCCAACCTGTTCGGGGTCTCGCTGAGCTTCTGGCAGTACGCGGGCATCGTCGCCGTGGCCGTGTTCGGCGCGTTCGCCACGGCGGGCACGACCGGCTGGTTCACCATGCTGACGCTGACCCTGAGCACCATCGGCCTCCCCCCGGAGGTCGTGGCGACCGGCGTGGCGATCGTCTTCGGCATCGACCCGATCCTGGACATGATCCGCACCGCCACCAACGTCGCGGGCCAGATCACCGTCCCGGTCCTGGTGGCCCGCTCGGAGGACCTGCTGGACGACGAGGTCCTGAACGCCCCCAGCACCCCGCCGCTGCTGGACCAGGAGACCAGGGAACCCGCGCTCGTCTGAGGTCCCGCAGAAGCGGCCGGTGTTCTCGAAGCTTCGAGAACACCGGCCGCTTCCGTTGTCCGGAACGGGTCCTGGCGAGGGCACCGCTCGGTCAGACTGGTCGAATGGGTGAAGTGGAAACCGAGCGGGTGTGGCCGCACCTGCTGCTGGCGTTGCTCACCACCGGCGTCCTCATCGGTGTGCCCTGGTTGGCACTGCTGGGCGTGGGCGAGTCGATCCACCTGTTCGGCGGCGAACCCACGGAGTGGGAGAAGGGCAGGGGGTGGCTGCTCACCGCCTTCTGGGTGGGCGTCGGCGGTTCGGCGGCGGGCCTGGTGCTGGCCGTGCGGTTGCGCCGCAGCGGGTTCGCCGGGTTCTTCACAACCTCCCTTGTCGTCGTCCTGCTGGTGTGGCTCGGCAGCCGCCCGTCCGCCCCGGGGCCAGCGTTCGACCCGGCAGGCCCCGGGGTGTGCCAGGAGCACAGCGGCGGCGACAGCACCTGTCCTGGCGGCTGACCCCCCTCAGCCCTCGGCCGGGGTGGCGCCCGCGTAGCCACGCCGGGCGAACACGCGGGCCGCGGCGGTCAGCAGGTCGGCGCGGGTCTGGGCGGTCCGCTCGTCCCGGGGGAGTCGGGGCACGTGTCCTCGCCGACAGTCGTGGTCGGGGGTGCAGCTCACTGCAGGCGCCACCCGCGCCGAAGTGTGAAGCCGCCCGGCGCGACGGCCACACCGTCCTGCTCCGCCAGGAGGCGGACGGCCATGTCGGCGTCAGCACGCGCCGCCACCCGCTGGTTCGACCGCGCCGACGACAGCCGCCACCAGGCGGTCATCGGGTCCGAACCGGACGGCAGGTCGTGGATCACGGTCAGCCCGCTGGACCGCGCGCGTGCGGCGAGCAGGCCGCGAGCTGATCACGACCGCGCGGCCTCCTCGGCCCGCCACCGGTCGATCAGGTCCACCATCTCCCGCTGCAGGAAGTCGAAGAACCGGGCCGACTGCGCCATCCGCTCCCCCGCCGGGGTCCCCGGGCCGAGCACCCCGACCCCTTCGGCCATCGTCGACGCCCAGGTCACCAGCAGCTTGTCCCGGTTGACGATCGCCTCCACCCAGGCCCCGTCGCCGACCTGGTAGTGGTCGCGCCGCTCCCCCGGCACCCGCCCCTTGGTCACCAGTCCGACCTGGTCGAGGTAGCGCACCGCGCCGGAGATCGCCGCCGGGCTGACCTGCAGGGCGGCGGCGAGTTCCGGTGCCGTCAGCCGCCCGGAGTCGGTCACCAGGAGGCGGCCGAACACGCGCGCGGGCATCCGCGCCATGCCCGCCTCGGCCATCAGCAGGGCGAGGCGCTCGACGAACCGGGCCACCGCGTCTTCGCTCACCCCATCAGCCTACCTTATCCCCTTCAAAACGTTCACAAAGTTGTGAAAACCGAGTACGTTGTGAATCATGACAACGGCAATTTCGGTGTCCGGCCTGGTCAAGTCGTTCGGCCGGACCCGCGCGCTCGACGGTCTCGACCTGTCGGTGCGGACGGGGGAGGTGCACGGCTTCCTGGGCCCCAACGGCTCCGGGAAGTCGACCACCATCAGGGTGCTGCTGGGCCTGCTGCGCGCGGACGCGGGCGAGGTCTCCCTGCTCGGCGGCGACCCGTGGCGCGACGCCACCGAGCTGCACCGCAGGCTCGCCTACGTCCCCGGCGACGTCTCGCTCTGGCCCAACCTCTCCGGCGGCGAGGTCATCGACCTGCTCGGCAGGCTCCGCGGCGGCCTCGACCGGCGCCGCCGCGACGAGCTGCTGGACCGCTTCGACCTCGACCCGCGCAAGAAGGGCCGCACCTACTCCAAGGGCAACCGGCAGAAGGTCGCCCTCGTCGCCGCCCTGGCCTCCGACGTCGACCTGCTCGTCCTCGACGAACCCACCTCCGGGCTCGACCCGCTGATGGAGTCGGTGTTCCAGCGGTGCGTCGCCGAGGAGCGCGACCGCGGCCGCACCGTGCTGCTCTCCAGCCACATCCTCGCCGAGGTGGAAACCCTCTGCGACCGCGTCAGCATCATCCGCGCGGGCCGCGCGGTGGAGACCGGCACGCTCGCCGACCTGCGCCACCTGACCCGCACCAGCATCACCGCCGACCTCAGCGGCCCGCCGGACGGCATCGGCGAGCTGCCCGGCGTGCACGACCTCAAGGCCGAGGGCAACCGGGTCCGCTTCGACGTCGACACCTCCGACCTCGACCGGGCGCTGCGCGCGCTGACCGCGGCCGGGGTGAAGTCGCTGACCAGCCAACCGCCGACCCTGGAGGAGCTGTTCCTCCGCCACTACCAGGAATCCGGCCGATGACCGGGACCGGTGCGCTGATCCGGCTCGCCCTGCGCCGCGACCGGGTCCTGCTCCCCCTCTGGGTGCTGCTGCTCGGGTTCCTCCCGGTGGGCACCGTCTCGACGTACGAGGGCCTGTACCCCGACGCCGCCTCCCGCGCGACGCTCAACGCGAGCAGCGGCGGCAACCCGTCCATCGCGGTGATCTACGGCAAGGCGTTCGACCTGACCACGCCCGGCGGGTTCACCGCCTGGCGCTACGGCGTGTTCCTCGCCCTGTTCCTGGGCCTGGTGGCCGCCTTCACCGTCACCCGGCACACCCGCGCCGAGGAGGACAGCGGGCGGCTGGAGCTGCTCGGGTCCGCGGTGGTCGGGCGGTACGCGGCGCTGACCGCGGCGGTCACCGTCGCGGCGGGCACCAGCGCGCTGGTCGGCGCGGTGCAGGCGGTCACCCTGATCGGCGCCGGGCTGCCCGCGGCGGGCTCGCTCACCTTCGGCGCGGGCATGGCGGGCGCCGGGCTGGCGTTCACCGCCGTCGCCGCGGTGACCGCGCAGCTCACCGAGTACTCGCGGTCGGCCAACGGGCTGGCGGGCGGGGTCCTCGGCGTGGCGTTCCTGCTCCGCGCGGTCGGCGACTCCAGCCCGGGTGCGTCCTGGCTGTCCTGGCTCTCACCGCTGTCCTGGACGCAACTGGCCCGACCGTTCGCCGGGGAACGGCCGTGGGTGCTGTTCATCCCGCTGGTCGCGGCGGTGGCCGTGGGCACCGGCGGGTACCTGCTGCTCCCCCGCCGCGACCTGGGCGCGGGCCTGCTGCCCACGCGGCCCGGACCGCCGACCGCGCCCCCCTCGCTGCGCGGACCGCTCGGCCTGGCCTGGCGGTTGCAGCGCGGCGCGCTGATCGGCTGGACCGTGGCCATGGCGGTCATCGGCGCCGTCTTCGGCTCCATCGCCGACGGCATCGGCGGCCTGGTCGGCGACAGCGAGCAGGTGCGCGGGATCTTCGAGCGGATGGGCGGCGCGCAGGGCATCGTCGACACCTACCTGGCGTTGATCGGCAGCGTGTTCGGCATGGTCGTCGCGGTCTACGCCGTCCTGGTCGCGCTGCGGCTGCGCACCGAGGAGACCGGCGGGCGCGCCGAACCGGTGCTCGCGGCCGGGGTCGGCCGGACCGCCTGGATGGGCGCGCACCTGGTGTTCGCACTGCTCGGGTCGGCGCTGCTGCTCACCGTCGCCGGGCTCGGCACCGGGCTCGCGCACGGCCTGCGCGCCGGGAACCTCGGCACCCAGCTCGGGCACGCGGTGGGTGGGGCGATCGCGCAACTGCCCGCGGTGTGGGTCGTCGCCGGGGTGGCCGCGCTGCTGTTCGGGCTGCTGCCGACCCTCTCCGCGGCGGGGTCCTGGGCCGTGGTCGGGGTCGTCGTCGGCATCGGGCTGTTCGGGCCCGCGCTGAACGCGGGCCAGGCCGTGCTCGACGTCTCGCCGTTCACCCACGTGCCCAAGGTCCCGGGTCCGGCGGTGTCGGCGGCACCGCTGGTGTGGCTGACCGCGATCGGGGTGTTCACCGCTGCCGCCGGGCTCGCCGCCTTCCGCGGGCGCGACGTCGGCTGACCGGCCCGGGGCGGGCTTCGGGGGACGCCCGCCCCGGACGGCCAGAGCCGCTCAGACCCGGCTGGAGTCGGCTTCGACCGGCAGCCCGGCCAGCTCGCGCACGATGCGCTGGGCCAGCTCCAACCCGGCGGCCTGGCCCGCGCGGTAGGACTCGTCCGTGGACAGCTCACGGGCGTCCCGCTCGGCCTCGGCCAGCTTGGCGAGCACGGAGATGACCTCGATGGTCTCGACAGGTTCCGACATCGTGGGGTTCCTTCATTCGGGGGATGACTCCTGCCAGGTACCCCCAACCACACCCGTCGTGACAGTCCACGGGCCGATCGGGGCATATAGTTTCCCCGGCCGAGGGTTGGAGGGTGGGAAGCGTGAGCGCGGCACCGGCGACCGCGGCGGCGCGGACCCTGCCCCGCGAGGTGTGGGTCCTGGTCGTCGCCAACTTCGTCATCGCCATCGGGTTCGGCCTGGTCGCGCCCGCCCTGCCCACGTTCGCGCGCGGCTTCGACGTGAGCGTCACGGCGGCCTCGGTGGTGATCAGCGCGTTCGCCGTCGCCCGGCTGGCCTTCGCCCCGGTCGGCGGGCGCCTGGTGACCCGGCTGGGCGAGCGCCGGGTGTACCTGTGGGGCCTGCTGATCGTCGCCGTCTCCACCGGCGCCTGCGCGTTCGCCACCGAGTACTGGCACCTGCTCGTCTTCCGCGCGCTCGGCGGCACCGGCTCCACCATGTTCACCGTCTCCGGCGTCGGCCTGCTGATCCACCTCACCCCACCCACCCTGCGCGGCCGGGCCTCGGGGCTGTGGGGCACCAGCTTCCTGCTCGGCAACGTGGCGGGCCCGCTGGTCGGCGGCAGCCTGATCACCATCTCGGTGCGCGCCCCGTTCCTCGTCTACGCGGTCTCGCTGCTGGTGGCCATCGCCTTCGTGTGGCTCCTGCTCCGCCGGTCCACCCTGGTCGCCCACGGCGACGACCGGGGCCCGACGTTCCCGCTGCGCGCCGCTCTGCGCGTGAGCGGCTACCGGGCGGCCCTCGTGTCCAGCTTCGCCAACGGCTGGGCGGTGTTCGGCGTGCGGGTGTCGCTGATGCCCCTGTTCATCGTCGAGGTGCTGGAGCGCGACGGCGCGTTCGCGGGCACCGCCCTGTCGGTGTTCGCGGCGGGCAACGTCGTGATGCTGGTGGTGTCCGGTCGGCTGTCGGACCGGTGGGGGCGCAAACCGCTGGTGCTGATCGGGCTCGTGGTGTCCGGGGGCGCGATGGTGTGGCTGGGGTTCACCACCACCGTCCCGGAGTTCCTGCTGGCCACGGTGGTCGCGGGCCTGGGGACGGGCGTGCTGACGCCCCCGCAGCAGGCCGCCGTGGCGGACGTCATCGGCACCGGCGCCCGCGGCGGACAGGTCCTCGCCACCTTCCAGATGGCCGCCGACGTGGGCGCCATCCTCGGCCCGGTCGTGGCGGGCCTGCTCGTCGACGCCTTCTCCTACCGGTTGGCGTTCGCCGCCTCCGGCTTCCTGGTCGTGGCGGCGGTGCTGGCCTGGCTGCCCGCCCGCGAAACCATGGTCCGATCCACCTGATACACAGCGTGTAAATCAAGTTCACCCATACGGGCGGAATCCGTCCCCAGGAGGAAACAAATGCCGCCGAACGGGTGCGCCCCTGTGAATGAAATGGGAACCTGGGGGGTACCAGACGGGACCGGTGAGTAACGGCTGAGGCGGTGAGCAGGGTGACGACAGCACTGTGGCTCCTGGCCGCGACGGCGGTCGTGGTGTTCCTGGTCTGGCGGCTGCGCCGCGCGAACCACACCCTCGACACCATCCTCCGCGAGGAGCGCGAGCGCCCCCCGGTCCCGTTGGACACCGACGACGAACCACACGAGGTCGGTCGCCACCGCCGGGACCCCTGACCGCCGCCCCCGGCCCCTGTCAAGACCCTGTGGACAACTTTTCGCGCGATCCCGCGAACCGCCCTACCTTCTCCCCCATGGCATTCACCCTGGAGTACACCAGCACCGCCCGGAACATCACCTACACCCTGACCGTCAACGCCGACACCGAAGGCGCCCTCGCCATCGACCTCACCGGCGAGGACGAGTCGGGCACCAGGGTCGCCGAGGGCACCCTCACCCTCCCCCCGGGCGGCGCCACCGAGTCCGCCCGCCTCCTGCACCAGTCCCTCACGGCGATCGCGGGCTTCGAGACCCGCCGCCCCCGCCGCAGCACGGTCGGCAACGCCAACCAGCGCTGGACCCCCGACGAGGACACCGCCCTCCGCGAGGCCTGGCTGTCCCACCCACCAACGGATTCCGCCACCGAAGTCATCCGATCCCTGGCCACCACCCACCAACGCAGTCCCGCCGCCATCCGAGCCCGCCTCCCCCGCCTCACCTGCGACCCGGACGTCAGCGGCCGCCTCCTCACCGAAACCACAGCAACCCTGGTGGGCCGAGACGCCATCCCCGCCGTGGACGACACCTGACCCACGCCACCGCTCCTCCACCCACCGCCACCGCTTTCCCTCCGCTACAACACTTCTCGCCCACCACAGCAGCTCTCCGGCCGGTGCACCCCACCGCACCGGCCACCCACCAACGGCACCCCATTGCCCCCACATCCCTCCGCCGCAGCACGTCAGCAGCAACGCACGGCGGCGGCGTCTAGGTGGGAAGGTGCCTGCTACCCGATGATGGAGGAATGCTGGAAATCTGCCGAATCGACGTGGAATTACGGCTGCGCCTGACGCAGTCGGGCCCGGTCACCGTGTCGGTGGCCGCCGCCGGACCGCCCGGGGACGAGGAGCTGCTGGTCGAAGGCGCGCCGGGTCCACCGCGAGTGGTGGCGATGCCGCAGGGCACCCGCCTGCACGTGGTTGACGCGACCCCCGGCGACCTGACCCTGCGCTACCGGGCGGCACACCGGTACGGCACCGGCGTGGCCGAGGTCGAACTGGCCGCCGTCACCGAGGCCGAGCGGATCGAATACCTGCGCCCGAGCCGCTACTGCCCCTCCGACCGCCTCGGCGGCTACGCCACCCGCATCATCGGCACCCAAACCGACAACGCGGAAAAAGTCCGAGCCATAGTCACCCACGTCGCCCAACACCTGTCCTATGTAGGCGGTTCAAGCGCCCCGACCGACGACGCGGTCGACACCCTCCTGCTCACCCAAGGCGTCTGCCGCGACTACGCCCACCTGTGCGTGGCCCTGTGCCGAGCCGTCGACGTCCCCGCCCGCTTCGTCTCCGTCTACGCCCCCGGCCTGTCCCCCATGGACTTCCACGCCGTCTTCGAAGCAGCCATCGAAGACCGCTGGCACGTCTTCGACGCCACCCACCTGGCCCCCCGCCAATCCCTCCTCCGCATAGCCACCGGCCGCGACGCCGCCGACACGGCATTCCTGACCACTCCGAACAACACCGACCTGCTCTCCACCTCCATCACCGTCACCGCCGAACCCACCCTCCCCACCGACAACCCCGAAGACCTGGTGGTCCTCAGCTGACACCGGTTCCCCCGACCCCGACGACAACACGGAACGAGGTGACGAGCGCGGTCGAGCGGATGTTCTCCCCGGAGGAGGTTGCCCCGGGCAGGACACCGGTCAATCCATGTCGCTCAGGGTCAGCATCCACAACGTCCGGCTATGACCGGCGTAGGCGGCCCAGGTCGTGTTGAAAAGCCCTCGGAACCACGGAGCCCACGGGTCGGGGCTCGACAGGCAGGAAACGCTCGAATACCTCTCCCCGAACAGCGTTCGGTACAGATCGTTCGCCTGGGCAAGGGCGGCGAGCGCCCGGTGGTCGCGGTCGGCGGCAGTCGATTCCCGCGGGTCCGTGCCGAAGCTGCCGTCGTACATCGCGCGGGCCCACTCAGCTGCCAAGCCGATGGCAGGCACCGGCCGCCAGCCGCGCGGGGGGTGGTTCGCCCCGGTGTTCAGCGGCCTGGTCGCATCGAGCGAGTCCGGCAACAGGTGTCGGACCGCTCGATGCGCCAGGATGTCCGGAAACAGACTCGGGAGATGGTGTCGCGCAATCTCATCCGCCAGGTCGGGTGACCCCAACACAATTCCTTGGAGCTGGGCATCCCCGTTGAGCCGGTCATTCCTCAGCCAGACCAGCGCCGGTGACCGGTTGACTTCGTCGGATTCCGCCAAGCGCACCGCCAGTTCGCTCTCCAGCTTTCCGGCCTGCGTTTCGGACAAGTGGGAGAAGACTGTGAGGTCACCCATCTTATCAGCGTAACAGCAACGACGATACGAGCATCACAGGAACAACTTCAAATCAGGACCCGATCACACGTGCGCAGCGCAGTTCTCCCAGTCCGCACTGTTGGGCCCCTTCGTGTAGGCCGTCAGGATGTACGGGGAGAAGTCATCGGTCGCGACTTCGACGATCGGCCCGCCGGGCGTCTGGTACGAGTACAGGCTCGAGTACTGCTGCGGAATCTTCTGCCCACGCAGCAGTGCGGCCTGGTAGCACGCCTGGAACGACAACACACTGTTGATCGGGTGACCGGCGTGGATGTGCCGGGCTCCGGCGATTTCGGGCGGACCGCACTCCAGTTGGAAGTCCGTCTGCGGAGTATCCGGACGACTCACCGGCAATTGGTCGACAATCGCATCGTTGGGCACGGTCGATCCCGCCGCGATGCATTCGGCAATCTCCCCGGCACCCAGAACACCCACGTCGACACGTCGACCCTCGGCCGCGACAGCGGGCCCGGCGGTGACCGCAATCCCACCCGCGACCAGAACAGCGCAGGAAAAAGCGATGAGCCGCTTCACACATCCCCCTCAACATGGTGAACAACGAACCGCCGACGATTCTTCATGTGACTTTGTAACCAGAACACCACCGATAGGGTGACATGGCAACCTGGTTCGCCGCTTCACACCAACGGTCGCCGCGACCCCAGCCACACCACACTGAAGACGACGAGCGACCTGCCCCCACCCACTGCAACCGAGGCGACAGCGACCGTGGTGTCGCAACGAAGGACGCGCGGACACCCAAGACGTGACCACAGCCACAGGAGCGATGCCCGGGAAAGCGAGAACCGCAGCTCGACGGTGGTCTCACTGCGGTTCTGCTGGTGCACCCGAAGGGATTCGAACCCCTAACCTTCTGATCCGTAGTCAGATGCTCTATCCGTTGAGCTACGGGTGCGTGTTCAGTTGTCACCCAGCGGACCAGGTGTACAGCGGAGGCTCCGGGATTTGAACCCGGGAGGGGCAGTTAACCCCAACCGCATTAGCAGTGCGGCGCCATAGACCAGACTAGGCGAAGCCTCCCGGGGCCCCAGGCCGCTCGAGAGAAGAGACTACACAGGTCCTCCCGCGGGTGGCAAAACGCCCCCCTCTTAACGGTTCAGGGCGCGCAAAAGCGCAGGTGGGCGGCCTCCGAAGCCCTCGGCCTCCATGGCGGCCAGTGCAACGCGGGGGAGGTCGCGGACGGCGGGGAAGACGAGGAAGCGGGGGGCCCAGTCGGGGGAGAACTTGGCGTTGAACTTGTAGAGGGTCTCGATCTGCCACCAGCGGGAGCCGAGTTTGAGGGCGCGGGCCCAGAGGCGGGCCACCGGGCCCGCGCCGATGCGGCCGCCGCGTTCGAGGGCGGCTCGGAAGACGGCGAAGTTGAGGGAGACGCGGTCGATGCCCAGGGCTCGGCAGGAGGTGAGCAGGTCGGTGATCATCAGTTCGTTGAGGCCGTTGTCGCCGACTGACCGGTCTCGGCGCATGAGGTCGAGGGAGAGGCCGTCGGGGCCCCAGGGGACGAATTGGAGGAGGCCTGTGACCTCGCCCTGCCGGGTGGCGGTGACCAGGACGCAGTCGGGGTCTTCCTGGTCGCAGACGCGGGAGAGGGCCATGGAGAAGCCGCGTTCGGTTTCGGTGCCGCGCCACTTCTCCGCCAGGGTGGCCAGGGCTTCGCGCTCGTCTTCGGGGATGTCGGCGCTGCGGCGGACGGTGACCTCGTAGCCCGCGCGCTTGAGCTTGGCGACCGCCTGGCGGACGCCGCGCATGGCTCGGCCGTCGAGGCTGAAGGTGGGGACGTCGACGATGGCCTCGTCGCCGAGTTCGATGGCGTCGAGGTCGTAGCGGGTCCAGACCGTGGCCCCTCTTTCGGAGCAGCCGATGGCGGCGGGGGTCCAGGCGTGGGCGCGGCACTCGGCGAGGAAGCGCTCGATGGCGCCGGGCCAGGCCTCGATGTCGCCGAGCGGGTCGCCGGAGGCGAGGGCCACGCCCGCGAGGACCCGGAAGGGGACCGCCGACTTGCCGGTGGGGGAGAACACGACGGACTTGTCGCGGCGCAGGGCGAAGTAGCCGAGGGAGTCGTCGCGGCCGCGCTTGGCCAGCAGGGCGCGCAGGGCGGTCTCGTCGTCGGGGGCGAGGCCGGGTTTGGGTTCGGCGGAGCGCAGCAGGTAGTAGGCGCCGAGCAGGACCGCGCCGACGCCGAAGACCAGGCCGGTGGCGGCGGTGAGGTCGTCCAGCCAGGCCACCGGGTGGACCGGGCCGCTGACGCCGATGAGCGCGAGCAGCGAGTGCACCCCCGTGTCGGTCAGGTCGGCGTCGCCGGTGAGGCGGGCGGGGGCGCCGCGCAGCATGACGAAGACCGCCAGGAACCCGGCGACGAGCAGTTCCACGGCGACGCGGACGGCCCGCCACTTGCCGTAGACCGGGTCGACGCCCGCGGTGAAGTGCTTGCGGGTGGCGAGCAGGGCGACGCACAGGCCGAGCGCGGTGACCCCGGAGCCGATGCCGTGGCGCCAGGCCAGGTGGGCCACGGCGATGGCCGCGGTGACCACCACGGCCACCTGCCAGGCCCGCCGCTTGCGCCTGCGCAGGGCGTTCGCCAGCAGCCACAGCAGCACACCGCTGGCCAGCACCACGGTCCCGGCGGCGATGCCCGCCCCCTCGGGCAGGTCGAGCCAGCGGCCCACGGCGGCGCGCAGCGGCCTGCGGCCACCGGCGGGCAGGAGCACCGACAGCACGGCCAGCAGCCCCACCAACCGGGCCGACCACGTCAGCAGCCGCACCGTCGTCTCACCGCTGGGCAGCCACCGGCGGCCGCTCGCCTCGTCAACCACGGCAACAGTGTCCACGCCCATGCCGGGCCCCGGTCCTGTGGCTTCGGCGAACACTCCGCGGGCCGGGCCGCCGCATTAGAGTCGCGCTTGCCACACCCAGAAGGAGGGGCACACATGGACAAAGTGGTCCACAGCGCGGCCGAGGCGGTCGAGGACGTCGCGCACAACGCGACGCTCGCCGTCGGCGGGTTCGGGCTCTGCGGCATTCCCAGCGTGCTGATCGGGGCGCTGCTGGCGAAGGGCGTGACCGGTCTGTCGGTCGTGTCGAACAACTGCGGCGTCGACGACTGGGGGCTGGGGCTGCTGCTGCGGGAGCGGCGGATCGCCCGGATGACCAGTTCCTACGTCGGCGAGAACAAGGAGTTCGCCCGGCAGTACCTGGCCGGTGAGCTGGAGGTGGAGCTGACCCCGCAGGGGACGCTGGCGGAGCGGCTGCGGGCGGGCGGGTCGGGCATCCCGGCGTTCTACACCCGCACCGGGGTCGGCACCCAGGTCGCCGACGGCGGGGTGCCGTGGCGCTACGCCGCGGACGGCACCGTGGCCGTGTCCTCCCCCGCCAAGGAGGTGCGCGCGTTCGGCGGCGTGGACCACGTGCTGGAGGAGGCCATCACCTGCGACTTCGGCCTGGTGCGGGCTTGGAAGGGCGACCGGCACGGGAACCTGGTGTTCCGCGACTCGGCGCGCAACTTCAACCCGCTGTGCGCCATGGCGGGCCGGGTGGGCATCGCCGAGGTGGAGGAGCTGGTGGACCCCGGCGAGATCGCCCCGGACGACGTGCACCTGCCCGGAATCTTCGTGCAGCGGGTGCTGGCGCTGACGCGAGAGCAGGCCGCCGACAAGCGCATTGAGCGCCGGACCACGAGGGGGGCCTGAGATGGCGCTGACCAGGGAAGAGATGGCCGCGCGGGCGGCCGCGGAGCTGTCCGACGGCTCCTACGTCAACCTCGGCATCGGCCTGCCGACGCTGGTGCCGAACTACGTGCCCGACGACGTCGAGATCGTGCTCCAGTCGGAGAACGGCATCCTCGGCGTCGGCGCCTACCCGGTGGCCGGGACCGAGGAACCGGACCTGATCAACGCGGGCAAGGAGACGGTCACCGTCCGCCGGGGCGCCTCGTTCTTCGACTCGGCGCTGTCGTTCGGCATGATCCGCGGCGGCAAGGTCGACGCCGCGATCCTGGGGGCCATGCAGGTGTCGCGGGCCGGGGACATCGCGAACTGGATGATCCCGGGCAAGATGGTCAAGGGCATGGGCGGGGCGATGGACCTGGTGCACGGCGCCAAGCGGGTCATCGTGCTGATGGAGCACACCGCCCGCGACGGCTCGTTCAAGGTCGTCGACGAGTGCTCGCTGCCGCTGACCGGCCTGCGGGTGGCGCAGCGGATCATCACCGACCTGGCGGTGATCGACGTGACCCCCGACGGCCTGGTGCTGCGCGAGTGCGCGCCGGGGGTGGCGGTCGACGAGGTCGTGGCGAAGACCGAGCCGGAACTCCGGGTCGAACTGGCGGTGTGAGGCCGCGGCGGCGTCCGGGGATCAGGCCCGGACGCCGTCGACCAGGTCGCGGATGCGGCCCGCCAGGCGCTGGGGGTCGACCGGGCCGATGGTCAGCCAGTCCGAGCCGTCCGGCTGCGGCGAGGTCAGCACCAGGTACCGGCCCGCCGAGGTGTCGAACCAGTTGAGCACCGGCGTGCGGGTGCGCCTGCCCACGCGGTCGACCGCGTTCGCCGCGACCTGGCCGCCGCCGGAGCGGGCGCTCTCCACCAGGGTGGTGACCGTGCGCAGGTCGCGGCCGCTCACCCCGCCGCGGTTGAGGGCGTGCTCCAGGTTGGCGAAGCCACCGGCGGCGTAGGCGTCGATCGCATCGTGGAAGACCCGCTTGGGCAGGGTGACCGGGTTGCCGGGGCCCGCGGGGACCTCCGGCAGCATCCCGGCGACCTCCGCCACGACCCCGCCGGGGCCCGCCGCGCCGACCCGGACCTCACCGCCCGCCTGGACCGCCAGCGCCGACCGGCTGCCCTGGCCGACGCCGAGCACCCGCAGCGGCACCCCCACCGACAGCAGGCCGTCGAGGCTGAAGTCGTTGCGCGCCAGCAGGACCAGGTGGTCCTCCAGCTCGCGGTCGAGTTCGCGGCCGTCGTGCAGGTTCTTCGCGGTGAGGCTGCCGATCACGCCGATCCGCAGTTCCTCACGCTCGGCGGTGGTGGTGCCGAAGCTGGGCACGTCGATCGGGTACGGGCGTTCGCCGAGGCCCAGGGCCTCCCAGGTGAGGTCGAACTCGACCTCGGTGAGGGTCGCCACCATCAGCGCAGGTGCGCGTCGAACCAGTTCAGGGCGCGCTGCCACGCCTCGTACGTGGAGTGGAAGGCGAACCGGACCACGTCCGTGGCGACCGGGGCCGTGCCCGCGGCGTCGCGCAGCTTCTCGACCTGTTCGGCGGTGATGTCGTCGCCCTCCTCGCGGTAGAGCCCCAGCCACGGGCAGCGCAGCTCGCCCGCGACCTCGACGAGCGCGGGCAGCCCGTCGGAGAGCGGCTCGAGGATACCGCCGCCCGCAACCGTGACGGCGGCGCCGACGTCGCGCCGGGCGGCCACCACCAGGGCGGCCGCGCCGCCGAGTTCGAAGCCGATGACGCCGGTCCGGTCGGTGGTGACGCCGTGCCCGGTCAGCCAGGAGAAGGCGCCGTCGGCGGCGGCCAGGACCGAGTCGCCGGACAGGGCGCTGAGGGAGTCGCGGGCGGTGTCGTGGTCGAGTTCGTGGTCGTCGCCGTCGTGCAGGTGCGGTACCGCGACCAGCCACCCCTCGGCGGCCAGCCCGGCCACCATGCCGCGCACCGCGTCGGTCACCCCGCGCGCCTCGGGCAGCACGACCAGACCGCCGCGCACCACCCCGTCGGGCTCGGCGCAGGTCAACCGCAGGGCGCGGTCGTCGGCGAGCCGGATTTCCTCTGTGCGGGTCTGGGCCATGACACACCCAACCACGGCGGGGTGAACGCCCGTCAACGTGATCGGCCGCTCACCCGGACGCGTGATCACCCGTCGGTGGGTTCGTCCGCTCCGCACAATTTTCGCCCACGGCGGACGGCCGGTGCTGCCGTACGCGCGCAGAGCGGGATAGGTTGCCGCTGCAGCCGACTCGACGAGGAGCCCCGATGACCGTGCGAACCCGCGCCGACCTTGCCTCGATCCCGGGGTACGTGCCGGGGCGCAGCGTGCCCGGGGCGGTCAAGCTGGCCAGCAACGAGGTGTCCCTGGGCCCGCTGCCCAGCGTCGTCGCCGCCATCGCCAAGGCCGCCGGGCAGGTCAACCGCTACCCCGACAGCGGGGCGGCGGAGCTGGTGGCGGCCCTGTCGGCCCGGCTCGACGTCCCCGGGTCGCACGTCTCGGTCGGCTGCGGCTCGGTCACCCTGTGCCAGCAGCTCATCCAGGCCACCTGCACGGCCGAGGACGAGGTCGTGTTCCCGTGGCGCTCGTTCGAGGCGTACCCGATCATCACCCAGGTGGTGGGCGCCCAGCAGGTCCGCGTCCCGCTGACCCCCGACCACGCTCTGGACGTCGACGCGATGGTCGCGGCGATCACCCCGCGCACCCGCCTCGTCTTCGTCTGCACCCCGAACAACCCCACCGGCACCGCCCTCACCGCGGCGGAGCTGGACCGCTTCATCGCCGCGGCCCCCGCCGACGCCCTCGTGGTGATCGACGAGGCCTACCGCGAGTTCGTCGACGACGAGTCCGTCCCGGACGGCGTGGAGCTGGCCAAGGCCGCGTGGGCGGCGGGCCGGGACAACGTGGCGGTCCTGCGCACCTTCTCCAAGGCGTACGGCCTGGCGGGCCTGCGCGTCGGCTACCTGGTGGCCCCGCCCGCGGTGATCGAGGTGGTCCGCAAGGTGTTCGTCCCCTTCGGCGTGAACGCCTTGGCCCAGGCGGCGGCCCTGGCGTCGCTGCGCGCCGAGGACGAACTGCTGGCCCGCTGCCGCGACATCGTCGCCGAGCGCACCCGGGTCCGCACCGAACTCCTGGCCCTGGGCTACGACGTCCCCCCGACCCAGGCCAACTTCGTCTGGCTCCCGCTGGCCGACCGCACCCAGGCCTTCAACGAGCACTGCATGGAGCACAAGATCGTCGTCCGCGCCTTCCCCGGCGACGGCGCCCGGGTCACCATCAGCACCCCGGAGGAGAACGACCAGTTCCTGGAAGCCGCCCGCACCTTCCCCCGGACCTGACCGCCCAGGCCCCACCCGAACCGAAGTCGATCTCGCTCGCGCGCAATCCCCACCAAACCATCCCCCACCGCTCCCTGGGGGGCGGCCCCGAGGCCATTCTACCGCCGCAGGGGCCGCGCGAGGCCGATGTGGATCTTGCCTGTGGACAACCCCGAACCCGGACGGGTGAAGGGAAGGGCAGCGGTGGGGTGAAGAACAGCGGCAGATGGAGGACCGCGGGTCAGCCTAGGATGATCTTGGCGATGGCGGCGAGGCCGACCACCACGATGATCCCGCGCAGCAGCGTCGGCGACAGCCTGCGGCCCACCTTCGCCCCGATGAAACCGCCCACCGTGGAGCCGACGGCGATCAGGAGCACCGGCAGCCACGCCACGTCGGCCACCACGACGAAGATGATCCCGGAGACCGCGTTCACCAGTGCGGCCAGCACGTTCTTCACCGCGTTGAGCCGTTGCAGGGACTCGGTCATCAGGATGCCCATGAGCCCCAGCAGGATGATCCCCTGCGCGGCGCCGAAGTAGCCGCCGTACACACCGGTCAGGAACACGCCGAACCACAGCAGCGGGCCGCCGTGGGCGGGGGCGGTGGTGGTTCGGCGGGCGGCCAGGGCCCGGGACAGGCGCGGTTGCAGGACCACCAGGACCAGGGCGACGACGATCAGGGCCGGGACGATCCCCTCGAACGCGGCCGCGGGCAGCTTGAGCAGCAGGACCGCGCCCAGCACACCGCCGAGGAGCGAGGCGGCGCCGAACCGGAGCAGGCGGTCCCCCTGGTCGGCCAGTTCGGCGCGGTAGCCGATGGCGCCGGTGATCGATCCGGGGATGAGCCCGAGGGTGTTCGACACGTTCGCGACGATCGGCGGGTAGCCGACGGCGAGCAGGACCGGGAAGGTCACCAGCGTCCCGGAGCCGACCACGACGTTGATCCCGCCCGCGAAGACGCCCGCGAGCAGGACGAGCACTGACTCCCAGAACGTCATCGGTGACATCCCATCATCCGCACGGGGGAACCCTAGGCCGGGGCGCGCTCAGGCACCCGGTTTGGAGGTGGGGATCTCACCGCGCTCCCGGGTGGCGAACGCCGCGAGCATCTCCGCCTCGGAGGCGCGCAGATAGGCGGTGAGGAGGTCCTGGGCTGCGGTCACCTCGCCCGCGACCAGGCGGTCGACGATCTCGCGGTTGCGGCGCAGGTAGTCCTCGTGGAAGGCGCGCGGGTCGCCCATCTCGTGGAAGGCGAGGCGGAGTTCGGCGGCGACCTGGCGCATCAGCTCGTCGATGCGGGGGCTGCCGGACAGGGCGGCGATGGCCTGGTGGAAGCGGATGTTGGCGGTGCCGACGTCGATCCAGCGGCCTTCCCCGGCCGCGGCTTCGCCGTGCTCGACGGCGGCCAGCATGCGGGCGGTGCCCGCGGCGTCGGCCAAGGGCAGGGCGGCGCACTCGACCACGCGGCGGACCAGGAACAGGTCGACGACGTCCGCGGTGGCCAGGGTGCGGACGAAGACGCCGCGGTTGAGCTTGTGCTCGAGGAGCTTCTCGTGGGTGAGCAGGCGGAACGCTTCGCGGAGGGTGTTGCGGGAGACCTCCAGGGGCGCCGTGAACACCTCCTCGGAGACGCGGGTCCCCGGGCGCAGCGCGCCTTCCATGATCAGGTCCCGGAGCGCGGCGGCGGCGATCTCCGCAGCGCTGCTGCGTTCCCACCGCCGGTCCCTGACCAGTTCTCCCAGCCGTTCGACGATGTCCGCCGCCACCACCGCCTCCACGCCCTCGTGAGTGGTCCATCCAGGTTAAACCCGAATGTGCCCCATTGTCAGATCGTAGAACAATCCAACAGACTGGCTCGACCAACCGAGCGTGAACGAGGTGGGTCATGAGCACAACCAGCACGCGCGAACGGATGGCCTGGTACCGGGAACTCCCGGCCAAGGGTCGTCGCGCCTTCACCGGCGCCTTCCTGGGCTACGGCCTCGACTCCTACGACTACCAGGTGCTGCCGCTGGCCCTGCCCGCCATCACGGTGGCCTTCGGGCTCAGCACGTTCCAGGGTGGGCTGCTCAGCACGGCCACGCTGGTGTTCTCCGCGCTCGGAGGGGTGATCGCGGGGGTCCTGGCCGACCGGATCGGCCGGGTCCGCACGCTGACGCTCACGGTGCTGACCTTCGCCGTGTTCACGATGCTGTGCGGGCTCGCGCCGAACTACGAACTGCTCCTGATCTTCCGCTCCCTGCAGGGGATCGGGTTCGGCGGCGAGTGGGCGACCGGCGCGATCCTCATCGCCGAGTACACCTCCGCGCGCCACCGCGGCCGGGTGGCGTCGGTGGTGCAGAGTTCCTGGGCGGTGGGCTGGGGCCTGGCGGTGCTCGTGCAGACCGCCCTGTTCAGCTTCCTCGACGAGGACGTCGCCTGGCGGGTGCTCTTCCTGACCGGCGCGCTGCCCGCCCTGCTCGTGTTCTACCTGCGCCGCGGCACGGAGGACGCGCCGATCCACACGGAATCCACCCGGGCCCGCGGTTCCCTCCGCGACCTCTTCCGCGGCGACCTGTTGCGCACCACCGTGTTCATGTCGCTGGTGACGACCGGTGTCCAGGGCGGCTACTACACCCTCGCGACCTGGCTCCCCACGTTCCTGAGCAAGCAGCGCGGTCTCACCGTCGTCGGCACGGGTGGCTACCTGGCGTTCCTCATCTCCGGGGCGTTCATCGGTTACCTGTGCGGCGGTTGGTTCAACGACCGGCTGGGGCGCAAGCCGACGATCCGGCTGTTCGCCGTCACCAACGCCGTCCTGATCCTCCTGTACACGCAGCTCCCGCCGAGCGCGAACACCTGGGTGATGTACCTGGGTTTCCCGCTCGGCTTCGGCTACTCGGCGATCTTCAGCGGGTTCGGCGCCTACCTGGCCGAGCTGTACCCGGGCCCGGTGCGCGGGATCGGCCCCGGTTTCACCTACAACCTCGGCCGCGGCGTCGGCGGGCTGCTCCCGGCGGTCATCGGGTACATCGCGGGCCCGCTCGGCATCGGCGCGGCGATGGGGTACGCCGCGCTCGGTTACGTGCTGGCGTTCTTCGCCCTGTTCGGCCTGCCCGAGACGCGGGGGCGGGAACTGTCCTGACAGGAGCGTCCAGCTCGGGTTCCGGGGCGGGGAGGTCCTGGGGCCCGGCCTGGGGGAACAGCGCAGGCGGTCCGGCCGGGCCGCCTGCGCTGCCCCGTTTCGTCACGATCGGGTCCCGGCCGGTAACCAACCCGGGCCGGATTCGGATAGGAACACACGTGCGCAAGATCCGTTCCCTGCCGACCTGGCCCCTGGTGGCCGTGGCCCTCTCCGTGGCCGCGACCGGCGGCCTCCTCAGCCAGCGACCGGACTCGGAGACCGCGGCCACGGCACCCAACTCCGCCCCGGCGCCCGCCACCACCACTCCCAGCACCTCGACGTCCACGGTGACCTCGGTCAGGACGGTGACCGTTCCGGCCCGCCCGACGACCCGCACCACGGCGAGGACCACCGAACCGCGGCCCGCCACCCGCACGACCGCCGAGACCACCACGACCTCCGTTCCGCCGCCCGTGCCGACCACCGCGCCGCCGCCGACGACCGCGACCACCAGCCGCCCCCGGCTGTGCGACCCGGCGTACCCGACGCTGTGCCTGTCCATCGCCGCACCGCGCCTGGACTGCGCCGACGTCCCCGACCGCGACTTCCCGGTCCGCCGCCCCGACCGGCACCGCTTCGACCCGGACCGCGACGGCATCGGCTGCGAATCCGCCTGACCGACGCGGTGGCGACCGGTCGGGCAGGCGCTGCCGAACCCGCGCGCCGGGGCCGCGCTGCTCGAATCGTTCGGGCTCACCCCGCGGGTTCGGTGTCCACAGGCCGCGGTGGCCGCTCGCCCGCGTCGGCCACCCAGAAGCGGAACCGCGTGCCCGCGACCGCCGCATCGGGTGGGTACCGGTCGGTTTCGGCGACCGGCCCCACGGCGACCGCGCCGATGACGGAGCGCCACAGGGCCGCGGCCGGTCGGTTGTTGTGGTCGACCGACAGCGTCCACAACCCGGGGCGCCGGGCGAACAGGCGCCGGGCGGATTCCCGCGCCACGCCCCGGCGGCGGTGGCCGCGGGCGACGAAGAACTCGGCGACGTTCCACGACCCGTCGTCGTCGACGTCCCCCCGGGTCAGCGCGAAGCCTGCCAGTCGGCCGTCGACGGTGATGAAGTCGGCTTCCCGGCCCGCCTCGGTGAAGTAGGGGTCGAGGTAGCGGTAGGTGAACGTGCCGTGCCGGGTCAGGGCGAGGTCGCGGATCTCGGAGAAGTCGTACTGGTAGAACTGGACCAGGTTGGCCAGCACGGACTTGTCCGCCTCGTCGACGGTGACCAGTTCGATGTCCACGGGAGGCAGTGTTCCCGGGCACCACCGACCACGCGAACGCTTTGCGGGAGGCCCCCTCCCGCTCGAACCCTGCGAGTCGGGCGCCTGTCGCCCTGCCACCCGATGCGGTGATCCGCCGACACACCGGGTTAAGTTTCGCGCGCCGAATACTGCGATCGGTAGTATTCCGAACCATGAGCGAGCAGGACGCGGCACTGGCCGCGCTGGGCCGGGCCGGGGTCGTCGAAGCGATCGGTTGGGCGTGGTCGGCGGCGGCGCGGCGAACCGCGCTGGACTACGACCCGACCACCGGCCACGACCAGGTGTGGTTGGGGCTGACCGCGCACAAGCTGTTCTGCAACCGGCTCGACCGGGTCTTCCACTGCGGCGACTTCTCCGTGGCGCCGGACGAGGAGCGGGTCGGGCGCGACGTGCTCGGCGCCGGGCTGCTCTCCGGTGAGCTGGACACCATGCCGTCGCTGCGGCCGGGGCTGGTGGAGCGGGCCGACGACCACAGCTCGCCGGGCTGGCGGTTCGACCGGTGGAGCTGGCTGATCACCTCGTTCCCGTTCGAGGGCGTCGACCGGATCTCCTGGCAGTCCAAGACCCCCACCAAGCAGCGCGCGGCCGGGCGGCGCCCGTCGGCCGACCAGATCTCGCTGTTCTCGCTGACCGAGGACGACATCGACGACTCGGTGCTGTTCGTCGCGCACGCCATCAACTCCGACGCGACCTCCTCGGAGGTCCACCTGGGCAGGCCGCACACCACCGAGGGCGGCGGCAGGCCGTGGACCTGGCGGGTGCGGCTGGAGCCCGCGCCGCTCGAACCCGGCAGCGGTATGGTTCGGCCGGTCGTCGGCACCCGAGCGGTACCGCAGGGGGTGTCCGACGCCGAGGTCCAGCTCAAGCGGGTCGCGGGAACAGGGGAATGACGAGCGGGAACCTTGCCGATGTCGCCGCGTTGTTCGACGGGTCACGGCTGACGATGGGCAGGCGGCTGGCCGGGTTGCGCAAGAACGCGCTCGCCGCCGCCGTCGAGCTGACCCCGGCGGCGATCAGCTTCTACGAGTCCGGCGGCAAGAAGCCCTCGGCCGCCACGGTGGCCAAGCTGGCCATGGCGCTGAGCGTCAGCCCGTCCTTCTTCCTGCCCGACGGCAGCCCGCACACCCCGGCGACGGCGCACTTCCGCTCGCTGCGCTCCACCACCCAGCTCGCCCGCGACCAGGCCGAGGCGTACGTGCAGGTCGTGGCCGAGGTCAGCCGGGTGCTGGAGCGCCACGTCGACTTCCCCCCGGTCCGCCTCCCGGTCCGCCCGGTCGGCGCGGACTGCGCCGACGACACCCCCGAACGCGCCGCCGCCGAGCTGCGCGCCGAGTGGGGCCTGCCGGAGGGCCCCATCCCGCACACCGTGCGCGCGGCGGAGAACAACGGCGTCCTGGTCGTGTTCACCCCACCGCAGTCCGCCTCGGTCGACGCCTACTCGGTCTCCCGCGCGGACCGCCCCCTGGTCCTGCTCAACCCGGCCAAGGACGACTACTACCGCCAGCGCTTCGACGTCGCCCACGAACTCGGCCACCTGGTCATGCACACCGACGAGGAACCGGGCAACAACATCGTCGAGAACCAGGCCAACCGCTTCGCCGCCGAGTTCCTGATGCCCCGCGCCCAGATCGCCGACCTCCTCCCCACCCGCGCCGACTGGCCCCGCCTCGCCAAGCTCAAGGAAACCTGGGGCGTCAGCCTCCAAGCGCTCCTCTACCGCGCCCGCCAACTCGGCACCATGCGCGACGTCACCTACCGCAACGCGATGACGACCATCTCCACCCGGGGCTGGCGCAGGCGCGAGCCGGGCACGGTGCTGTCGGTGGAGCAGCCCTCCCTGCTGCCCCGCGCCGTCGAACTCCTCCCCCCCGACCTGCTGGCGGCGGAGTCGCGAATCCCCCACCACCTGTTGGACGTCGTCACCTCCAGAACACCGGTCGGCTAGCCGAGGCCGCACCGGGTGGCGAGGTCACCCGAGGCGCGCGGGACAGGTGGGAGTTCCGCTGCGGCAGAAGGGATTCCGGCCGGGCGGACGACTGACATGCGCCGCGACCACACAAAGCCCGAACCGAATGTGGAGCGCGCCACCATGGGCCGCCCCCGCACCCGCACCTACCGTCGAGCGATCGGTACCACGACGGAAGGTGGTCGGAATGCGGTCAGTGTCGATCGTGCTCACCCTGCTGGCAGGCTTGCTCGTGGGGACGACACCCGCCCGCGCAGCGGCGGCGATCAGCCAGGTCACGGGTTTCGGGACCAACCCGGGCGCCCTCAAGATGTACCGCTACCAACCCGACGACCTCCCCGCCGGGCGGCCGGTGGTGGTCGCGATGCACGGCTGCACCCAGACGGCCGCTGCCTACGGGACCGGCACGGGCTGGGTCCACCTGGCGGACCGGTGGAAGTTCACCGTGGTGCTGCCGGAACAGCAGCAGGCCAACAACCTCAACCGGTGCTTCAACTGGTTCCAGCCCACCGACACCACCCGCGGCCGGGGCGAAGCGGAGTCCATCGCCCAGATGGTCCGCCGCGCCAAGGCGGACGGCGCGGGCACGGCGTACGCCACCGGCCTGTCCGGCGGCGGCGCGATGACCTCGGTGGTGCTGGCCACCTACCCGGACCTGTTCGCGGGCGGCGGCATCGTCGCAGGCCTGCCATTCGGCTGCGCCACCTCGGTGGTCGACGCGTTCTCCTGCATGAACCCGGGCAAGGACCTCACCCCGGCCCAGTGGGCGGCCAAGGTATCGGGGCACCCGGGCCCGTGGCCGACGGTCAGCGTGTGGCACGGCACGGCGGACCACACGGTGGCACCGCTGAACCAGCAGGAAATCGTGGATCAGTGGACCGCCCTGCACGGCATCCCGCCCACCCCGTCGTTCACCGACGCGGTCGGCGGGTTCCCGCACGCGGGCTACCGCGACACCAGCGGGCGGACGGTGGTCGAAACGCACACCATCACCGGCATGGGTCACGGCCAACCGGTCGACCCGGGCACGGGAACCGGCCAGTGCGGAACGGCGGGCGCCTACATCCTCGACGTGAACGTGTGTGCGGCGTACCGGATGGGCCTGTCCTGGGGCCTCGACACCTGATCCACGCGGTGCAGCTCGTCGAATCGGTCGTGGCCTGATCGGATCGGGCACGGCGGTCGGGTTCGCCGAGGCCCTGCCCGCCAAGGCGCTGGCCGACCCGGTCGGCTGCGCCCGGGCCTCCAACAGCTCCGGTGACACCACCACCTGCACGACGGGCGTCCCCGGCGGGCAAATCCTCACCGGAACCGCGAACAACGACCTGGTCACCATGACCGGTGGGCACGGTGAACACCCTCGGCGGCACCGGAACCGTCCTCGGCGACATCGACAACGACGTCCTCAAGGCCATCGGCGCCCTCGGGCGGCACCGAAGGGGTGCCAGGCATCCTCACCAGCGGCCTCGTCACCCCTCCGTCGCACTCCACCCAGGCTGCGGCACGTACCACGGGCGGCACAGTGCGTGCCACGACAAGTGGGGCAGCTCCCGCGCCCCATGCGGCACTCCACTCCGATGGGCCAGAACCATGACTGTCCGTGAGTGTCCCGGAATGATTTTTCACCTCTGTGCCTCAGCAGTGACACCGGCGGGCTCTGTTAGGTTCGAGTCGGGGAAATACATCGAACACCATTTGTCAAACCCGGTGTCCGATGCCCCGGAACAACAATTCGCATCATCTGGGGAGCAAAGCGCAATGACAACGACAAGAATGGCGAAGAAGGCCGTCTCGGTGACCATCGCCGCACTCGCGATGTTCGGCGTCGCAGGCGGAACCGCCTACGCGGCAACCGAAACAGGCGACACGCGGGCGACCGGCGAGATGTCCGCCCTGGCGACGTGGGTCTCCCACGGGACCTACCACGTCTACGAGTGCAACAACCTTGTTGCCTTCTACGAACAGCAGGGGATCTCGGCGAAGTGCGAGTGGCACCCGCCGTTGGCAACGGATGCTCGCGAGTTGTTCGTCTGGGAGTGAACAAAACCTTGACCGGGTGATCCGGCCTCAACCCGACGGGACGCCGTCACCCGATGTCACGGGCGACGGCGTTCCCATCGGTCAGGGAGCGGAGGCGGAGGGATTTGAACCCCCGGACGGTTGCCCGTCTTCCGCTTTCAAGGCGCCGCTTTGGTGGTTTTGCGGGTCCACAGTAGTCCGTTCCCGCAGGTCAACCGGATGAGACCGTCCGAGCAAGTTCGAGCCCGTTGCTACACCGGCTGCTACACCTCACGAGCACCGCCCCCGTAGTGCGTTCCGCGCCTACGGGGGCTTTGCGCTACGCCGAGTATGGCGCGGAATGTGCTGCGGGCTCGCCGGGGTCCAGGGGCAGCGGTGCCCCTGGTACCGAGCAGCTCGCGTGGACGAGAGCCCGACGCAGACAGCCTCGGTCTTGTCGGACTCTCGGCGTACTCTGCACGGACCCTCGTGCTGTCTGGGCGGTGTGGCGCACCCGGCGAGCATGAGGGTCGTGCCGCGCGCCCGCGCGGCCGTGAGCGAAGCGGGAGGCCGCGCCGTGGCGCGATGGATGGGGACAGCGGTGCCAAGCCGAGCAGGCCCACGGCGCCGCGCCGCGCAGGCGGCGCGGCCTTGATTCTACAGAGCCAATTTCCACAAAGGATCGGTCATGTTGGTAGTTAGCGGAGAATCGCGTAAGTTGATCGACTCCACCCTAGAGATGATCGACTCCACAACTCGGAAAATATATCTAAATGCTCGACGGAGTCCAACCAGTACGGGACTGGATGCGAAAACAGTTAATTCATTGGTGGGTTTTACTACTCTTATTAGAGATTTTCTACGCTTTATCGAAGACTTCAACACGCCGATAGATTTTCCACCACTGATTCAAATGCCCGAAGCGCAGCAGGCCGCCTACGTAAATAATTTAAGTTCGCTTTCCGATGCATGTTTCGAAATTCGCACGACGGTCTCATTACTCGACGATCCGAATAATTTGAATCACTCCAAGATCCAGCAACGAGTTACAGAATCGATACTTCACAGCACTGAATCCGCACAATCTATCATTACTTCGATTATTGACTTATTTGAATTGACATTGCTAACGTCGATCGACACGCTAACCAACGTCCAGTTTGACTCTTTAACGGAGAAGATTGAGCGTTTTGTTGGTAGATCTTTTACTGCGGCAACTTTGTCCAATCTGGCAAAGAAAAACGAGGAAGCAAATCAACTATTAGAGAGTACCCGCTCCGCCGCCGGCGAGACCGGTGGCATAGGAATCGCCGGGCATTTCGAAAAGCTAGCAGATCGGGAACGACAAACGGCCAATCGACTTCGCAATTCTTCCGTATCGGTTTTAGCAGTTGTTGGAGCTCTAGCAGGCGTTGCCGTTCTCTTAGGATACTCACCATCCAGCATTCAGACTTCTTTGCTACATATCGCTTCTTTTATACCTTTCGGAGTGCTGAGCGCCTACCTGGGTCGAGAATCCTCTAAGCATCGACAAGAAGCAGCCTGGGCAGACGAGTATCAGGCGCAACTCTTAACATTTGACGCTTTCGTAGGCCCACTTGAATCCGAGGACAAGAGCAGTTTAAGAAGAGATTTCGGCAATAGGGTATTCGTCGACCCACGGCCCCGAGAAGCTGCGACAGAAGGTCCTAGCACGCTTAACGAAATGATTGCAATACTGGAAAAACTTAAGGAGATCGGATCAGAGAAAAAAGCTTAATATCAACAGGAGGAGCCGGATCGCCGGGGGGCAAAAATATCCGTGTCTCCAGCCGTCGTATACGGACCGGCGGGCAGATCGCTCAAAAATCGCTTGGTCTTTCTGAATATGAGAACAAAGGCAATGTTTCCCGTGTAGAGAGAAGGACGGTCAGCAGTCCAGTCGAAGAATATGGATTCGAGCGCTTCGCAGACGCGAGCTTCCTAGAAACTTAGGACTGGGCACAGGTGAGGTCGTGTCGGGCCGAGCGTGTGCGTAAGCCAAACTTAGGGCATGACTGCCGATCGAGCTAGCTTGCCTGATCCGTTCCCTACAGCGTTGGTGCTGTGGGACGTCGACCACACGTTGATCGAGAACGGTGGGGTCAGCAAGGACGCCTACGCCTTGGCGTTCAAGCTCATCGCTGGGCGTGCTCCCGAGGTTCAGCCTGTCACGCATGGGCGGACAGACTTCTTGATCATGCGAGCGTTGTTGGAGGCGAACGGCATCGACACGGGTGGGTTCGAGACGATCGAGAGCTTCCGGCCGTTCCTGGTTAGTGCGATGAAAGAGGTGGGGCCGGGGTTGCCAAGTCGCGGGTACGTGTTGCCGGGGGTGGTGGAGGCACTGAGGGTCTTGGACGGTGTGGAGGCGGTCACCCAGTCGGCGCTGACCGGGAACGTGGTGGAGAACGCTCGGGCGAAGTTGGACCCGTTTGACCTGACTCGGTGGTTGGACATGGAGGTGGGCGGGTTCGGGTCCGATGCGGAGATCAGGTCGGATCTAGTGCGGGTGGCGCAAGACAAGGCTTCGGCGAAGTACGGGCGGGAATACGATGCTGAGTCGACCATCCTGATCGGGGACACGCCGTTGGACGTCAAGGCTGCGCAGGATGGTGGGGCGAAGGTCATCGCCGTTGCCACGGGTGTGCATGATCTGGACGAGCTGCGGGCGGCCGGGCCTGACGCTGCTCTACAAGACCTCTCGAACCTCGACCTGTTTCTGTCGACATTGGTAGAGGTGCGTCAACGTTGAGAAGGTGCGTACTCGTATGCCTCGTCGATCCAGACCCGTTCGAGGCTTTTCATGTATGTCTCGAAGAGATCGGAACCTGATGAGCGGCGTAGGTGGAGGATCGGGGCGATATAGCCGTAGGTGCCGTAGATGTGTTGATTGACGAGCATTTGGTTGTCGTAGCGGAAGATCGAGTTGTAGAGCGATGTGCCGTGGACCTTGAACTGGACGCCGTCGAGGCCGATGAGGGGCCGATAGTAGGCATGAGCCATTTGGACTCGACCGATGAGGGATTCATAAAGGCGTTCTTCTTCGCCCCGGAGTTTTATGGCGTCGTGAGTGGGGTCGCCGAGTAGGAGACGAATGATGACGCCTTCATTGGCTTTGGCGCGAAGGAGGTCGATGGCGTCGGGGTTGTCCTCGGGCAGGAAGAGGCTGGCGTTGGCGAACAGGTCGACGCTGTGGTGGACGCCTTCAAGCAGAGTGAGCCATAGGTCCTTGGGCACGTCGGCGCGGTGGGCGTAGAGGCCAACGAAGTCCGCAGGGACGTTGGTGCCGTTCGCGGCTTGCCGGGGAGCAGTCTCGGGGGGCTTGTTGGCGTCGGGCGTGTACTCCAAGACTCCGGCATGGGGAGCGAACAGTTGCTCTGCTGTCCAGTTGGGGAACATCGCTTCGAGGACGCGGCAGTGGTCACTGTAGGGAAGGCCCAAGAGTTCACCGGACAGCCATCGGTAGTACTGGGCTTTGCTCGGGTGACTGCCAATTAGATCCTTGTCCAGGCGCTTTGCCACCTTGTCGTACTCCTTGCAAAAGGCGGCGTGGCCGTGCAAATGGCGTTTCTTGAGCAGCGCCTTGAGGGCTATGTCCTGGTCCGCCATGTCTCTCCCCTGCGGTCGTCCACCAGCACCGTAGCACAAGACGAGACTTGACGAGACAAACTGAGACGCCGTGAGTTGAGACAGGACTACGAGGTCCTGTGACGGGACGGTCACCTGGCCGAATCTGGTATCAGCGGCCGAGACTGCGGTCGCCTGGTTCAGGGAGATTCGATCATGGCGATTCCCAGGGGGCACAGGTTCCCCATCGAGTTCGGAGAGGCGTTCCCGCAAGGTCTGGTGCTCATGGGTGAGGTTGCGCCGGACACCGAGTACCAGTCACGGGAGGACCGCTCAGCGGGGCGGCCGGTGCGGCAGAAGGTGGACGAGCTGACGGGCAAGCGGCAGTGGAAGGCGACCGTGACCGACCCATCGGAGGTCAACGCCAAGAGGGCCTCCTTCGACCTGGTGTTGCTCGCCGATGTTCAGCCGGTGCCGACCACGGCGGAGGTGCTACCCGGGTTCCGGCCGGTGGAGCTGGACGGGTTGACCGCTGAGCCCCGGGTGGCGGGGAACGGAGAGTTCAAGTACCAGGCGTACGTGTTCCGGGCGGCGGGCTTCCGCGCTGCGGGCTCTGGCTCCGGTGCGGGTGTGCGGTCGTCTCGGGGTTCGGGCGAGTCGGAGAAGGCGGCGTGATCGTGGTGACTTCCGAGCCTGCCGGGGGCGGGGCCGACTTCGTCTCGCCGCTGCCCGATCCCAGTGCCGTGGAGTGTGTTCCGGTTGAGGTGCTGACCCGGTGGGAGCACGCGTACCGGCAATACGGGCACGCCTCCGAAGCTGTCTCGGCGGCTCCCCCGGGGGACCCGGAAGCGGCCCGGATGATGGCCGAGACCTCGGCGGAAGTGGCGGCGGCGTGGCAGGAGATCGCCGAGTACTGCACGGGCACATGGTGGTCGTTGGCTGCGGTGGAGGCCGCAGGGCAGGCGTTTACCGCACAGGCGTCGGACTGGGCGGCTCGGGTGTCGCAGATCCGGGCGTCGCGGTCTCGGAGGGTTCGGGGGCCACGGTGACACGGCGGGCGAAGTCCGCGCAGACGGCGGAGTCCATTCGGACGTTGCAGCAGGCACACGCGTACTTGGGGCCTCGGCGGCCGGTGGAGTCGGCTCCGGCTCTGGAGCGGGTGGCGTTCTTCCGGGAGTCGGCGCGGATCTACGCGGCGGTGGCCGAGATCGACAGGTTCCACCACCACGAGGCGTTGTACTGGGCCACCCGGGAACGGGAACACGCTCAAGCGGCGCAGGCGCAGTTGGACCGGGGTCGGGGGGTGGTCCCGAGTGCTCGTCATGCGTGAGAGCGAGAGCGCCGCAGTGCCGTTGTCGTTCGTGTCGGTGGCGCGGTTGGCGTTGGCGTCGGTGGTGCGTGATGAGGCGACCCGGTTCGGGTACACGTGTCGGTCGTTGGCGGAGTTGACCGGGATGTCCTCGGCCACGGTCAACCGGTGCATGATGGGCAAACGCGACATCTCCGAATACGAGCTGGGGGCGTTCGGGGCCGCCTTCGGATGGGGCGGGGAGACCCGGGAACGGGTGCGCCGGTTGTGGGTCACCAGCGTCACCGGGGCCGGGGAAGTCCACCACCGGGATGAGGTGTTGGCCTGCCTGCATGGGATGACCCGGGAATCGGTGGTGGTGGCGCCGTGGGTGCTGCCCCCGAGGCTGCGCACCTCCGGCTACCACTGTCTGCTCACCGGGCAACCCGCCAGGCCGGAGCATCAACGGCCGTGGGAGGCGGGGCAGCACACCACCGTGTACCTGACCCGGCAGGCGGTCACCATGCCTTCGGCGCTTCCCGGGCATCAGCGGGCGGAGCAGTTCGCCTACCTCGTCGGGCTCGCCGGGAATGAGCAGGTGCACCTGCGGTTCCTACCGGGTCAGGTCGTCGGCGTGCACGGGCTGGAACCGTTCGAGGTGGTACGGCTGCGCAACACCACCCGCTACGTCCGCCTCGACCACCACGGGGTGACCACCCTGCTGGACAACCCCGGTGACGTTCGCACCTACCGGAAGGTTCTGGACCACCTCGACTCGGTGGCCGCACCGGCGCACCAGTGGCGAACCTGGCTGCGAGAGAACTGACCCCCGCACGTCCACATCAGACAGACATGCCCGCGCCCTGGCGGTGCGGCGATGATGCACGCCTCTTGTTGGGGCACAAACTAAAGGGCACAGAAGCGGGATGGTTTGGCGGCCTCCGCTTCTGTGCCTGTCCACTCGCAGGAGCAGACAATGACAACCCTAGAAGATCACCAGACCCGGTCAACCCCCAAGACCCGTCCGCACGCTGAAACGGCTCGTCTTTTCGGGGGTGGACGATGACTCGGCGTGACAAGTGGGTCGATCCCGCACCGTTGGAGGTCGCCCGGCCTCGGCTGCCGTGGTGGACCCTGCTGCCCCGCACGGCCAAACTGGTGCTTACCCCGGTCGCCCTGGTGCTCATCGCCGGTTGGGTACTGGCCAAGGCGGTGCGGGTGAGCTGGTACTACCCGGTCACGGTCGCTTTGAGCCTGGTCGGGGTATGGATGTATTCGGTCGGCGGGTGGGTGCTCGGCGGCCTGGTCCTCATTGCCGGTGTGGGTTCGGCGGTGTGGTGGTGGCGAGACTCCGACGGTTTCCACACGCGTGTCTGGTGGGTGCGGACCGAGGTTCGGCGGGCGTCGGTGTACGCGGTGCAGTGGCGGACGGTCATGCGGTTGACCTCGCTGGACGGGAAGGCGCGGGGGCGGGAGTACCTGCCGAGGCTGCGGCGGACCCGGTCGGACTGGTGGCGCGACACCGTGCACGTCCGGATGGTCAAGGGGCAGGCTCCGGAGCAGTGGGAGACCCGCGCGTCGGGGTTGGCGCACGCCTTCGACGCCCAGTCCTGCCGTGTCCGGGTCACCCGGCCCGGGTCGCTGGCGCTGGACCTGGTGCGCGCTGATCCGCTGGCGGCCGTGCTGCGGGTTCCGGCGTTGGTGGAGGAAGCCGCGGTGGACCTGCGGCGGGTGACCATCGGGCGCACCGAGACCGGTAAGCCGTGGCGGCTCAAGCTCCTGGGTGGACAACACCTGGTCGTTGGGGTGCAGGGAGCGGGCAAGGGGTCGGTGCTGTGGTCGACCCTGTGGGGAATCGCCCCGCTTCTCCGCGCCGGGGGTGTGCGGCTGGTGGGGATCGACCCCAAGGGCGGGATGGAGCTGGGGCAGGCACCGGAGCTGTTCGACCGGTTGGTGTTCGACAACGGCCCTGACGCGGTGGAGGTGCTGGAAGGGCTCGCTGGGGACGTGCGGGAGCGGGCGGGGCGGTATCGGGGTGTGCGGCGGTGGTGGTCGCCGGACAGTGGGGAGCCGTTCACGCTGCTGGTGGTCGACGAGTTGGCGGACCTGATCGCTTATCAGCCGGATCGGAAGTTGCGGGAGCGGGCGCAGGGGGCGTTGCAGACCCTCACCTCGCAGGGGCGGGCGCCTGGGTTCGGGGTCCTCGGGCTGGTCCAGGACCCGCGCAAGGAGATTGTGCCGTTTCGGAACCTGTTCACCACTCGCACCGCTCTGCGGCTGGATGAGGCGGTACAGGTCGACATGGTCTTGGGGGACGGTGTCCGGGCGCGGGGTGCGAACGCGCACGAGATCAGCGAGCACACGCCGGGGGTGGCGTGGGTCAAGGAGGACGGGCGCCGTGAACCTGTGCGGGCTCGGGCGTTCTACCCGACGGACGGCGATCTGGTGGAGCTGCGGCACTTCGTGACCGGGACGTCGGCCGCGATTGTGCCGTTCCCCGATCGGGAGGTCAGGGGCGGTGAGGCGGCGTGAGTGAGCACGAGCAGGACGCGACCGTGGTCAAGCTACGTGGGCCTTTGGCGGCGGACGTCATCACTGCGGCGGCCGAGCAGCACGGGGTGTGCGTGCGACCGTTCACAATGGAGATCACCGACTCCGTTTCCGGGGCTGTGCGGTACGTGGGTGTCCCTTGTGGCTCCACTGTGGAGTCCGTGTGTGCGCCTTGTGCGAAGAAGGCCAAGGCGTTGCGGATGGTCCAGTGCAGGGAGGGGTGGCACCTCGACGCCGAACCGGTCGATCAGCGGGGCAAGCCGACCGCCGATCAGCGGGCCGTGGTCGAGTACCGCGCCGACCTGGTCGCCGCTTACCGGGACTCGGTCGAAGCGGGGGAAGCCGGGCACGCGGACGAGCTGCGGGACGAGATCCGGGTGGTCGATGACGAGCTGCACGCGATGGGGGTGCGCGGCAGGCTGCCCAACCCGGACGACCCGGGCAAGCGGGCTCCAAAGCGATCGACCAGGCGGCGGCAGGACGCGCCGGACCTGCCTCGGCTCAAGGTCGCTCGGCGCACGGTCGGCCGCGAGTACGCCGGGGGCTACCGGCCGTCGATGTTCGTCACCCTGACCTGCGATTCCTACGGGCCGGTCCGTGGGGACGGGTCTCCGGTCAACCCCGGCACCTATGACTACCGGCGGGCTGCGCGGGATGCCGTGCACTTCGCTTCCCTGGTTGATCGGTGGTGGCAGAACCTCCGACGTGCTGTCGGCTGGGATGTGCAGTACTTCGCCACGGTCGAGCCGCAGAAGCGGACCGCTCCGCACCTGCACGCGGCGCTGCGGGGGTCGATCCCGCACGAGGTGGTCCGCCAGGTCACGGCGGCGACGTACTTGCAGGTGTGGTGGCCGCCGCACGACGAACCGGTGTACGGGGGTTACCGGCTGCCGGTGTGGGACCACGACGGCAGGGGATTTGTCGACCCGGACACGCGCACAGCCCTGCTCACCTGGGCGGATGCGGTGGACCAGGTGGACGCGCCCGCTCATGTGGCGACCTTCGGCAGGCAGGTGCACTCCAAGGGCATCCTGGGTGGCTCGGAAGAGGCCGGGCGGCACATCGGGTACCTGACGAAGTACCTCACCAAGTCGACCGGAGAGGTCGTCGAGGCCACCACTGACGCTCAGCAGGCCCACCACAACCGGCTGCACGCGGAGTTGGAGCGCACCCCGTGTTCGCCCCGGTGCGCGGTCTGGCTGCTCTACGGAATCCAACCGGTCGGTGCCTCGTCCAAGACCACCCCGGGGCACTGCCGGGGGCGGGCTCACCGGCGCAGCACCCTGGGGCTTCCCGGGCGGCGGGTGCTGGTGTCTCGGAAGTGGTCCGGCAAGACCCTCGCCGAGCACAAGGCCGACCGGAGGACCTTCGTCCACCAGATGCTTGCGGCGGTCGGCATCACCAAGCCGCAGGAAGACACCTCGCGCCTCGTCTGGCGCAAGCTCGCCCCCGGCGACCAAAACGCTCCACCGCGCACGCACCTGCTCATGCACGCGATTTCCGAACGCATCACCTGGCGGGCCGAGTACGAACGCGCCTTGCTCGCCGCTCAACCGCCACCCGGCGACGGTGGCCCCAATCTTTCGGCAACTCAGCAGGCAGCTTGATCAATAAGGGGGACGGGGAGATGGACAGGAAGCTGTACCGGGTCGAAGAGGTCGCCCGGATCATGCAAATCGGGAGGTCGAAGGTGTTCGACCTGATGCGGACGGGGGAGTTGGCGTCGGTGAAGATCGGCGGTAGTCGGCGGGTGCCCGCGCGGGCGATCGACAGCTATCTGGACCGGCTGATGGATGAGGCGGCCTGATGGCGCGACGGCAGCGGTCGAATGGGGAGGGGTCTGTCTACCAGCGGGCGGACGGGCTGTGGATCGGCGCGGCCTTCGTGCTGACGACCTCCGGACATCGCAGGCGGGTCGTGGTGTCGGCGACGACTTCTGAATTGGCGTGGGAACGCCTTCGGAAGAAGATCGCATCGTCCGATGCAGGGATTCCGGTCGCTGCGGAGAATTGGACGGTCGGGGAATTCCTGCGGTACTGGTTGTCGACTGTTGACGGAGAACTTCAGCCCCGGACTGTGGAGGGCTACCGGGTGGTGGTCAACCGGCACCTGATTCCGAACCTCGGGTCGAAGAAGTTGGATCGGCTTTCCGCGTCGGACGTACGGACGTTCATGACGAAGCTGCGGAATCGCTGCCGGTGTTGCGCGGACAACCTCGACGGGAAGCGGCCGAAGAGTCAGCGGAAGTGCTGTTCAATCGGGAAGTGCTGTGAACAGTTTCCGTCGAAGCGGACTGTGCAGCAGGTGCACGCCGTTCTGCGGAACGCCCTCCAACAGGCGATGCGGGAGGAACTGATCGCACGGAACGTGGCGAAGCTGATCAAGGTCTCCGTACCGAAGTACGACGTCAACCGGGGTCTGACATTCGAGCAGGCGAAAGCGCTGCTCAAGGCCGCCGAGGGTGACCGCCTGGAGGCGCTGTACGTGCTGGCCGTCTTCATGGGGCTGCGTCGGGGCGAACTGCTCGGGCTGCGGTGGTCGGATATCGACTGGGACGGCTGGGAGCACCCGTGCGCGGAGCACCGGGATGAGTTCTGCGAGGACTGCGCGGAGCGCTACTCCCCCACGCTCAGAGTGCGGAACACGCTCCAGCGCGTGGGCTCCGAGCTGGTGTTCCTCGCACCCAAGACGGAGTCCTCCAAGCGGGTCAGCCCACTCATCGCGGTGTGCCGGGAGGCGCTGGTGGAGCACTGGGACCGGCAGGATGACGAGCGGGAGGCCGCCGAGCACTGGCAGGACCTCGACCTGGTCTTCGCCACCCCCACGGGCGGGCCGCTGGACCCGTCCAACCTGCGGTCGCAGTGGCACCCGATGCGGCAGCGGGCGGGCCTCGGTGACGTGCGGTTCCACGACCTGCGGCACTCGTGCGTGACGCTGCTGCTCAAGCTCGGGGTGCCGCCGCACATCGTCCGGGACATCGTCGGGCACTCCGACATCCACGTCACCATGACCATCTACGCCTCGGTCACGCTGGACGACAAGCGGGAGGCGCTGCGCAGGCTGTCCGACGAGATGGGGCGCTGACCTGCGGTTATGAGTGCGTTGCTACACCCGTTGCTACACAAAGGGGGTGTCAACCATCCACATGGAACAGTCGACACCCCCTCTGACCTGCGGAGGCGGAGGGATTTGAACCCCCGGACGGTTGCCCGTCTTCCGCTTTCAAGGCGGATGCATTCGGCCGCTCTGCCACGCCTCCCGGCCCGCTCAGGGTAGACCCGGCGGGTCAGGTGGTGTCGAGGTGGGCGATCACGCGCTCGAAGACCGCGGCGATGACCTCCTGCTCCTCGGGGGTCATCAGGTCGACGAGGTGGGCGCGGACGCCTTCGACGTGGGTGGGGGCGGCGGCGGTGAGGGCTTCCTGGCCTCGGGGGGTGATTTCGGCGACCACGCCGCGGGCGTCCTCGGCGCAGTCGACGCGGCGGACGAGGGCCGCCTTCTCCAGGCGGGAGATCTGGTGGGACAGCCTGCTCTTGGAGGAGGCGACCTGGCCGGCGAGTTGGCTCATGCGCATCTGCCCGTTCTCGCATTCGGACAGTCGGACCAGCACCTCGTAGTCCGGGAGGGCCAGTCCGTGCTTGTCCTGCAGCTCGCGGTTGAGCTGCTGGCGCAGCAGTTCGCTGCCGATGACGTACGCCCGCCAGGCCCGCATCTCGTCCGGGAGGAGCCACCGGGGTTCGGTCCGCACTGTTGTCACGCGTCCAGGTTACGGCGTTCACCTGCCGGGTCTGGTCTTCGCCATGTTGACCGGGCAGACTCCAGCACCTTGCGCTCGATCGGGTGATGCGGGCGCCCGGACGGAGGACTGATGACGGTTTCCACTCGACTGGCGACCCGCTTGGCGGCGTTCGCGGCGGCCACCCTCGCCGCCGGGGTGCTCGGGGCGACGGCCGCCGAGGCGACACCCGCGCCTGCCAGGACGGCAGACCTGCGGTTGATCTCCTTCAACGACCTGCACGGCAACCTGACGCCACCCGCCGGGTCGTCCGGGCGGGTCACCCTGCCGGACGGCACGGCGGTGGACGCGGGTGGGGCCGCGTACCTGGCCACGCACGCCAAGCGGTTGCGCGGTGAGGTGAAGAACTCGCTGCTGCTCACGACCGGGGACAACATCGGGGCCTCGCCGCTGAACTCGGCGCTGTTCCACGACGAGCCGACCGTGGCGTTCCTGAACCTGATCGGGGTGCAGGCCAACGTGGTCGGCAACCACGAGTTCGACGAGGGCTACCGGGAGCTGCTGCGGATGCAGTTCGGCGGGTGCCACCCGACCGACGGCTGCCAGTTCCGCCCGACCTTCACCGGGTCGAAGTTCCCGTACCTGGGGGCGAACGTCACCTTCGACAACGGTTTCCCGGCGCTGCTGCCCTTCACCGTGAAGTCCGTCGAGGGCGTGCCGGTGGCGATCATCGGGGTGACGCTGGAGGACCTGCCGTCGCTGGTCGTGCCGAGCGGGGTCGAGGGCCTCAGGTTCGGTGACGAGGTCCAGGCGCTCAACTCGACCTCGAAGCTGCTGGACAAGGTGGGGGTCAAGACGCAGGTGGTGCTGATGCACCAGGGCGACAACACCGAGGCCGGTTCGGGCCCGGACGACTGCCGCACGCTGCCCGGCCCGGCGCGGGCCATCGCCACCGCCGCGTCGCCCTCGCTCGACGTGTTCTTCACCGGGCACAGCCACCAGCAGTACAACTGCGTGGTGACCGACCCGGCGGGCAAGCCGCGCACGCTGATCCAGGGCGCCTCGTTCGGGCGGCTGCTCTCGGTGGTCGACCTCAAGATCGACAAGAGGACCAAGGACGTGGTGCGGACGGCGACCGTCGCGCACAACGAGATCGTGACCCGCACCGTCGCCCCGGACCCGGCGGCGCAGGCGCTGGTCGAGGAGGCCACCACCAAGTCGGCCCCGATCGCCAACCGGCAGATCGGCACCATCACCGCCGACCTGGTCCGGGCCGCCGCGCCGTCCGGGGAGATCCCGCTCGGCGACGTGATCGCGGACGCGCAGCTCGTGGCGACCAGCGGCAACAACGCCGTGATCGCCATGACCAACCCCGGTGGCATCCGCACCGACCTGACCTACGCCTCCTCACCCGCGGGTGAGGGCGACGGCGTGGTGACCTACGGCGAGGCGTTCGCGGTGCAGCCGTTCGCCAACATCATGCAGACCATCACGCTCTCCGGCGCGCAGCTCAAGGCCGTGCTGGAGCAGCAGTGGCAGCCGAGGCCCGACGGCACGGTGGTCACCCGCTTCCTGCAGGTGTCGGACTCGCTGCACTACACGTGGTCGCAGTCGGGGACCCAGGGCAACCGGGTCTCGGCCATCACCGTGGCGGGGGTGCCGGTCGACCCGGCCGCCCCGTACCGGGTGTCGGTGAACAACTTCCTCGCCGCGGGCGGGGACGGGTTCACCGAACTGGTCAACGGCACCGACCTCGTCGGTGGTCCGATCGACCTGGACGCGCTGGCGGCCTACCTGAGCGCCAACCCGGGGATCGCGCCGCCCGCGCCGACCCGGGTCACGGTCGTCCCGTGACCGTGCGCGACCGGAAACCGCGCATGTGACGCCGAGCAGCGCACCGAGCGGCCCGCACCCCACAGTGGGGTGCGGGCCGCCCCATTTCCCCTGCCGCACAGGAGAAGCGTGATCCTCCGTTGAGGACGGTCACCGGTTCGTGGACTTGCCCGCGGCGTGGTCCGGGGCGCAGCATTGAGTGCAGACGGCAGGCCCGGTTCCGGGACACAGCAGTCCGATGTGTCCGGCACACCGCGCCCTCCGGGAAGGGGTAGGTGATGCGGTGATCGTGCGAAGTACCCGCAGTGGTGGTCCGCGGACTGCGCCCCCGCGGCCGTGCCGATCGCATCGGGACGGACGTGGTCGAGGGCAGTGATCCCCCGTCGGACATCGACGGTGCCCGGGTGCGCGGGACGCACCCGATCCGCACCACGACGCTGTTGAGCTCCGCCTCGGCGACCTCTCCCGGCTCGGCCGCGGGGGCTCCACCGCCGGCCCGGCGCGGCGTCGGACCACTACGGAGGACGGGGAGACGCCCGGTGCCGTGCCACCGACCCGGCACCGGGCGTTCCCCCACCCGTACTGCTCCACCCGCAGCACTCCATCTGCGCTCGGGCAGCGCGCTGCCTTATCGTGGGCGCGACGACTCGACGACACGGGGTGGCCAGTGGAGTTCAACGACGACGTAGCCCTCGACACGTCGCAGGTGCAGGACACGCGCGGTTCCGGCGGCGGCGGCATCGGCGGCCGGGTCGCACTGGGCGGCGGTGGGGTCGGCATCATCGGCGCGATCCTCTACTTCGTGCTCTCGCAGCTCGGCGGCCTGCCCGCGGGTTCCGGCGGTTCACCGCTGGGCCTCGACGACGTGCAGTCCGGGCAGTCGGTGAGCAGCGCGGACCTGTCCCAGGAGTGCCGGACCGGCGCCGACGCGAACGCCAAGGAGGACTGCGCGCTGGTCGCGGTCATCAACTCCATCCAGGGCTACTGGACCGACCAGTTCGCCAGGTCCGGGTCGCGGTACCAGCTCGCGACCACCAACTTCTTCACCGGCGGCGTGCGCACCGGCTGCGGCAGCGCCACCTCCGACGTGGGCCCGTTCTACTGCCCCGCCGACTCCGAGGTGTACATCGACCTGGCGTTCTTCAAGGAGCTGGAGACCCGGTTCGGCGCCCAGGGCGGCACGTTCGCCGAGGCCTACGTGCTGGCCCACGAGTACGGCCACCACGTGCAGAACCTGCTGGGCACCTCGGCGAAGGTCCGCGAGGGCACCGGTCCCACCTCCGACGGGGTGCGGCTGGAGCTGCAGGCCGACTGCTACGCGGGCGTGTGGGCCAACCACGCCACCACGGTGCCCACCTCCAGCGGCCAGCCGCTGATCAAGTCCATCACCCAGGACGACATCAACCGCGCCCTGGACGTGGCCGCGCGCATCGGCGACGACTACATCCAGAAGAACCTCGGTGGCGGCCGGGTCGACGAGAGCCAGTTCTCGCACGGCTCCTCAGCCCAGCGGGAGAAGTGGTTCAGCACCGGCTACCAGACCGGCAACCCGACCAGTTGCGACACCTTCGCCGCCCGCAACCTGGGCTGACCGGCCCGGAACCGGACAAAGCAGGAGCCCCCGCGACCAGTGGTCGCGGGGGCTCCTGTGCGTCGCGGTGCGGACTAGCTGACGACCTCGTGGTCGTCGTGGGTCGGGGCCGCGGCACGGGCCGACTTGGACTGAGCCGACTTGGTCTGGGCCGCCTTGACCGCCTTGGCGCGGGCCGCGCGCGGCGGGACGCCGTTGACGTCCTCGGTGCTGATCGCGTAGGACGCGGTCACCCAGGAGATCGCGTCGGAGTTGCGGTCCAGGGCGGTGCGGTCCACGTTGCCGAGGTTGTCGCACCGCTGGTGGTAGCAGCCGTCGTAGGCCACGCCCGCCCGGCCGCCCCAGAGGTCGGCCTGCTCCTGGGTCTTGACGCCCTCGGCGCCGGTGAACAGGCCACCGGCCGGGATGCCGTTGGCGATGAACTCGCCGTAGTCGGAGCGGCCGGTGAAGTCGCTGCCCCGGGTGGGGGTGCCGGTGGCGTTGAGGAAGCCGTGGAAGGCCGCCTCGATCTGCGCCGAGCCGTACGGGCCCGCACCCGCGCCGATGGCGTCGGAGTCGTCGCCGTCGTAGACGAAGTAGCCCGCGTTCGGCGAGGCGATCATGTCGAAGTTCAGGTACAGCGCGATGTCGAGCTGCTGCTCGAACGTCAACGACCGCACGTACTTCGTCGACCCGACCAGGCCCACCTCCTCCGCGCTCCACCAGGCGAAGCGGATCGCGTTGTTGACCTTCGGGGAGCCGCCGAGCTGGATGGCGGTCTCCAGCAGGCCCGCGCTGCCCGAGCCGTTGTCGTTGATGCCGGGGCCCTCGGGGACGCTGTCGAGGTGCGCGCCCGCCATGACGACGTTGTTCTTCTTGCCGGTCTTGGTCTGGGCGATGACGTTGAAGCTCTGCCGCTCCTCGCGCAGCGAGCGCAGCTCCACCGTCACCACCCCGCCGGAGGCGGCCAGCGCCTCGCCCGCGGCCCTGGTGATGCCGCCGGTGGGGATCTTGACCAGCGCCGGGTCGCTGCCCAGGGTGCCGTTGAGCGGGCCGTCGGCGTTGTTGTAGATGATCGCCGCGACGGCGCCCGCGTCGGCCGCGGCCGACTGCTTGTCGACGAAGGTGCAGCCGCCCCGGGGGATCAGCGCGACCTTGCCCGCGGTGCCCGCCGGGTAGTCGGCGGCCTCGCAGCCCGGGGTGGCGTCGCCCGCGAGCGGGACCACCGACAGCGGGGCGGTGATCCCGCCGACCGGGGTGGACGTGCTCAGGGTCATGATCGAGACGGGGACCGGGCCGGACGGCGTGGTCAGCGCCTCGGCGAGGGTTTCGCTGAAGGTGAAGCTGAACGGCTGGCGGCTCACGTCGTAGCCCGCCGTGATCAGCTTGGACTCGACGTACTGGGCCGATTGGGCGTGCCCCTCGGTGCCCGCTGCGCGGTTGCCGCCGTTGCGGTCGGCGAGGCGTTGCAGTGCGATCAGGTGCCGGTTGACCCCCTCTCCGGTGACCTTCTTGACCAGGTTCCTGGCCAGCGCGGGGCCGTCGGGCACTTCGGCGGCGGTGGCCGGTAAGGCGGTGAACGACATCGTGCCCGCGGCCGCGAGGATGGCGGCCCCTGCACGCAGGGTCTTGCTCGTGGACATGCAGATCCCCTTGCTCCGGGATGGAAATCCAACCGAGACCGGTCGACGCCCCGCCGCGATCGGTGTTCGGTGAGTGTCACCCTCACCTGATCGGGCGTCGCCGGTCAAGAGCGGAGCGTTACCAGAGCCGACGAGCTGTACCCGGATATCCGAACAGAACTGGGAAATCCCCCGCGACCTGGTGATCGCGGGGGATTTCCATGAGGAACCGACGGGTCAGGCGGTGACCCCGTGCACGACCTTCGGCGCGGTGAACGCCCTGCGCTCGGCCTTCTCGATGGCCGCGGTGCGCTGGGCGGCCTTGGCCTGCTTGGCCTTGGCCGTCTTCGGCGGGACGCCGTTGATCTCCTCGGTGCTGATCGCGTACGAAGCGGTCACCCAGGCGATGGCGTCGGCGTTGCGGTCCAGGGCGGTGCGGTCCAGGTTGCCCAGGTTGTCGCACTTGGCGTGGTAGCACCTGTCGTAGGCGACACCGGCCTGGCCACCCCACTTCGCCGCCTGCGCCGGGGTCTTGACGCCCTCGGCGCCGGTGAACAGGCCACCGGCCGGGATGCCGTTGGCGATGAACTCGCCGTAGTCCGAACGGCCGCTGAAGTCCGTGCCCTCGGTCTGGACGCCCTGCGAGCCCAGGAAGCCCGCGAAGGCGGCCTCGATCTGCGCGGAGCCGTACGGGCCCTCGCCCGCGCCGGTGGCGTCGGAGTCGTCACCGTCGTAGACGAAGTAACCGGCGTTCGGCGAGGCGATCATGTCGAAGTTCAGGTACAGCGCGATGTCGAGCTGCTGCTCGAAGGTCAGCGACTGGACGTACTTCGTCGACCCGACCAGGCCCAGCTCCTCGGCGCCCCACCAGGCGAAGCGCACGGCGTTGTTCACCTTCGGCGAGCCGCCCAACTGCAGGGCGGTCTCCAGCAGCGCCGCGCTGCCCGAGCCGTTGTCGTTGATGCCGGGGCCCTCGGGAACGCTGTCGAGGTGCGCACCGGCCATGACCACGTTGTTCTTGCGGCCGGTCTTGGTCTCGGCGACGACGTTGCGGGCGGGCCGCTCGTCGACGTGGAAGCGCAGGTCGACCGTGGCGGTCGCGCCGGGGGTGGCGAACAGGGCGTCACCGTCGGCCTTGCTGACGCCGCCGGTCGGGACCAGGCCGGGGTCGCCCAGGGTGACCCCGGAGAGCGGGCCGTCGACGTTGTTGGCGACCAGCACGGCGACCGCGCCCGCGGCCGCGGCGTTGGCCTGCTTGACGCCGAAGGTGCAGCCGCCGCGGCGGATCAGCGCGATCGAGCCCGCCACGGGCAGCCCGGCGAAGTCCGAGGCCTCGCAACCCGGGGTGGCGTCCTGCGGGACGGCCACCAGCGGGGCGGTGATGCCGCCGACCGGGGTCTGCGGCGAGAGCTCCATCGGGAGCGCGGCGACGGTCTTGGCACCCACCTTCGCGGTGGCCGCGTCGGTGACCTGCACCGGGTAGGTGAACGTCGGCGTGGTCACGTCGTACCCGGCGGCGGTGAGCTTCGCCGCGACGTAGTCGACGCTCTGCTCGTACCCCGGCGTGCCGACGGCGCGGTTGCCGCCGTTGCGGTCGGCGAGGCGCTGCAACGCCACCAGGTGGCGGTTGATCCCGTCGACCGTGACCTTCTTGGTGACGTTCCTGGCGAGCGCCGGACCGTCGGGCAGGACCGCGGACGCGGGCACCGCGGCGAACGCGACCCCGGCGCACGCGGCGAGCAGCACCGCCCCTGCGCGGGCGGGCTTGTTCAACGACATCTGCTGGATTCCCTTCGTGGGGGCTGTTCACGCCGGTCCCCGGGCCCGACGAGCGGAACTCTCGCCCGCGCGGCGCCCCCGGTCAAGGGTTCGCGGTGGACTGTGATGCGCGGGTGTCGAAGTCCCGACTAACGTCGGGTCCATGCACGCGATCACACTGCGCGAACCCGGCGGCCCCGAGGTGCTGGAGTGGACCGAGGTCCCGGACCCGGTCCCCGGCCCCGGCGAGGTGCTGCTGGACGTCGCCGCCACCGCGGTCAACCGGGCGGACCTGTTGCAGCGCAAGGGCTTCTACCCACCACCGCCGGGCAGCAGCGACGTCATCGGGCTGGAGTGCTCGGGCACGGTGGCCGGGCTCGGCGAGGGCGTGACCGGCTGGCGGGTCGGTGACCGGGTGTGCGCGCTGCTCTCCGGCGGCGGCTACGCGGAGAAGGTCGTCGTCCCGGCGGGCCAGGTGGCCCCGGTGCCGTCCGGTGTGGACCTGGTGACCGCGGCCGGGCTGCCGGAGGTGGCCGCCACGGTGTGGTCGAACGTGGTCATGGGCGCGGGGCTGACCGCGGGGGAAACCCTGCTGGTGCACGGGGGTGCGGGCGGCATCGGCACGCACGCGGTGCAGGTGGGCAAGGCGCTCGGCGCGGTCGTCGCCGTCACCGCCGGTTCCGCCGAACGGCTCAACCGGTGCCGCGAGTTGGGCGCCGACATCCTGCTGAACTACAAGGAGGTCGAGTTCGAGAAGGAGGTCAAGGCCGATGTCATCCTCGACAACATGGGCGCGAAGTACCTGGGGCGCAACGTCGCGGCGCTCAACCGCCGGGGGCGGCTGGTGGTCATCGGCATGCAGGGCGGGTCGACCGGGGAGCTGAACCTGGGCGCGCTGCTGTCGAAGAACGCCGTGGTCACCGCCACCAGCCTGCGCTACCGGCCGGTGCCGGAGAAGTCGGAGATCGTCGCGGACGTGGTGGCGCGGCTGTGGCCGCTGGTGGAGTCCGGCGCGGTCAAGCCGATCACGCACGAGGTGCTGCCGATCCAACGCGCGGGGGACGCGCACCGGATGCTGGACGAGGGCGGGGTGTTCGGCAAGCTGGTGCTGGCGGTCGGTTCCTGAGACCGGGGGCGCCCAGGTGGGTGGGCAGCCTAGTCCTGGAGGGTGGCGATCGCGGCGACGAGCTGGTCGACCTCGACGGCGTTGGTGTAGTGGGCGAGGCCCACGCGCACCGCGCCGCCCACCTCGCTGACGCCCAGGGTGGCGAACACCCCGCTGGGCACGTCGTCGGCGAAGGCGCAGATGCCCAGCTCGGCCAGGCGCAGCACCGCGTCGGTGGCCTTGCGGTCGGTGACGGTGAACGCCAGGGCGGGGATGCGGCGCATGGCGTCACCCAGGACCATGACGTGGCGCTGGCCGCGCAGTTCGCCGATCAGCCGGGACAGCAGGCCCGCCTGGTAGGACTTGGCGGAGCTGAGCGAGGTGTGCAGCCGCACCCGCCGCGACCCGACCGCCGCGTCGTCGAGCATCGCCAGGTAGTCGACCGAGGCGACCAGGCCCGCCAGCAGCGGGTACGCGTGCTGGCCCAGTTCCAACCGCTCCGGGCCGTGGGCGCGCGGGTCGAGGTTGGTGGCGGGCAGCCGGTCGAGCACCGCCGGGTCGGCGAAGGCCAGGGCGGCCACCGCGGGCCCACCCCACGCGCTCGCCGACACGGCCACCACGTCGGCGCCGATGTCGTGCACGTCGATCGGCACGAACGGCGCCGAGGACGACGCGTCGACCACCACGAACGCCCCGTGCTCGCGCCCGGCGGCGGCGATCTTGTGCAGGTCGGGCCGGGTTCCGACGGCACCGGAGGCGGCGGTCACGGCGAGCGCCTTGGTGCGCGGGGTCACCAGGTTCCCGTACTGCCAGGCGGGCAGCTCGCAGGTCTCGATGTCGATCTCGGCCCAGCGCACGGTGGCCCCGGCCCGCTGCGCCACCCGCAGCCAGGGGGCGGTGTTGGCCTGGTGGTCGAGCCGGGACAGCACGATCTCGTCGCCGAGCAGCCACCCGTCGCCGAGCGCCTGGGCCAGGCGGTCGAGCAGCACGGCGGTGTTCGGCCCGAGCACCACCCCGGCCGGGTCGCAGCCGACCAGGTCGGCCACCGCGCGCCGCGCCGCGTCCACGATCGCCTCGGCCCGCTGGGAGGCCGGGAACACCCCGCCCGGCCCGGACACCGGCGCGCGCAGGGCGGTGGACACCGCGGTCGCCACCTGCTCGGGCACCTGCATCCCCGCGGGCGCGTCCAGGTGCACCCAGCCGTCACCCAGCGCGGGGAACAACCCGCGAATCCGAGCGACGTCGAAGGCCATGGCCACACCGTACGAGAGCCGGGGAGGACTACCCTCGGGCGGGCCAGCTTCCTTCAAGGGTGGAGCAGATGAGCCAACCAACGCCAGGCCCCGACCACGACGAGCAGGGCCACCACGTGATGGTGGTCGGACCGGACGGCTCGCCACTGGGCACCGCCCGCATCCCCGACTCCGGCGGCGACGGCCCCGCGGGCGAGAACGTCGGCGACATGGTCGAGCAGCCCGCCAAGGTCATGCGCATCGGCACCATGATCAAGCAGCTCCTGGAGGAGGTCCGCGCCGCGCCGCTCGACGAGGCCAGCCGGGTGCGCCTGCGGGAGATCCACATGCGCTCGATCGCCGAACTGGAGGAGGGCCTCGCCCCCGAGCTGCGCGCCGAGCTGGCCCGGCTGTCCCTCCCGTTCACCGAGGAGAACACCCCCTCCGACGCCGAGCTGCGCATCGCCCAGGCCCAGCTCGTGGGCTGGCTGGAGGGCCTGTTCCACGGCATCCAGACGGCCCTGTTCGCCCAGCAGATGGCCGCCCGCACCCAGCTCGAGCAGATGCGGCGCGGACTGCCCCCGGGAGTCGGCGGCGCACCGGAGAAGGACGCGGGCCCGCACATCCGCGGCACCGGCCAGTACCTCTGAGTCCTGTCGACCGGGCGGGCACCCACCGGGTGCCCGCCCTGGACCTGCCGTCACAGCAGGCGGGCCACAGCGGATTCCACCGGCGCGGCGACAACCAGCCCCGGGCACCACGGCGGAGGTCCCGGCTGCCCAGGCGCCAGCAGGTCCGCTGCCCCGACGCCATCGATCACCGGCCCAGCCGATGCGCAAGCGCTTTCGAGGGCTTCCTCCGGCGCAGGCGACACCGCCGACCCGGGCCAGGTCCGTGCCGGGCACGCCCCTGGACCCGCCCCGCGACGACCCGCTCCTGACCACCGCCGGGGAGAGAACGCGGTGAATCAGTCACGGCGGACATGCCGCCACGCTCCCGGCGACCGGTCCCCGCCCCTGGTGAGGCCGCAAAAGGTCGCCGGTACGCTCAATAGTCGTGCAAGCAATCAGCGCGGTTGAACCAGTCCCCACCACACCCGTGGTCCACGCCGGGCGCAACTGGTCGCGGGCCTTCCAGGACATCCGCGAGGGCATCGCCGCCCGCGAGCTGTGGGGCCACCTCGGCTGGCAGGACATCAAGCAGCGCTACCGCCGCTCGGTGATCGGCCCGCTGTGGATCACGCTGAGCATGGCGGTCACCGCCGCGGGCCTGGGGCTGCTGTACTCGCAGCTCTTCAAGGCGCCGGTGCCGACGTTCCTGCCGTACGTCACCGTCGGTTTCATCGTCTGGAACTTCATCCTCGGCTGCCTGACCGAGGGGGCCGACTCGTTCATCTCCAACGAGGGCCTGATCAAGCACCTCCCCGCGCCGCTGACGGTGTACGCGCTGCGCACCGTGTGGCGGCTGACGCTGATGCTGATGCACAACATGCTGGTCTACCTGGCCGTGCTGGTCATCTTCTTCGGGTCGCTCACCACCGACGGCTACCTGCTCAGCGAGCACGGTGTGCCGCAGCCCGGCATCGGCTGGAACATCGTGCTGGCCATCCCGGCGTTCTTCCTGATCGCGCTGAACGGCGGGTGGGTGGCCCTGCTGTTCGGCATCATCAGCACCCGTTACCGCGACATCCCCCAGGTCATCGGCGCGCTGACCCAGCTCGTCTTCTTCATGACGCCGATCATGTGGTCGACCGACCTGCTGACCCAGCGCTTCGGCGAGGGCCACTCGTGGGCGATCCTGATCGCGGAGCTCAACCCCGCGTACCACTTCATCCAGATCATGCGCGCCCCGCTCCTGGGCCTGCAGCAGAGCTGGCACCACTGGGCCGTCGTCGGCGGCGTGACCATCATCGGCTGGGCGCTGGCCCTGGTCGCCATGCGCAACTACCGTGCCCGTATCTCCTACTGGGTCTGAGTGAGGCTCTCAAACATGGTTGGTATCGAGGTCCGCAACGCCTCAGTCGACTTCCCGATCTTCGACGCCAAGACGCGGTCGATGAAGAAGGCGGTCCTCGGCAAGGTCGGCGGCAAGATCGGCACCGAGTCCAAGGTCCCGGTCATCGAGGCCCTGCACGACATCACCCTCTCGCTCAAGGAGGGCGACCGGGTCGCCCTCGTCGGGCACAACGGCGCGGGCAAGTCGACCCTGCTGCGGTTGCTGTCGGGCATCTACGAGCCGACGAAGGGCACCACCACGATCCGCGGCAAGATCGCGCCGGTGTTCGACCTCGCGGTCGGCATGGACCCGGAGATCTCCGGGATCGAGAACATCATGATCCGCGGCCTCTTCCTGGGCATGTCCCGCAAGGAGATGGAGAAGCGGGTCGAGGACATCTCCCAGTTCACCGAACTGGGCGACTACCTGCACCTGCCGCTGCGCACCTACTCCACCGGCATGCGGGTGCGCCTGGCGCTGGGCGTGGTCACCTCCATCGACCCGGAGATCCTGCTGCTCGACGAGGGCATCGGCGCCGTCGACGCGGCGTTCATGGCCAAGGCCCGCGACCGCCTGGTCGACCTGGTCCGCCGCTCCGGGATGCTGGTGTTCGCCTCGCACTCCGACGACCTGCTGTTCGAGCTGTGCAACACCGCGGTCTGGATGGACGAGGGCCGGGTCAAGATGCACGGCTCGCTGCGCGAGGTCCTCACCGCCTACAAGGGCCGCGACCCGTTCGAGCACATGAGCGCGGAGACGATCGAAAGGCTCGGCGAGAAGCTGTGAGCAACCCCGTGGCACGGCTCCCCGAGGGTTCGGTGGTGGCGGTGGTGGTCACCAGGCACCGCCGGGCGCTGCTCGCGGACTCGCTCAAGATGATCGCGGCCCAGACCCGCCCGCCAGACCACCTGGTCGTGGTCGACAACGGCCCGGACGACCCCGCCCAGGACATCGTCGAGTCGTGCCCGGTGCCGACCACCTACCTCGCCTCGCACCGCAACCTCGGCGGCGCGGGCGGCTTCGCCCTCGGCATGCTGCACGCCCTGTCCATGGGCGCCGACTGGCTCTGGCTCGCCGACGACGACGGCCGCCCCGCCGACGAGGCGGTCCTGGCCACCCTCCTCGACGTGGCGCAGGAGCGCGGCCTGGCCGAGGTCTCCCCCGTCGTCACCAACATCGAGGCCCCCTCGAAGCTCGCCTTCCCGCTGCGCCGCGGCCTGACCTGGAAGCGCAACACCGACGACCTGGGCACCGACTTCCTCCCCGGCATCGCCTCCCTGTTCAACGGCGCCCTCTTCCGCGCCTCCACCCTCGACGTCGTCGGCGTCCCCGACTACCGCCTCTTCTTCCGCGGCGACGAGGTGGAGGTCCACCGGCGGCTCCAGCGCTCCGGCCTGCCCTTCGGCACCTGCCTGTCGGTCGCCTACCTGCACCCGGACGGCTCGGACGAGTTCAAGCCCATGCTCGGCGGGCGGCTGCACGCGCAGGACCCGGAGAACGAGGTCAAGCGCTACTACACCTACCGCAACCGCGGGTACCTGCTGTCGCAGCCCGGGATGCGGAAGATCGGGCTGCTGGAGGTGTTCCGCTTCGGGCTCTACTTCCTGGGGACGAAGCGGGACCCGAAGGCGTTCGCGCAGTGGTTGAAGCTGGTGTCCAAGGGGCGCAAGGAGAAGTTCTTCCGCTTCTAGCGGGGAGCAGCGGTGGCCGGGGCCGCCAGGCCGCCACGGGGAACCGCGGGCGACCTGGCGGCCCCGTCCTCGCTGGTCGCCCCCACCGCTGCCGGTACATTTTCGCGCAACCCGGGCCACGCCGCTCCGATGGGCCGTACCGTGGCGGTGAGTCCACACCACTGCCACGGGGGTTCGGATGTACATCGACGAAGGCGCGGGCGCTCCCCTGGACGCCATCGGCAAGTCCATGGACGCTTTCACCCAGTCCGCCGCCGCGGGCCAGTTCGCCGTCAACCAGTCCGGCGGCGACGCGCTCCTCGCCGCCATCGCCAAGATGACCGACTGGATCGACACGCGGATCGGTCAACTGCGCCTCCTGGACCAGGAGCCCCAACTCGGCAGCAGCAACGCCGCCACGGCCATGAAGCCGTACATGCAGCAGGTGGCTTCGGACGAGCAGGGCTTCCTGACCCAACTCACGGCTTTCCGGGAAAGCCTGCTGAAGGCCGACGAGGGCATCAGGACGGCCATGGCCAACTATCGTGAAACCGACGAGAACAACGCGAGCCAGCTCGCTTGAGGGAAGGTGTCCGCCTGTGAAGCGCGCGCTCGTACTGGTCGCACTGACCGCGGCGACCCTGGGCGGAACGGTGGCCTGCTCCGACACGACGACCGGCCGGGCCGTGCCGGACGAGGCACAGACGACCTCGACCCCGTCGGAGGAGACGACGGAGACCCCCACCGAGCCCACGTCGGCGCCCGGCGATGACGACACCTTGGCGTCCTTGGACCCCTGCGAGCTGTTCACCTCGTCGGCCAGGAGCACACTGGGCGTGATGGGTGCACCCCAGCCGGACGAGACCCCCTCGGCCAAGACCTGCCAGTGGAGCCTCGGCACGGGCACCGCGGCCGAGCGCTTCACGTACGGGGTGGGCATCTTCCCGGAGCTGGGAGTGGACAAGGTCAACTCGACGGGTCAGAAGAAGGAGATCACCGTCGGTTCCCGCCGGGCGATCGAGTCGCTCGGCGGGGGTGGTGCTGTGTGCGCGATCTCCATCGAGGTGACGGCGACCTCACGGGTCGACGTGCAGGCGACCGGTCGGGACGGTGCTTCGCTGTGCCCGAAGGTCTTGGAGGCCGCGAAGCTCATCGAGCCGGAGCTGCCGTAGGCGGGTGGCCTTCCGCTGTGAGCGGATTCGCCTGCGGTGAACCTCGGTTGCCGGGCAACGGGAACAGTGCTGTCCTGGCAGCATGAGCGAATCGCGGCAGGTGTTGGTCCTGCACTTGGCGACCGGCGGGGAACCCCTCGTCTTCGCCGTGTCCACGCGGGCGGGCAAGAGCCTGCTCCCCCGGCTGTCCGTGCTGATGGGTTCCGGTGGGGTGGAGACCACCGAACTGGAGGACGGGACCTCGGTGGCCATCAACTTCGCGCACGTGGCCAGTGCGCACTTCGACGAGTTCCCGGCGCACGCCCGGGTCTACGGGACGCCGAGGAAGGGGACCGGTTTCGGGGGCTGACCGGCGGAGCCCGCCCGGCTGGGTGGTCGCGTCAGCGGCGGAAGACGACCGTGCGCAGGAGCACGAAGTTGATCCCGGTCCCCACCGCCTGGGCGATCACCCAGGACAGGGCGACCTCCCAGCGGAAGGTCGGCAGCAGGGCGAGCATGAGCGCGTTGGTGCCGACGTTGACGAAGAACGTCACCGTGTACAGCACGGCGAAGCCGCCCGCCTGGGCCGCGCCGCGGTCGGCGGCGTCGGCGAAGGTGAAGCGGCGGTTGAGGAAGTAGGCGGTGGTCGTCCCGGCGATGAAGCTGAGGGCCTTGGCCAGGTGCAGCCAGGTGCCCGCGTGCAGCAGCAGCCAGTAGAGGCCCGAGTCGACCAGGGCGCAGAAGCCGCCGACCAGGACGAACCGGGTCAACTGGTGGAGCAGACCCGCGGGCTTGCTGTCGGTTCGCACGTCGGTCACGGGGTTCCCCTGGTCTGTCCGGTGGCGGCGCCAGTGTAGAACTCCGGCGCGGCTACCCTGGGGCCGGTGGAGCCAGAACAGTTCGAGACGCGCGCGCTGGCGGGCTGGGGGCGGACCGCACCGTCCGTTTCCCGGGTGGCTCGGCCCAGGACACCGGAGGACGTCCTCGCGGCCGTGGCGACCGCCGACGGGCGCGGGGTGGTGGCGCGCGGTCTGGGGCGGTCCTACGGCGACCCGGCGCAGAACGCCGGTGGGCTCGTCCTGGACATGACCGCGCTGCGGCGCATCCACTCCATCGACGCCGACACCGGGCTCGCCGTGCTGGACGCGGGGGTGAGCCTGGACCAGCTCATGCGGGCCGCGCTGCCGTTCGGGTTGTGGGTGCCCGTCCTGCCCGGCACCCGGCAGGTGACCGTGGGTGGGGCGATCGGGTCGGACATCCACGGCAAGAACCACCACTCGCACGGCACCTTCGGCAACCACGTCGTGTCGTTGGAGCTGCTGACCGCCGACGGTTCGGTGCGCACGCTGGCGCCGGAGGGCCCCGAGTCGGAGCTGTTCTGGGCGACCGTGGGCGGCATGGGGTTGACCGGGGTGATCCTGCGGGCCACCGTGCGGCTCAAGCACACCGAGTCCGCGTACTTCGTCGTCGACACCGACCGGACCGCCGACTTCGACGAGACGCTGGCGCTGTTCTCCAACGGCTCCGACTCCGGCTACGACTACTCGATGGCCTGGTTCGACTCGATCAACACCGACGGCAGGCTGGGCCGGGCCGTGTTCTCCCGGGGTTCGCTGGCCACCCTGGACGAGCTGCCGAAGAAGTACCGGGCGGACCCGCTCAAGTTCGACGCGCCGCAACTGCTGACGCTGCCGGACGTGTTCCCGAACGGGCTGGCCAACAGGCTGAGCTTCCGGCTGCTCGGCGAGGTCTGGTACCGCAAGGCGCCCAAGCAGGGCCGCGGGCAGGTGCAGAACCTGACGTCCTTCTACCACCCGCTCGACATGTTCGGTGAGTGGAACCGGGCCTACGGCACGCACGGCTTCCTGCAGTACCAGTTCCTCATCCCGTTCGACCGCGACGCCGAGCTGCGCGCCCTGGTGCGCCAGATCGCCGAGTCGGGGCACGTGTCGTTCCTCAACGTCTTCAAGCGGATGGGCGCGGCGAACCCCGCGCCGCTGTCGTTCCCCCGCGAGGGCTGGACGATCACCGTGGACTTCCCGATCGTGCCGGGGCTGGACGCGTTCTGCGCCCGCCTCGACGAGCAGGTGCTCGCGGCCGGTGGGCGGCTCTACCTGGCCAAGGACTCGCGCACCGACCCGGACACCCTGCAGCAGATGTACCCGCGGCTCGACGAGTGGCGCAAGGTGCGCTCCTCGGTCGACCCGGACGGCCTGTTCGTCTCGGACCAATCACGAAGGCTCGGACTTTGATCAACGCAGTCGGCACCCCCCAGTCCCTGCTGCTCCTCGGCGGCACCTCCGAGATCGGCCTGGCCATCGCGGAGCGCTACGCCGGTCGGGGCAGGCTCACCGTCACCCTGGCGGCCCGCCCCTCCCCCCGGCTCGACGCCGCGGCGGAGAAGCTGCGCGGCCTCGGCGCCACCGTGCGCACCCTGCCGTTCGACGCCCTCGACCTCGACAGCCACCCGAAGCTGGTCGCGGAGGCCTTCGCCGAGGGCGACGTGGACCTGACCGTGCTCGCGTTCGGCCTCCTCGGCGACGCCGAGCAGCTCTGGCAGGACCACGCGGCGGGGGTGGAGCTGGCGCAGGTCAACTACACCGCCCCGGTGTCGCTGGGCATCGCGCTGGCCGAGCGGCTCAAGGCCCAGGGCCACGGCTCGCTGGTGGCGCTGTCCTCGGTGGCCGGTGAGCGGGTGCGCCGGTCGAACTTCGTCTACGGCTCCACCAAGGCCGGTTTCGACGGCTTCTTCCTGGGTCTCGGCGAGGCGCTGCGCCCGCACGGCGTGCACGTGACCGTGGTCCGCCCCGGCTTCGTGCACACGAAGATGACCGCCGGGATGAAGCCCGCCCCGCTGGCGACCACCCCGGAGAAGGTGGCCGACGTGGTGGTGGGCGCGGTGCGCGGGCGCAAGGACCTGGTCTGGGCACCCGCCCCGTGGCGACTGGTGATGTCGGCGCTGCGGCACGTCCCCCGCCCGATCTTCCGCAGGCTGCCCATCTGAGGCATTTCACCCGAATGCGGTTTTTCGGGGCAGGAACACGACAACGCGACACCGCGCCACGCGTCCCGTAGAAGGGGCGAGGGGGTGGTGAGCGCGTGCGAGTGCGGGTGCTGGGACCGGTCGAGGTGCGCGGTCCGGACGGGCCGGTGGGGACCGGGGGTCCGAAGCCGAGGGCGTTGCTGGCGGCGCTGGTGGTGCAGGCGCGGCAGGTGGTGTCCGTCGAGCGGTTGATCGATCTGGTCTGGGACGAGTCGCCGCCGTCGTCGGCGACCGCGCTGGTGCACACGTACGTGTCGACGGTGCGGCGGGGGTTCGCGGCGGCCGGGCGGGCGGGGGCGTTGTCCACTCGGGCGCCCGGTTACCTGCTCGACATCGCCGACGACGACAGCGACCTCGGGGTGTTCGAGCGGCACCTGGCGCTGGCGCGGCGGGCCGAGCGGGCGGGTGAGCACGCGGCGGCGGCCGCCGCGTACGAGGCGGGGTTGGCGCTGTGGCGGGGGCCCGCCTTCGGCGGGGTCGACGCGCGGTTCGCCCGGGTGCGCGCGGAGGGCCTGGCCGAGGAGCGGTTGGCCGCCGAGGAGGGGCTGGCGCGCTGCGGGTTGGCGCTGGGCCGCGCCGGGGAGCTGGTGGAGCCGTTGCGGCGGTTGGTCTCGGCGAACCCGCTGCGCGAGGAGGCGCGGGCGCTGCTGATGCGCGCCCTGGTGGACGGGGGCAGGCAGGTCGACGCGCTGGCCGTCTACCGGGAGGGCCGCAAGCACCTGCTGGACGAGCTGGGCATCGAGCCGGGTGGGCGGTTGCGGGACCTGCACGCGGCGATCCTCGGTGGTGAGGTGGCCCCGCTGCCCGCGCCCGCCGCGCCGGTGGTCGCGCCGCGCAACCTGCCGCCGGACGTCGGTGACTTCACCGGGCGGGCCGAGCACCTCGAGGTGCTGCTGCGGCACGGGGTGGAGCGGTCCGGGTCGCCGGTCGTGGTGATCTCCGGGGCCGGTGGGGCGGGCAAGTCGGCGTTGGCGGTGCACGCCGCGCACCGGTTGCGGGAGCACTTCCCGGACGGGCAGTTGTGGGCCGACCTGCGCGGGGGTGACCGGGACCTGGACGCCTTCGAGGTGCTGGGGCGGTTCCTCGGGGCGTTCGGCGTGGCCGGGGCCGACCTGCCGACGACGGTGGAGTCGCGGGCCGAGCTGTTCCGGGGCGCGGTCGCCGGGCGGCGGGTGCTGGTGGTGCTCGACAACGCGCGCGGTGAGGGGCAGGTGCGGCCGCTGCTGCCCGGCGAGCCGGGGTGCCTGGTGCTGGTGACCAGCCGGGGGCGGTTGACCGGGCTGGTCGGTGCCACCCCGGTGGAGCTGGGGTTCTTCGACACGGCGCTGTCCACCAAGCTGCTGGGCAAGATCGTCGGCGCGGAGCGGGTGGCGGCGCAGCGGGCGGCGGCCGAGCGGATCGCCGACCTGTGCGGCGGGGTGCCGCTGGCCATCCGGGCGGCCGGGGCGAAGCTGCTGGCCCGCCCGCACTGGCCGCTGCGGTCGCTGGCCGACCGGCTCTCCGACGAGCGGCGCAGGCTCGACGAGCTGTCGGTGGGCGACCTGGCGATCCGGTCCAGCCTCGCCCTGAACTACGTCGAGCTGACCGCGCGGCAGCGGCGGGCGTTCCACCTGCTGTGCGTGCTCGACCTGCCCGACTTCGGCTGGTGGGCGGCGGCGCCGCTGCTGGACCTGCCGCTGCCCGAGGCCGAGGACGTGGTGGAGCAGCTCGTGGAGCTGCGGCTGCTGGACGTGGCGGGCGTGGACGGCATCGGCCGGGTCCGCTACCGCTTCCACGACCTGGTGCAGCTCTTCGGCGCCGAGCACGCCGCCGCCGACGAACCCGCCGAGCTGGTCGCCGCCGCGGTGTCGCGGACGCTGGGCACCTGGTTGGCGCTGGTGGAGGCGGGGGTGCGAAAGCTGCCCCGGGTGACGCTGGGGTTGCGGCCGCGGTTGGCCGGGGCGGTGCCGGTGGACCCCCGGCTGGTCGAGGAGGTCGAGGAGAACCCGACCGAGTGGCTCCGGTCGGAGACCGCGGCCGTGGTGCGGGCGGTGGAGCGGGCGCACGAGCTGGGCGTCGACGGGGTGACGGCGCTGCTGATCACCTCGCTGCTGTCGTCGCCGTTCGCCGCGCGCAACGAGTTCGACGGGTGGCAGCGCACGCACGAGGTGGCGCTGTCGGCGGCCCGCGGCAGCGGTGACCGGCGGGCGGAGGCGATCGTGCTGACCGGGCTGGGGCAGCTGCACCACGAGAAGGACGACTTCCCGGCGGCGCTGGAGCACTTCCGGCTGGCCCGCGACCACGCCGAGGCGGTCGGCGACGACGCGACGCTGGCGGTGGCCGTCGTCGGCATCGGCACCGTGGGCCGGGACCTGGCCGACTTCGCGGGCGCCACGGCCGACCTGGAGACCGCGGTGCTGCTGGGCGAGCGGGTCGGCGACCCGAGCGTGGTCGCCGCCGCCCACTACGGCCTCGGCGGCCTCAGCCGCGACCACGGCGACCTCGACGCCGCCGCCGACCGCTTCCGGCGCTGCGCGAGCCTCTACCGCGACCTCGACGACCGCCGGGGCGAGGCGCTGGCGCTGCGCGGCCTGAGCCTGTGCCACCGCGCCCTCGGCGACTACGCCCGGGCGGCCGACCTGAGCGCGGAGGCCGCCGACACCCTGGAGGCCGTCGGCGACGAGCTGGGTGCCACCTACGCCCGCCAGTCCTGGGCCAAGGCGCGCCTGCGCACCCCCGACGCGGGCGGTGTCGCCGACGCGCTGGACGAGTGCCTGCGCGTCAGCACCCGCCGCGGCGACCGCTTCGGCGTGGCGCTGGCCACCCGCACCCTCGGCGAGTACCACCTGGCCTGGGGCGAGCGGGAGCGGGCGCGCGGGCTGCTGGTCGAGGCGCTGGGCAGGTGGGAGGGGCTGGGGCTGCCGCTGTGGCAGGCCAGGACCCTGCGCGACCTCGCCGCCGCCGACCCCGACCGCGGCACCGAGCACTGGCGCCGGGCCACCGAGCTGTTCGCCGGGTGCCGCTCGCGGGAGACCGCCGAGCTGGCGGGGCGGGACCCGCGGACCTGGCTGGCGGAGGTTCGCGCCCACCTATAGGCGACTTGTAGCCCGCCCGGCGAACCTTTCCCCGCTGAACGGAACCGGGAGGGGAAGACCGCAGATGACCCGCGTCGCGCCGACGACACCCATCAGCCGTGGTGAGGTGATCGAGCGCGCCGAGAGCTGGCTGCGGCCGTCGGTGCCCCACAGCTCCACCAGGTTCCACCAGAACGAGTACGGGATCTACCGCACCGACTGCTCGGGCTACGTCTCGATGGCCTGGGGACTGCCCGGTGTCCCACCCGACCTGCGCGGGGGACTCGACGCGGCGGGGCTGACCTCGGTCAGCACCCGGATCGACCGCGACGAGTTGCTGGCGGGCGACGCGCTCATCCGCGTCGGGGACGACGGGCACCCCGGCCACGCCATCGTGTTCCACGAGTGGGCCGGTGGCGGTCGAGTGGCTTACTGGGGGTTCGAGCAGTCGGCGGAGGTGGGCACCACCCACCGGGTGGTCCCGTACCCGCACGGCGACGGCGCGGCAGGGGGGTTGTACCTGCCGCGCCGGTACGCCGGGATCACAGTGCCCGCCTGAGCGGTCAGAGGTAGACCGACAGCGCCAGGCAGGCCACCCAGGCCACGCCCAGCACTTGGAGCACCCGGTCCTTCAGCGCGATGTCCTCCGGTTCGCCCGCCTGCCCGCCGTCCACGTCGACCGCGTAGCGCAGGACGGCGACGACGAACGGGACGATCGAGATGACCGCCCAGATGGAGTTGGTGGGGCTCTCGGTGCGGATCTCGAAGGCCCACAGCGAGTAGGTCGTGATCATGATGGCGGCGGCGGTGGCCCACACGAACCGCAGGTAGCTGGCGGAGTACTTGGCCAGCGAGGAGCGGATCTTGGCGCCGGTCTTCTCGAACAGGATCACCTCGGCGTACCGCTTGCCGGAGACCATGAACAGCGAACCGAACGCCGTGACCAGCAGGAACCACTGCGACAGGGTGATCCCGGCCGCGACCCCGCCCGCGATCGAGCGGAGCAGGAAACCGGAGGCGACCACGCACAGGTCGATCACCGTCTGGTGCTTGAGGCCCAGGCAGTAGCCCAGTTGCACGGCCGCGTACACCGCCAGCACGACGAGCAGTTCCCAGCCCGCCAGCAGCCCGACGCCCAGCGACACCAGGAACAGCACCACCGACGCCGCGTACGCCAGCCGCACCGGCACGATCCCGGCGGCGATGGGGCGGTTGCGCTTGGTGGGGTGCGCCCGGTCGGCCTCGACGTCGATGGCGTCGTTGACCAGGTACACCGCCGAGGAGACCAGGCAGAACGCCACGAACGCGATGCCCGCGTCCAGCAGCACCCGGCCCTCGAACACCCGCCCGCCCGCGAACGGGGCGGCGAGCACGAGCACGTTCTTGACCCACTGCCGCGGTCGCGCGGTGCGGACCAGGCCGCGCAGCGTGCCGCCCGCCTTGGCGGGCCGGGCGTCCTCCTGCTCGGGGGTCACCTTCGCCGAACTGGTCATTTCCGCTCCAGCCTGCGTCGGAGCAGTGCGCCGAGGAGACCGCCGAGGGCGGAGCCCGCGAGCACGTCGGTCGGGTAGTGCACGCCCAGGACCAGGCGCGAGAGCAGCATCGGCGGCACCAGCAGCGGCACCAGCTTCCGCCCGGTCAGCCCGGAGAACAGCACCGCGGCGGCCGTGGTGGAGGTGGCGTGCGAGGACGGGAAGCTCAGCTTGCTCGGCGTGCCGACCAGGACCCGCACCGACGGGTCGTCCGGGCGGGGGCGCCGCACCACGCGCTTGACCGCGATCGACGCCCCGTGCGCGGCGACGACCCCGGCGGAGGCGAGCAGCCAGTCCCGGCGCCTGCGCCGGTCCAGCGCCGCACCGAGCAGGCCGAGGCCGAACCAGCCCGCGCTGTGCTCGCCGAACAGCGACAACCCCCGGGCGGCCTTGACCACGGCCGGGTGTCCGATGGTGCCCTGCACCTGGCTCAGCGCGGCGGTCTCGGCCGAGCCGGCGTTGCGGTCCATGCGTGTCCTTCCGGGTGACGGCCCGCCCCGGCCGGGGGCGGGCCGCCTCGGTGTGCTCAGCCGTCGAGGGAGCCGTCGAGCGGCGCCCCGTCGGTCAGGTGGGGGGCGATCTTGTTGTCGAACACCGACAGCGCCGAACCGATCGCCATGTGCATGTCGAGGTACTGGTAGGTGCCCAGCCGCCCGCCGAAGACGATGTTCTTCGACGCCGCCTCCGCCTTGGCCAGCTCGCGGTACCTCGCCAGCTTCTCGCGGTCGTCGGGGGTGTTGATCGGGTAGTACGGCTCGTCGCCGGACTCCGCGAAGCGGGAGTACTCCCGGACGATGACCGTCTTGTCCGCCGGGTAGTTCGTGCGCTCCGGGTGGAAGTGCCGGAACTCGTGGATGCGGGTGTAGGGGACGTCCTCGTCGTTGTAGTTCATGACGGGGGTTCCCTGGAAGTCGCCGACCGGGAGGACCTCGGTCTCGAAGTCCAGGGTGCGCCAGCCCAGTTCCCCCGCGGCGTAGTCGAAGTAGCGGTCGACCGGTCCGGTGTAGACGGTCGGGGTGCCCGCCGGGATCGACCCGCGCACGTCGAAGTAGTCGGTGTCGAGCCGGACCTCGATCAGCTCGTGCGCGGCCATCTTCTCCAGCCACGCGGTGTAGCCGTCGACCGGCAGGCCCTCGTAGGTGTCGTTGAAGTACCGGTTGTCGAAGGTGTAGCGGACCGGCAGGCGGTTGATGACCGACGTGCCCAGTTCCTTGGGGTCGGTCTGCCACTGCTTGGCGGTGTAGCCGCGGATGAACGCCTCGTAGAGCGGGCGCCCGATCAGCGAGATCGCCTTCTCCTCGAGGTTGCGCGCCTTGTCGGTGTCGAACTCCGCCGCCTGCTTGGCGATCAGCTCGCGCGCCTCGTCCGGGCTGTGCGACCTGCCGAAGAAGCTGTTGATCAGGGCCAGGTTCATCGGGAACGAGTAGACCTGGTCCCGCACCCGCGCGAACACGCGGTGCTGGTAGCCGGTGAACTCGGTGAACTGGTTCACGTAGTCCCACACCCGCTTGTTGGAGGTGTGGAACAGGTGCGCGCCGTAGCGGTGCACCTCGATGCCGGTCTCCGGCTCGGGCTCGGAGTAGGCGTTGCCGCCGATGTGCGACCGGCGGTCGAGCACCAGCACGCGCTTGCCGAGCTGCGAGGCCGACCGCTCGGCGATCGTCAGGCCGAAGAAACCGGCCCCGACCACGATCAGGTCGTATCCGTCGAAGTTGTCTTTGGGGTCTGCCACCGGGCTCACGGGGGCTCAGGCTACCCGCGTGACGCGCTGTGCCCGACGGCGCGGTGTCCCCGCCCCGGCCACCCCGGTCACCGCCCCGCTCACCCCTGCGACCGGCGCTCGTCGCAGGCGCCGAGGGAGTCCGACCCACCCGCGTCGGGCAGCGCGCTCGCCCGGCCGCCCAGCACCGGCAGCACGTCCGCGGCCACCTGCTCCAGGGTGGTCTCCCGCCCGGCGTACGGCCCGTCCGGCCGCGGCCAGTGCGTCACCACGTCGGTGAACCCGGCCGCCGCGGCCCGCCCCACGTGCTCGTGGAACGCCTCGACGCTGCTCAGCGAGAACAGCGGGGACGCATCGACGCTGACGTACCGGTCGACGGTCGAGCGGTCGCGGCCGTGCGCGGCCAACACCTCGTCGAACCGCTCGGCGCACTCGGTGACGCCCTTCCACCACTGCTCGACGTCGTCCGCGTCGGGCTTGCCGGTGGTCACCCAGCCCTGCCCGAACCGCGCGGCGGTCGCCATCGCCCGCGGGCCGTTCGCCGCCACCAGGAACGGCACCCGGGGCCGCTGCACGCACCCGGGGGCGCTGCGGGCCTCGGCGGCGGAGAACCACTCGCCGGAGTAGGTGGTGCGCGGCTGGGTCAACAGCTTGTCGGTCAGCTCCACGAACTCGGCGAACCGGTCGCTGACCTGCCGGGGGGTGATCGTATCCGGCTCCCCCAGGACCGCCCGGTCGTACCCGCCCGCGCCGCTGGCCCCGGACCCGAGGCCCAGCATGAACCGCCCGTCGGAGATGTCGTCGAGGGCCAGCACCTGCCGGGCGAAGGGCACCGGGTGCCGGAAGTGCGGGGCGGCGACCAGCGTGCCGAGCCGGATGGTCGAGGTCACCATGGCCGCCGCGGTCAGCGTGGGCACGGCGTCGAACCACGGTCCGTCGACCAGGGTCCGCCACCCCAGGTGGTCGTAGGTCCAGGCGTGGTCGAAGCCGTACTCGTCCGCCCCCCGCCACCGGGGTTCCGCGGCCCACCAACGATGCTCGGGAAGGATCACGATGCCTACGCGCACCGAACGAACGTACCGGTAGGTACGGGGGTTTGGTGCGCAGGTAACCAAGCCCACCCCGGTCTGCCCCACCGGTGTTGCAGGATGGTTTCCGTGGACACCCCCCGACTCGTCGCCTCCGACATCGACGGCACCCTGCTCGACCCCTACGAGCAGCTCACGGTGCGCACCCTGTCGGCCATCACCCGCGTCCGAGCGGCCGGGGCGCCGTTCGTCCTGGTCAGCGGCCGCCCCCCGCGCTGGATTCCCCCGGTGGCCGAGGCGGCGGGCCTCGACGGTTACGCGGTCTGCGCCAACGGCGCGATCGTCTACGACATCGGCACCGGCGAGATCGTCACCAGCCACGGCCTGGACCCGCTCCTGCTGACCGACGTCACGCACGCGCTGGAGAAGGTGCTGCCCGGTATCCAGGTGGCCACCGAACGAGCGGTCTCCGGCCAGATCCCCGGCCGCGAGGCGTTCGCCACCGAAGCGGGCTACTCCAACCCGTGGGGCGACGTGGAGAACAACACCAAGCCCCGGGCCGAGGTCCTGGGCCACCCGGCCACGAAGCTGCTGGTCCGCCACCAGGGCATGACCAGCGCGGAAATGGCCCTGGCCGCCGTGGAACTCCTGGGCGACGCAGTGGATGTGACCTACTCCACAAATCGAGGCCTGATCGAAATCGCCGCCCCCGGGGTGACGAAGGCCAGCGGCCTGGCCGAGGTCGCGGCCCTCGCAGGCGTGGAACCCGACCGGGTGGTGGCCTTCGGCGACATGCCGAACGACATCGACATGCTGCGCTGGGCAGGCCTGGGCGTAGCCATGTCCAACGCCCACGACGACGTCAAGGCGGCAGCGGACGAGGTGGCGGGCTCGAACGCCGACGACGGCGTGGCGGAGGTCCTGGAACGCTGGTTCTGACCCGCCGGCCCCAGCCGCGCGACCGCACGGCGGGCGCGGCCGACCCGGCGGGCACAGCCGCACGGTGGGCACAGCCGCCCGGCGGGCGGGCGGCGCCGCACGGCAGGGGCGGTGGCACGACGGCCGGGCGACGGCAGGCGCCCCCGGCTCGGCGCACGGCAGGGCGGGCGGCGTAACCAGCAGGGCGCACGGCGGCACGATGGCCGGGCGGCAGCAGGCGCCGCCGGCTCGGCGCACGGCAGGGCAGGCGGCGTAGCCAGCACGGCGGCACGGCAGGGCCAGGCAGGCGCAGGACGGGGCCCTGTGCCCGTACGAGACCGCACGAGCCTGACGCGGCGACAGCGCCGCAAGGCGCGATGACGCGGGGCAAGCGGAGAGTACTGACAGCTCAGCCGCCACTCGAAGCAACAAGCGCCGCAGGCCACACTTCACAACGAGCCGCACACCCGCCCGCCAACCGAAGCCACCACCCCGAAACCCGATGGCCCGCCCGCCAGCCACCTCGAACGCCCCGGCGCAGCCACCAGCCACCCCGCCAACCGCCGACCCGGCTACGCAAACGCCCGGGTGGGTGGATTCGCTTGGGTGGGGGTGGCGATCATGTGACAGCCTCTCCGGGCGGTGGGGCATCTTTTCAGCCCCACCCGGTCACGCTGGAGCACATGATCGCCATAGGGGCCCCACCCAAGCGAATCCACCCAGCCGGGCACCACCACCAAACCCCCGACAACCGACAGCCCACGGTTCAACACCGCCCCCGCACGCCGCAGCGAGCGAGCACCGAGCCCCACAGCGCCCACCTCGACAGCGCCCACCTCGACAGCGCCCACCTCGACAGCGCCCACCTCGACAGCGCCCACCTCGACAGCGCCCACCTCGACAGCGCCCACCTCGACAGCGCCCACCTCGACAGCGCCCACCTCGACAGCGCCCACCTCGACAGCGCCCACCTCGACAGCGACAAGGCCCACCCGTCCCAAGGGGGAGCCCCCAAGTCCATTTTACCAGTTCAGGGGCCGTCGGACCTCGAAGTGGATCTTCCTGTGGACAACTCCGGGGAGGTGTCCACAGGGTGTCACTCGGGCTTGCGGGCTTCCAGTTCGGCTGCTTCCTCCAGGGTGGGGGCGGTGCCGCCGAGGTGGGCGGGCAGCCACCAGGCGCCCGGTTCCTGATCCGGGTAGTCCTTCTGCAGCCGGTCGACCAGTGCCGTCATCTTGACCCGGAGGTCGGCGGTGACCGCGTCCAGGTCGGCGTCCGGGAGGACCTCGATGGGGGCGCCGGTGAGGATGGAGATGGGCACGTGGCGCTGGCCCATGTCGCGGGGGCGGCCCTTGGTCCAGAGGCGCTGGGTGCCCCACAGCGCCATCGGGATCAGCGGGACGCCCGCCTCGGCGGCCAGGCGGGCGGAGCCGGACTTGAGCTCCTTGACGGTGAACGAGCGGCTGATCGTGGCCTCGGGGAACACCCCGACGACCTCGCCCGCCTTGAGCTTGGCCAGGGCCTCCTGGTACGAGGCCTGGCCCGCGGAGCGGTCGACCGAGATGTGGTGCATCCCACGCATCAGCGGTCCGGCGACGGCGTTGCGGAAGATGGCCTCCTTGGCCATGAAGCGGACCAGGCGCTTGGCCGGTTGGGCTCCGAAGCCGCAGAAGATGAAGTCCAGGTAGCTGACGTGGTTGCAGGCGATCACCGCGCCGCCCGTGGCCGGGATGTGCTCCGTGCCCTGGACGTCGATGCGGTAGTCCATCACCCGGAAGAGGGTTTTCGCGGCCAGGACGACCGGGGGGTAGACGAACTCGGCCACTATCCGCTCACGGACCTGGAGGCCTGTTCGCGCATGGCGATGGGGGCGCCCGCGAGGTCTTCCTCGTTGCACAGCAGCTTCACGTCGTAGTACGGCTTGCCTTCGCCGTCGTCGTAGTCCAGGTGGATGGCGATGACGTCCACCGGTTCGCCGAGCCACTGCTGCGTGCGCCGCAACCAGTCCGCCGCGCGCTCCATGGCGCTGGGGAGGTCGTCGTCCCGGAACTCGACGGGGCGGTAGGGCACGCCCTGGACCTGGTCTCCCGCGTGGGCCGGACGGGGCAGGTCGACGGAGACTCCCGCGTCGTCGAGGTCGAGTTCGATGGACTTGGCATTCTCACTGGCGAGCTCGCTCACTGTGAAAGCGTCTCCCAGTGGCGGGAACGCCGCAACCCCCGACCTTCGTGGGACCTCACACGTGCGGTCCCCCGGTGGAGTGTGGTTGACTGTCAGCGGTCGTAACTTTTCTTGAGTACGTGTTAGATCACGCTCGCAAGAGATCGTTGCGGGCGCGCGGTTTTCCTCCAGGTCAAGCCGGAGAAGTCGCCGTCTGAAACCGACCAAGGACTTGGGCACCCGCCCAAGTCCCAGCGGTACCTGTTGAGGAGATAGACGTGGCACAGGGCACAGTCAAGTGGTTCAACTCCGAGAAGGGCTTCGGCTTCATCCAGCCCGACGGCGGCGGCGCGGATGTCTTCGTGCACTACTCGGAGATCCAGGGCAACGGCTTCAAGAGCCTGGACGAGAACCAGCGCGTGGAGTTCGAGATCGGCCAGGGCCAGAAGGGCCCGCAGGCCACCGGCGTCCGCGGCCTCTGATCTGACGGGTCTCACGACCTCGTAGATCATTCGTGAAAGGGCCCGTTCCCCTCGGGGAGCGGGCCCTTTCCGCGTGCCCAGCACGCCCGTACGGCCCCGGAACGCACTGAGCCGCCCGGAGGGACTCCGGACGGCTCAGGGACGCGCAGCGGGGCTCACAGCACGGAGCGGGGGAACTCCGGCTGGGGGTTGAAGCGGACGCCCTCGACGACCTTCTTGAACAGCCGCACGCGCAGCGGCCACGCCACGCGGCCGCCGCGCAGGCCCTGGAACAGCCGCAGCACGAACTTGCCGAACGCCACCGGGTTCTCCCGGTGCAGCCGGTAGGACGCCTCGTTGCGGGCGCCGTACTCGAACTTCCAGATGTTGGCCGCGGTGACGTCGCCGAAGTTCACGCCCCGGTTGACGCCCATGTCGTGCACGGCGACGCTGGTGAGGACCTGCACGCCGGGGGCGTCCTTGGTGATGCGCAGCGTGTACTCCTGGTCGTCGAACCAGATGAAGTACTCGCGCAGCGGCAGGCCGTGCTTGGTGAGGACCCAGCGCGGGAACAGCACCGAGACGAACGAGCAGTGGGTGACCATGACCGTCTGCTGGCCCTTGGAGATGAGCCTGCCCCAGTCCCAGGTGGTGCCGGGGTTGTTCATCTCGCAGATGCTGCCGTCGATGAACTTGACCAGCGAGCAGGCGTACGGGACCTGGGTGCCCAGGGTGGACTCGGCCTTGGCGTGGCCGTTGACCAGCTCCTCCAGCGCGTGCTCGTCCGGGTAGCAGTCGTCGTCCATGATCCAGACGAAGTCGGCGCCCAGTTCGTAGCCGCGGGCCATGCCGGTGGCGAAGCCGCCCGCGCCGCCGGTGTTCTCGTCCAGGGAGACCACCACCACGCGGTCGTCGCGCGCGGCGTAGTCGGCCACGACCTCGGCGGTGCCGTCGGTGGAGGCGTTGTCCACCACGACCACCCACTGCGGCCGCGCGGACTGGCCGAGCACGTGGTCGAGGACCTTCGGCAGCTTCGCCTTGCGGTTGTAGGTGACGATCACGGCGGCGACGGCGGTGTTCACGAATTCCATCCTCGGTACAGGTCGCGGACCCAGGACCGGGCGTCGGGCAGGGCGGCGAACGCGGCGGACTTCCTCCGCTGCTCGACCAGCCAGCGCTCCCGCTGCTCGGGCGAGTCCATCATGGTGCCGATCCGGGCGGCGGCCGTGCGAATGAACGGGTAGGGGTGGCGCGGGCAGAGCAGGCCGTCGGCGATGAGCGAGGCCTGCGAGCCGACGTCGGTGGAGACCACCGGGATGCCCGCCGCGGACGCCTCGAACGAGGTCAGCGTCAACCCCTCGTTGTCGGAGGAGATGACCAGCACGTCGGCCTCGGCCAGGGTGTCGGAGACGTCGCGGTCCGGACCGCGCAGCTCCAGCGCCTCGGACAGGCCCAGGCGCCCGCGCAGGCCGTGGACCTCGCCGGACAGCTCGCCGTCGCCGTGCATGACGAAGCGGACGGGCCCGGGGGCGGAGTCCTTCAGCTCGGCGGCGAGCTTGAGGAACAGGTACGGGCGCTTCTGCTGGGTGAACCGGCCGACGAACGCCACGGTGAACGGCTTGTCCGCGGCCACGGCCTTGGCGGGCTGGTCGGCCGCGGCGGTCAGGTTCGCCAGCGTGGCCAGGGCCACCTTCTCGGCCGGGATGCCCTGCTTGCCGATGAGGTAGTCGCGTAGCTGCGGGGAGATGACGTGGTGGCGGTCGACGACGTTGGACACCCGGACCGAGATGTCGACGAAGCCGCCGGTGCGCCACTCCAGGATGTGCAGCGAGTCCACCACCGGGATGTCCGGGCGGATGGCCTTGAGCCAGGGCAGCCGCTCGTAGAGCCAGGTGCAGTGGTGCACGTGCACGCCGCGCACGTCGTAGTTGGCCATGATGCCGTTGAGCAGCATGGACTCGTGGTCCGGCGTCAGCGGGAGGGTCAGCGGGACCACCACGGCGCCGTCGAACTCCGGCCGGGTGATCCACGGGTGGCCCGAGGGGCGGTCGGTGATGATGACCGGGGTCAGGCCCGCGTCCTTGGCGAGCTGCACCGTCTCCACCGCCCAGCGCTCGGCGCCGCCGAGTTCGAGCCAGTGGATGCCGAACAGCACCGCCGGGGTCCGGCCCTGGTCGGTGGCGGAGGCGCCGCGGGCGATCCGCACCCCGGCCTTGCGGGGCACGTCGCGCGCGCGGTACCGCTTCTCGACCAGGTCGGTGCGGTACTGGCGCAGCGCGTCGAACTGGACCGGGACGGTGAACCGCACGGCCCGGCGCAGCGCGCCCGCGAGGCCGGGGAGCTGGTGGTAGGCCGAGGCGGTCTGCTCCGAGCCGCCCACGTCGACGACCAGGTCGACCAGGCCGTCGGCGTCGACGGCGGCGACCGTGGTGTGCACGAGGCTGCGGAAGACGACCGAGCCGACGACCTCGCGGTCGTCCTCCCACTCGATCGCCCCGGTCTCGCGGTCGGTCAGCGACGGCAGGCTGCCCTGCGGTCCGCGCAGCACCGTGAACCGGATGGTCTGGCCCGGCCTGGTCAGCGCGTGGAAGTTCGCCGCGCCGACCACGAGGGCCCGCTCGCGCTCGTCGAGCAGGCTCTCACCGCCAGTGAGCCCGACGCCGCTCTCGTCGAGGACGTCGAACGTCTGGCTATGCGTGTGGATCTCAGGCTTTTCGGTCACGTCTCTCGAGGGGTCGGTCGGGCGCTCAACTCGGGAGCCTGGGCACGGTGATGCTACCCGCGAGCCTTCACCCACCCGGGGGTGGCGTGACTGTCGATCACCCGGGGGTGGTCCCGTCGGGCAGCACCACCCGGTAGATCCGCGCGCCCGGGTTCGAGAAGACCAGTTCCAGCGACCGGACCGAGGCCAGGTCGTCCATCCCGGGGGCGCGCTTGCTGGTCGGGGTGGCGAAGCCCTCGCCGATGTAGACGTGGGTGATGCGCTGGCGCCGGACGATGTCCTGGATGCCCTCGTCGGTGTCGAGTTCGTCGAAGTGGTCGAACAGCGCGACCCGGTCCGGCCCGATGACCTTGAAGTCGGCCGCCGGGTCGAGCGCGTGGCCGAACACCGGTCGGACGCCGTCGAGGGCCCACATCCACGGCGAGCCGTCGAGCGGGTCGTTCATCACCAGCTCGCCCGGTGGGACCTCGGTCCGCAGCTCGTCCATGGCCGCGCGCTCCAGCTCGCTGACCGTGGGCCCGTTGCCGTAGGCGGCGTTGATGACCTTGCGGTTGAGGTCGCGGTAGAACCCCTGGGTGAGCACGACCAGCAGCAGCACGACGACGGCCAGCGCGCCGACCCGCACACCGCGCGCGTCGGCGAGCCCGGCGCGGAACCCGGACAGCCCGCGCAGGGCGGCGTCGCGGATGACGACCAGCCCGGAGCCGATCAGGACGACCTGGGCGAGCGCGACGAGCCCGGCGAAGCGCCACACGTCGTTCCACCACGGGTCGGTCAGCAGCCGGACGAGGAAGCCCTTGTAGCTGGCCGCGACCACGAACAGCAGGGTGAAGAACGCGCCGCCGAACAGCATCCAGCGCAACCCGACCAGCTTCTTGACCGAGAACAGGCCGACCAGCATCGGCAGCACCAGCCACCACTGCGGGTACGGCACGTCGAAGTTCAGGAAGAACACGCCGCCGAAGGCCGGTCCGGGGGCGGCGACGGTCGGCCAGGACACCGTGGCGTTGCCCGCCGACCGGGCGGCGGCGACCAACTGCGGCAGCACGTAGACCGCGGCGACGGCACCGGTGATGGCCAGCGCGCCGAGTTCGCGCAGCGGCACCTTGCGCGCCGCGACCCAGCGGAACAGCAGGAAGCCGACGCCGTAGACGGCGGCGGCGATGGCGGCGCTCGGGTGCAGGGCGGCCAACCCGATCGTGCCGAGCGCGGTCAGCACCAGCGCGCTCAGCGCGCGGCTGCGGACGGCGACGGTGAACAGCGCCAGGAACGACGGGATGACCGTGATGCCCGCGGCGAACGGCCACAGCGGACCGAAGAACTGGAGCCCGGCGGGGAAGGAGGACACCGCGCAGGAGACCAGCGCCGTCGTCGTGGCCAGGGCGGGCCGCCCGCTGGTCACCCGCACCAGGGCGGCCATCCCGAGCGACAGGGTGGCCGCGAAGGCGCCGCCGCCGATGTTCAGCGTGTCCGGGATGGGCTGGCCGGTGATCTGGACCACGGTCGCCTGGAGCACGTGGTAGGCGTTCGGGTAGTAGAAGTCCGGGTTGTCCGGTGCGTTGATGACCCGCAGCGCGCCCGGTGCCGACTGCCCGGAGTCGGCGATGAAGCGGGTGGCGTTGACGTGGAACATCGCGTCCCAGAACTGGTGGATTCCGGTGAACGCGCCGGTGGCCCGGTAGGTGACCAGCAGGCCGACGCCCGCGGCCACGGCCACCGCCGCGGCCACGGCCACGTGGTGCTGCCAGCGCCACACCGAGGGCATCACGATCGGCTCCTGGAACCGGCCGTACCAGCGGTGGGCCGCCCAGCGCACGGCCAGGAGCAGGGCCGCCGCGATCACCGTGCCCAGCAGCAGCGCCCACACCGACCAGCGCGGCAGCAGTCCGGGGAAGTAGGGCGAGAAGACGCCGATGACGCCGTAGGTGGCCACCGGGGCGGCACCGAACAGCACCCACCCGCGCAAGCCCGCCGCCAGGCCCACGAGCAGACCCGGGAGGAGCAGCAGTGCCCCCAGGACGCCGATCGAGAGCAGGTGCGTTCCGGTCATCGTTGTCATCCTCCAGAGCCCCGCTCCGCACGCGGTCCGGGGTCGCTCCTGGTTGGTGGCGGGCGGGCCTCAGGCTAGTTCGCGCGTGGGCCGCCGGTGCCCGTGGGGCACGGGTTCGGCTCGCGCGGGGGCCGCGCCCGGCCGCACCATAGTGGATCACCGGAACAAGCCAGGCCCGGGACTCGGTGGTCCCGGGCCTGGCCCGTGCGCTCAGCCCGGTCGCCCGGGCGGGGTGATCAGCTGCTCGCGGAGACGATCGGGCCGAAGGCGCCCGCGAAGTCCCAGAGCATGTGGGAGTAGCCGTAGCGGTTGGACACGGCGATGGTGGTGTCGCTGTCGAACGCCGTGATGGTCAGGTTCGCCGCCGTCTCACCCGGTGCGAGGTTCAGGTTCGACGCGAACGGGATGCCCCGGTTCAGCGGGTACGCGGTCAGGTAGGTCCCCGCGGACGGCTCGGTGCCGGTCAGGTTGAACATCATCGCGGTGAAGCCGCCGAAGACGTCGCCCAGCGGGAAGTACACGTACTCGTCGGGGCCGACGAGCCCCAGGTCGGGATCGGTCCGGGTGTCGACCAGCCGGAACGGGTCGCTCGGGTAGAACTCCGCACCGGACTGGGTGTCGTAGTACCCGGCCAGGTCGGCGACCAGGTGCACGGAACCGTTGTGGTTGTAGAGGTTGACGTTGCCGTCCTTGCCGATCGGCACCGTCACCAGGTTCGGCGCCACCTGCCCGGGGACCAGGTTGAGGCTGGACACCTCCGGCTTCGCGGCGCCGCCCGGGTAGGCGGTGACGTAGGTGCCGATCGTCGGGGTGACACCGGTCAGGTTGAGCACCACGGCGTCGGCGGTGGCGGGGACGAAGTCGCGCACGCGCAGCGCGCGGGTGCCGCGCTGGCCGATCGGACCGCCGTTGTTGCGGGTGTCGAGGATGCGCAGCGGGGTCTTCGCGTTGTACAGCGACCCGGAGCCGTACTGGTAGTACCCGGCCAGGTCGGCGACGATGTGGGTGTCGCCGAGGAAGTTGAAGAGGTTGACCGCGCCCGTCGAACCCAGCAGCACCGTCACGGCGTTGGACCGGGCGGAGTTCGGGACCAGGTTCACGTTCGACGAGTCCGGCCTGTCGTAACCCGCCGGGTAGGCCGTGATGTAGGTGCCGGAGTTGCCCGTCACGCCGGTCACGTTCAGCACCACGGAGATCGCGTTGGCGGGGACCGCGTTGCTCAGGTTGAGCGTGACCGTGCCGCCGGGACCGACCGGCACGTGGCCGGGGACGCCGATGGCCTCCCGGGTGTCGAGCACCCGGACCGGGTTGATCGGGGTGAAGGTCGCGCCGTCACCGGCGGCGGCCCGCGCGGCCACGTCGGCCATCTCGGGTGCCTCGGCGGGGTCCGCGTCGGCGGAGCGCCCCTGCGCCGTCGGCGGAGTCGGGTCGGCGGAGCTGCGCGGTCCCGCGGCTGCCGTGCCGGGCACGACGAGGGCCGCCAGTGCCACCGAGGCGGTGGCCGCCGTCAGGGCGCGGCGGACCGCTGCTGTTGTGATTCGCAAGAAGTACCCCAGTTGTTCACTTGATGAAGCCCCAGTGCGGCAGGCTCATTCCTGCCGCGGTCTTCGTATCGAGTGGAGGGGGTCCGGCGCTACTTCTTTCGAACCGGTTTTTTTTCGCCGGGTCGCGGGTCAGTGCGGTGTGGTCGCCACGAGCACGAACTCGTTGTACGGGAACACCTTGCCCGCCGCGCGCGGCAGCGGGAAGGAGATGCGGCGGTCGACGTCGAGGCCGAGCTGCGTCGCGACGTCGGCGAGGCCGTCGAAGTCGGTGAACGCCACGTGCGTGCTGTCGGTGGTGTAGCCCTTCTCCTGCGGGCAGATCAGCACGACCTTCGCGCCGGGGGCGAGGTAGGGCAGGTAGCCGCGCAGCACCTCCACCGCCTGCTCCCTGGGCATGTGCTCGACCAGGTGCGCGGCCAGCATCCCGCCGTAGCGGCCCTTGGTCGCGTACTCGGTGTCGAAGAACTCGGCGGTGGTGAACGCGGTCAGGCCGCGGTCGCGGCACACCTGCACCGAGTGCTCGTTGTGGTCGACGCCGACGCCGTGCGGCGCGAGGTGCCCGAGGTTGCGGCCGATGCCGCAGCCGACGTCGAGCACTTCCCGTTCGCCGAACAGGCGCCGCACGTTCCAGCGGTAGGGGGCCTGGACGTCCAGGACCTGCTTCCAGCGGGGACCTTCGAGCCGCGCCAGGCGGTCGGTGTACTCCTGGCCGTCAGTCGATTCCGGGGATGCCACCCGCAAAACGGTAGCCGATGCTGAGAAGGGGGTCACACCGCCCCTCGGATCGTTCAGGGGCGGCGGCCGGACCCGAAGACGTGCCTGGTGAGCGGGCCGACACCGGCCCGCTGGCGCAGGGCCTGCGGCAGCATCGTCAGGGCGAAGATCCGCGACGACACGTGCCTGCGGGCCACCCCGGCCGCCCTCGGCCAGCCGTGCTCGGCCATCCGGTCGGCGGTGTCGGTGAAGAACCGGCCCGCCTCGGTGAACCGGGAGCCGTCGGCGGCCGACCACGACGACTCGCTGCTCGCGTGCCTGCGGTAGCAGAAGGCGGTGGTCTCGTCCACGACCAGGCTCTCGCCGCGGCGCACCAGCTCCACCAGCAGCGCCAGGTCCTGGATGACCTTGAGGTGCTCGGGGAAGCCGACCGCCTGGATGGCCTTGGTGTTCCAGCACAGCGACGGGAAGTACAGCCAGTCCCCGCGCAGCAGGCTCACGGCCAGGTCCTCGCCGCGCAGCAGGAGGCGCCCGCGCACCTTGGGCGCGTAGACCCGGCGCTTGGCCTCGTCGACCAGGGTGCGGATCTCCGCCCCCGAGCCGTCGATGACCCGCACGCCGGGCTGGATGATGCCCGCGCCCGGGTGCTCGGCGTGCACGGCGCGGACCAGGCCGACGTAGTTGGGCAGCAGCAGGTCGTCGCAGCCGAGGATGACCATGCGCTCGTGCTCGGCCAGGGCCAGGCACTTGTTGAAGTTGCCGGTGACGCCCAGGTTGACCTCGTTGCGCTGGTAGCGCACCCGGTCGTCGCCGAGGCCCGCGAACCACTCCGGCACGCCCTCGGCGGTGCCGTCGTCGACGACGGTCAGCCGCCAGTTCGGGTCGTCCTGGGCCAGCACGCTGCGCACGGCGGCCTGCATGAGGGCCACGTCGCCGTAGTACGGCATCACGATGTCGATCGTCGGACCGTCGATCACCGGGCTGCCGGTCGTCGGGCTGTCCGGCCCGGTCACGGTTCGATCCGGTCCTGGCGCTGCTGCTCGACGTCGAGCCGCAGGATGGCCAGGTCCTCGGCGAGCTTGCGCGTCTCGTCCTCCAGCCGCGACAGCTCCCAGGACAGGTGCAGGCCGACGCCGGTCAGGAAGATCAGCCCGACGAAGAACAGCAGGTTGGTCGGGATCGCGACCCCGATCAGCGCGGCGATCGACGACAGCGTGCCGGGGAAGATGGTGAAGACCAGCAGCAGCAGGCCGACCACCAGCCACAGCACGGCGTACTTCTCGCTGAGCTGGCGCCTGCGCAGCATCTCCACGATGCCCGCGAGCACCAGCACGCTGCCGATCAGGCCGATCACGTAGGTGCTGCTCATCAGGCGACCCCGCCTTCGCTGGCCACCGGCGTCGGCAGCGGAACGGTGTTGACCGAGACGTCCCAGCGCCGGATCAGCGCCAGCAGCAGCGCGAAGAAGGCGCGGAACAGGTAGATCGCCGACTTGAACGGGCGGTGGCTGGGGTTGCCGCCGCGGCGCGGGCGCATGCGCACGGGGAGCTGGGTGACGGTGCAGCCGGAGCGCAGCGCGATCACCATCGATTCGATCGTGTCGCCGAGGTACTCCACCGGGTAGTGCTCGGCGAACAGCGGCAGCGCCCGACCGCCGGTGACCTTGAAGCCGGAGGTGGCGTCGGTCAGCTTGGTCTTGGCCAGCCAGGACAGCACCTTCGCCAGCACGACCATCGCCCACCGGCGCGGGCCGCGCACGCGGTACTCGTCGTCCTGGGCGAACCGGGCACCGATGACGATGTCGGCCTCGGCCAGCCCGGTCAGGAGCTGCGGCACCTCGGCCGGGTTGTGCTGGCCGTCCGCGTCGACCTGGATGGCGGCGGTGAAGCCGTGGCGCACGGCGTAGCGGAAGCCCGCCCGCATGGCACCGCCGACACCGAGGTTGTAGGGCAGCTCCAGGACCAGCGCGCCCGCGGCCCTGGCCTGCTCGACGGTGCGGTCGGTGGAGCCGTCGCTGACGACGAGCACGGGGATGCTCGGCACGGCCGAGCGGATCTCGCGCACGGTCTCGCCGACGGACTGCTCCTCGTTCCACGCGGGGACGACGATGAGTGCGCGGACGGAAGCCGGCACGACTGTCTCGGACACGCGTTGCAGGGTAATGGGACGCCCACCCAGCGCGGCGCGGACCCTCGGTCCGGTCCGGGAGCCCCTCGGGTATGGCGGCTCAGCCGCCGACGGGCACCGCGGGCGGGGTGGCGCGGGTGCCGCCCCGGATCGCGCGGAACAGCCCGACGGCCATGACAGCCACCACCGCGACCGAGGCCGCGAGCTGAGCGGCGATGGCCGCGCGCAACGGGTCCCCGGGCAGGAACAGCAGCCCGACCAGCACGACCGCGCCCAGCACCCAGGCGGCGGTGACGTACCGGTGCCTGCCGAAGGCGACCAGGCCGGGTTGCAGGACCTGGGCGACCATCAGCGCGATCGTGCCGACGCCGAGCAGGCCGACGACCGCGCCCGCCAGGTCCACCTCGGCGCCGAAGAACACCCGCGCCGCCAGTGGCCCCACGGTGAAGGAGAGGACCGCGGCGGGCACGCCGATGCCCGCGACCGCCAGCAGGACCAGCCGCAGCCGGGCCCACACCGTGGCGGTGTCACCGGTGGTGGCGGCCCGGGTGATGCCGGGCAGCAGCATCGCCTGCACCGGCGCGAACAGGAACAGCGGCACCCGGACCAGCACGAACGCCGAGGCGAACGCCTGGGCGGTGGTCGGGTCGGACACCAGGCGGGAGGTGACGACGATGGGTGCCAGGTTCGCCACGAGCTGCATCAGCAGCGTGCCGACGACCAGCAGCAGCAGCCCCCGCCCCATGCTGCCGAACGTGCTCGCCTCCGGTTCACCGCCCTCACCGGGCAGGTGGACGTCGACGACGGTCCGGGCCCGCAGCCCGGGCAGACCGGCCAGCGCGCCGAACCCCGAACCGGCGGCGAACGCGAGCGCGTAGAGCACCCCGTCGGGGCCGCTGACGGCGATCACCGCGCACGGCAGCAACCGGGCGACCCCCTCGACGCCGAGGGTGGCCGCGTAGCCGTGGAACCGCTGCCTGCCGCCGAGCAGGCCGCGCACCAGGTAGACCCCGGCGGAGGTGACCACGCTGAGCACCACCGCCGCGAAGAGCCCCCACTGCCCGCCGAGCGCCCGCGCCGTGAGCACCGGGGAGATCGCCCCCAGCAGCGCGAGGACGGCCACGAGCATGATCAGGCCGTGCAGCAGCGCGTGCCGGACCACCGGCCGCAGCTCGCCGCCGACCGCCAGCCGGGCGCTGGTGGCCCGGCTGGTCTCCTGCTCCAGCGCCACGAACAGCCCGGGGCCGATGATGTTGACCAGCAGGTACAGGCTGGCCAGGGCCGCCGCGTCGGCGGCGGGCAGGGTGTGCCCGGTCAGCCCGATGAACCCGTACCCGGCGACGCCGACGACGCCCAGGCCCGCCGCCATCAGCACGGCCGGGCCGAAGAGGTTCTTGAGTCGCGCCACCGGGCAACCGTAGAGAACGCGGGCAGCACCTAAACTGCCCGGGTGCGAGATGTGCTGGTGGTCGGCGGCGGAATCCTCGGGTTGGCGACGGCCAGGGAGCTGACCGCGCGTGGCCGTTCGGTGACCGTGCTGGAGAAGGAACCGCGCTGGGCCGCCCACCAGACCGGGCACAACTCCAACGTCGTGCACGCCGGGCTGTACTACGCGCCCGGTTCGGTGAAGGCCCGCATGTCGGTGGCGGGCAACAGGTCGATGGCCGAGTACGCCCGCGAGCACGGCGTGCCGTTCCAGCGGTGCGGCAAGCTCGTCGTGGCCACCGAGGAGTCCCAACTGCCCGCGCTGCGGGTGCTCGCGGAGCGGGCCGGGGCCAACGGCGTCCCGGTTCGGGTGATCTCGGCGGCGGAGGCCCGCGAGCACGAACCGGAGGTCGCCTGCGTGGCGGCGCTGCGGGTGGACAGCACCGGCATCATCGACTTCCCGGCCGTCTGCGCCGCCATGGTCGGCGAGCTGGAGCGGGCGGGGGCGGACCTGCGCCTGTCCACCCCGGTCCTGGGCATCCGCGCGGGCTCGACGGGCGGGGTCGAGGTGGCCACGGGGACGGAGGTGCTGCGCGCGTCCACGCTGGTGAACTGCGCGGGCCTGCACAGCGACCGGATCGCCCGGATGGCGGGACTGCGGCCGCGTGCGCGGATCGTCCCGTTCCGCGGGGAGTACTACGAACTGAAGCCGTCCCGCGCGTCGCTGGTGCGGGGGCTCATCTACCCGGTGCCGGACGCGACGCTGCCGTTCCTGGGCGTGCACCTGACGCGGATGCTCGACGGCAGCGTGCACGCCGGACCCAACGCGGTGCTGGCGTTGAAGCGCGAGGGCTACCGGTGGCGGGACGTGTCGGCCGCGGACGTCGCGGAGACGGTCCGCTTCCCCGGCACCTGGGCCCTGGCCCGCAAGTACGCGTACCCGACCGGGGTGGACGAGGTGCTGCGCTCGCTGTCGCGCCGCCGCTTCGCCGCTTCCCTGGCGAAGCTGGTGCCCGCGGTCGGGGAGGACGACATCGTGCCGTCGGGGGCGGGGGTGCGGGCTCAGGCGCTGCTGCCGGACGGGACCCTGCTCCAGGACTTCCTCATCGAGGAGGCCCCGAACCAGGTCCACGTCCTCAACGCCCCCTCCCCCGCGGCGACCTGCGCCCTGGAGATCGGCAGGCACATCGCCGACCAGCTCAGGGGTTGAGCCGCCGATCGCACTCGTCCACGGTGATCCACAACCGGGGGTGCGGCGCTTCCGCTTTTTCCTGCAAGGGGCCTGGCTTCCTCGACCAGCATCCAGAACAGGTCCGCGACCGGCCCCAGGGTCCAGGACATGCGTCCGGACTCGATCTGCGCGCGGCGGACCCAGTCGCCCGCGTCCTCCTCCGCGGCCAGCGACAACAGGCTCGCTGCCCCGAACCTCGGCGTTTCGTTCAAGCCACCCCCTGGTGAAGCTGGTGCCCGTGGTCGGCGAGGACGACATCCTGACCGGGTCAGATCCGGTAGTGGGCGCCGACCCAGTCGGTGAGGACGTCGAGTGCTTCCGCCGTCAGGTCGTGCGCTTCTTCGTCGCCGTCGCGCTGGAATCCGCGCAGGAGTTCCATGTGGACGTCGATCAGCAGTTGGCGGTCGACACCGGCCGCCAGCTCCGCTTCCAGGTTTTCCCGGATGGAGTCCAGCGAACTCCGGTCGAGGACCAGTCGGCCGAACTTGACGGCGAGGCGGCGGGCGAGTGGGGTCACCTGGGTTGGAGGACGTCCAGGCCGAGGAACGGGCGCAGCGCGGCGGGGACGGTGACCGAGCCGTCGGCGTTCTGGTGGTTCTCCAGGATGGCCACGATCCAGCGGGTGGTGGCCAGGGTGCCGTTGAGGGTGGCGGCGGTCTGCGGCTTGCCGTTGTCGTCCCGGTAGCGCACCGACAGGCGGCGGGCCTGGAAGGTGGTGCAGTTGGAGGTCGAGGTCAGTTCGCGGTAGGCCTGCTGCGTCGGCACCCACGCCTCGCAGTCGAACTTGCGGGCGGCGCTGGTGCCCAGGTCGCCGGTGGCGGTGTCGATGACCCGGTAGGGGACCTCGATCTTCGCCAGCATCTCCCTCTCCCAGGTCAGCAGGCGCTGGTGCTCGGTGTCGGCGTCCTCGGGGCGGCAGTAGGAGAACATCTCGATCTTGTCGAACTGGTGGACCCGGATGATGCCGCGGGTGTCCTTGCCGTAGGAGCCCGCCTCGCGGCGGAAGCAGGTCGACCAGCCCGCGTAGCGCCTGGGGCCGCCGGTCAGGTCGATGATCTCGTCGGCGTGGTAGCCGGCCAGGGCCACCTCCGAGGTGCCGACCAGGAAGAGGTCGTCCTCCTTGAGGCGGTAGATCTCGTCCTCGTGCGCGCCGAGGAAGCCGGTGCCCGCCATGATCTCCGGGCGCACCAGCACCGGGGGCACCATCAGGGTGAACCCGGCCGCGGTCGCCTGCGCGGCGGCCATGTTCAGCAGGGCGAGCTGCAACTGGGCGCCCACCCCGGTGAGGAAGTAGAACCGCGAGCCGGACACCTTGGCGCCGCGCTCCATGTCGAGCGCGCCCAGCTTGAGGCCGAGGTCGAGGTGGTCGAGCGGTTCGAAGTCGAACTCGCGGGGGGTGCCGACGTGCTCCAGGACGGTGTAGTCGTCCTCGCCGCCGACGGGGGCGGCCGGGTCCACCAGGTTCGGCAGCGCCCGGTGCGCCGCGTCGAAGGCCCTGGCCGCCTCGCCCTGCTCGGCCTCGGCGGCCTTGACCTCGGCGGAGATCTCCTTGCCCTTGGCCAGCAGCGCCTCGCGCTCCTCGCCCCTGGCCCTGCCCACCTGCTTGCCGAAGAGCTTCTGCTCCGCCCGCAGGTTGTCCGCGCGGGAGATCGCGGACCGCCGCCGCTCGTCGACGGCCAGCAGCGCGTCGATCGCCGCCGGGTCCTCCCCGCGCGCCCGCTGCGAGGCGCGCGCGATCTCCGGGTCTTCGCGCAGAACCTTGAGGTCAATCACGCGGACGAGCCTAGCCCGCCGCCCCCGGGTCCTTCGACCGGATAGCACGGGGGGCCGGGAGCGCGTCGCTCCCGGCCCCCCGTGCACAGCGGATCAGGTGTTGGCGCTGATCAGGGCACCGAAGTCGGAGATGGCCACCGCGACGATCATGCCCAGGGCCAGGTGCACCGCGGCGACGACGACGCTGGCGGGCGCGAACCTGGTCTCCTCGATGGTGGCGCCGACGTCGAGCTTGGTCACCCACTCCAGGGTCCGCACCGCCAAGACCTGGGCGACGATGCCGACCAGGCCGTAGACCACCGAGGTGATCAGGCCCGCGGTCAGGTCGCTGGAGGAGAACAGGATGGCGACCACGATGATGAACGCCATCGACAGCATTCCGGACGCGGTGACGATGACGGCGTTCGGCCTGCCGTCGCGGACCAGGGCGGACAGCTTGCCCGGGGTGGTCCAGTCGATGGCGTAGAACCCGAGCAGCATGAGCACCAGGCCCACGATCGCGTAGAGGACGATCGCGCCGATGCCTCTGCCCAGGCTGGAGCCGAAACCGTCGGGCAGGGCGATGTTCGACACCGCGGCGAGGTGAATGGTCACACGTCCTCCATGAGCTTCCTACTGGTCATGCCTGGGGAATCCGGTGCGGGACGAATGCCGCGCCGTCGTCGGTCACCAGGCCCGCGGTCTCCCGGATGCCCAGGCCCGCCGCGTGGTCGCCGACGATCCAGGCCCCGAGCGCGGGCCGGTACCCGTCGAAGTCCGGCAGCGGGTCGAAGGCCTGGTAGACGTACCCCTCCTGGCCGTAGACACCGCTGGTCTGGGTCTCGTAGCCGGGGGCCACGATCTGGATGTTGGCGCCCTCGCGGCCCAGCCGGGGCTTGCGCACGTACTCGGTGAGCAGGCCGGGCTGGTCGAGGAACGCCGGGAGCAGGTTCGGGTGCCCGGGGTACATCTCCCACAGCACCGCGAGGATCGCCTTGTTCGACAGCAGCATCTTCCACAGCGGCTCGACCCAGAGCGTCTTCGGCTGCGACTCCGCGACCCGCTTGCCGAACTCCTCGTCGACGATCCACTCCCACGGGTACAGCTTCATCACCGTGTTCATCGGCGCCTCGCGCAGGTCGACGAACCGCAGCAGCACCGGGTCCCAGCCGATCTCCTCGATGGCCAGGCCGATGGTGTCCATGCCCGCCTCGGCGGCGGTCTCCTGCAGGTAGGCGGTGGTGATGTGGTCCTCACCGCTGGGGTCCGACTGCGACCAGGTGAAGTGCAGCTCGTTCGACGGCAGCTTGTCGGCCACCTCGGCCCAGCGCTCGACGAGCTTCTCGTGGATGGAGTTCCACTGGTCGTCGTCGGGGTACACGTCGGTCTTCCAGTACCACTGCACGATCGCCGCCTCCAGCAGGGAGGTGGGGGTGTCGGCGTTGTACTCCAGCAGCCTGGCCGGGCCGGAACCGTCGTAGCGCAGGTCGAAGCGGCCGTAGACGTGCGGGTCGGCGCGCTTCCAGGACTCTGCGATCTTCGGCCAGGTCCACTCCGGGATGCCGAAGTCGCGGTAGCGCTCGGTCAGCACGATGTTGTCGACGGCCTCCAGGCACATCGAGTGCAGCAGTTCCACGTCGGCCTCGATGGACAGGACCTCGTCCATGTCGAACACGTAGTGGACCGACTCGTCCCAGTACGGGCGCTGGCCGCCGCCGCCGTAGCGGGCGGGGCTGCCGAAGACCAGGCCCTGCGACTCGATCTTCTCGCGCCAGTCCGGGCGGGGGGTGGAGCGTTCTCTGCGCACCTCAGCTACCCGAGCTCTTCCCGCTGCCGCCGACCCCGAGGCCGCCGCGCTGCACCGACTTGCCGGAGGCGGTCTTCACCGACGTGTTGCCCGAGGGCGCGGTGTAGCTGCCGCCGCTGACCGGTTGGCCGACCCTGCCGGTGCCGCCGTAGTTGTACCGGTAGGAGCTGCCGCCGATGTAGATGAAGCCGCCGCTGGAGTACCCGTTGTGGGCGGAGGCGTAGGCGGGGTCGCAGTAGTCGTCGTCGACGACCACACCGTTGGACGTGCAGGTGGCGGTCACCTCGTCCGGGGTGGCCGCCGCGTAGATGACCGCGACCACGGCCACCACGCCGACGGTGACGCCCGCGCCGATGAGGACGCGCTTGCGCAGCTTGCGCTTGCGCTCGGCCTCCTCGTACTCGGCCAGCTCCGCCTCCCGCTCGCGGCGCAGCGCGTCGCGGCGGGCGCGCTGCTCGCCCAGGGTGGGCTCGCGCGGCGCCGTGGTCGAGGCGTCCTGGAAGTTGACGCTGCCCCGCTTTCGCCCGGGCACCGGCGGCGGCCCCGCCTGCTGCCCCGGCCGGGCGGAACCGTCGTTGACCTCGGGATTCGCCCGCTCCGGCGTGGAGCCCTGCGGCGTGCCCGAGTTGTCTGGCTTGTCGTTGTCAGTCATGAACCACTCCCGGCGCGAAGAGTACCGACCCGAGCCCGCTGACGTCGGATGATTGTCCCGATCGCAACCTGATTCGCCTTCTCCCGGGGTCGGTGACCGCGTCCGGGGGCCGGACACGGCATCATGGGTGTGATGCTCGCGAGCGGCGACTGGTTTCGGTCGGATGACAAAACGGCGAGGACTCGGCTGCTGATGGTCGGGGCCCTGGCCGGTTCGCTGCTGCTCCTGGTCCTGAGCATGCTGTTCTCCTGGCCGGTCGCGACCGGCGGCGGGGTGACCGCGGCGGAGCAGGAGCGCGAGGCCGCGTTCGAGGCGCCGACCGGTAGCTGCCTGGACTGGACGCCCCCGGACGGGCAGGACATCAAGATCGTCGACTGCGCCCGGCCGCACCTGTTCGAGGTGACCAGCACGGTCGACATCACCGCCGACCACCCGGAGAACGCCCCGGTGCCGGACACGGCGACCTGGCAGGAGATCGCCGAGACCAAGTGCACCCCCGGCGCCACCACCTACCTGGGCGGCAAGCTGGACCCGTTCGGGAAGTACACGGTGAACGCGCTCAAGCCCAGTGACACCCAGTGGGCGGACGGTGACCGGAAGTTGCGCTGCGGCGTGCAGACCGTCGCCCCGTCCGGTGCGCTGACCCCCAACGAGGGCACCGCCGCCCGCAGCGACCAGTCCGACGTGCACACCCCCGGCACCTGCCTGGCCCTGGTGGACCAGAAGATCGGCGACCCGATCGACTGCGCCGAGGAGCACGCGTTCGAGATCGTCGGCAACGTCGACCTGGCCGCGGCGTTCCCGGCCGACTACCCGACCGAGGACCAGCAGACCGAGAAGGCCGTCGAGCTGTGCAACCAGGTCAGCGCGGCCTACACCGGCGGGGCCGACCTGGCCGCGAAGAAGCTGACCCTCTACTCCGACACCCTCAAGCCCGAGAGCTGGGCGGCGGGCTCCCGCAAGGTCGACTGCAAGGTCGGTGCGAAGCTCCCCGGCGGCGGCGGGCTCGCCCCGATCACCAACAGCGTGCGCGGCGCGGACGTCCCGGCCCCCACCACCACCGCCCCCACCTCGACCACCGAGCCCCCTCCCGGCGGCTGACGTGCCGATCGAGATGACGCGCCTGCGGTTCGAGGAACTGGTGGCCGACGCCCTCGACCTCATCCCGGCGGATTTCGCCAAGGCCATGGACAACGTCGTCGTCCTGGTCGAAGACCGCGACCGGGAAGACCCCACCCTCCTCGGCCTCTACCACGGCATCGCCCTGACCGAACGCCTCTCCGACTACGGCGGCCACCTCCCCGACCGCATCTTCATCTACCGAGAAGCCATCCTCGACATCTGCGACTCAGAGGACGACGTGGTCGACGAGGTGGCGGTCACCGTGGTCCACGAGATCGCCCACCACTTCGGCGTGGACGAGGAAACCCTGCACGAACTCGGCTGGGGCTGACCCGGGGCGCCCGCCCCGGGCGGGACGGGCGCCCAAGGCGGGTCACCCCTTGACGCAGACCACCTGCTTGAGCTTCGCGACCACTTCCACCAGGTCGCTCTGCTCGGCGATCACGTCGTCGATGTTCTTGTAGGCGGCCGGGATCTCATCCACCACCCCGGAATCCTTCCGGCACTCCACCCCAGCCGTCTGCTCGGCCAGGTCATCCGGCGTGAACTGCTTGCGCGCCTTGTTCCGCGACATCCGCCGCCCAGCGCCGTGCGACGCCGACTCGAACGAGTCCGGGTTCCCCAGCCCGCGGACGATGTAGGAGCCGGTGCCCATCGACCCCGGGATGATCCCGAGGTCGCCGCGGCCCGCGCGGATGGCGCCCTTGCGGGTGACCAGGACCTCCTCGCCGAAGTGGGTCTCCTCGGCGACGTAGTTGTGGTGCACCGAGATCGGGTCCTCGAACCGGACCGCCGGGAACTCGCGGCGCACCACGTCGCAGACCAGGCGCATCATCACCGCGCGGTTGCGGCGGGCGTACTCCTGCGCCCAGTACAGGTCGTGCCGGTAGGCGGCCATCTGCGGGGTGTCGGCGATGAACACGGCGAGGTCCGGGTCGGGCAGCGCCGCGTTGTGCGCGAGCCCGCGGGCGACCTCGATGTGGTGCTGCGCCAACAGGTTCCCGATCCCCCGGGACCCGGAGTGCAGCATCAGCCAGACCCGGCCGTCCTCGTCGAGGCAGACCTCGATGAAGTGGTTGCCGCCGCCGAGGGTGCCCATCTGCTTGAGCGCGCGCCCGCTTTCCTTGCGCACCAACGGGGTCAGCGCGTCGAAGCGGTGCCAGAAGTCCGCCCAGCCGCCGCCGTCGCGGTCGCCGAAGGCCTCGTCCTTGTGCATCCCGAAGCCCACCGGGACCTTCGCCTCGATGCGCGAGCGCAGCCGGGACAGGTCGGCGGGCAGGTCGGCGGCGGTGAGGGAGGTGCGGACCGCGGACATGCCGCAGCCGATGTCCACACCGACCGCGGCGGGCGAGACGGCACCGCGCATGGCGATGACGGAGCCGACCGTGGCGCCCTTTCCGTAGTGGACGTCGGGCATGACGGCGACGTGCTTGTACGCCCACGGCAGTGCGGCGATGTTCTGCAACTGCCGCATCGCCAGGTCCTCGACCGCCTCCGGTCGGGCCCACAGGCGGATGTCGACGTGCTGCCCGGGAATCGTGGTCGCTGCCATGCGGCGAGGATAGGCAGCGGTTCCGCTGGTGGGCGAACGGTTTCTCGACAGGCGCGGCACCCGGTGGCGCACTAGCGTCGACGCCATGCGCAAGGCGACCGACATCCTGGACACCGTGCTGGACCGGACCGTCGTGCCCGGGTACACGAAGATCGGCTACCGCGTGCGCAGCCGCTTCTGGCCCGCCGACCCGGAACCGGACGCCCTGGACGGCTGCTCGGCGCTGGTCACCGGGGCCAACTCCGGTCTCGGCAAGGCGGCGGTGGCCGGTCTGGCCGAGCTGGGCGCCACGGTGCACATGCTGGTGCGGGACGCGGTCAAGGGCGAGCGGGCGCGGCTGGAGGTGGCCGAGCGGGTGCCCGGCGCCCACCTGGAGCTGCACGAGTGCGACGTGTCGGACCTGGGTTCGGTGCGCGCGTTCGCCGAGCGGTTCAGCGCCGCGCACGGCAGCCTGGACGTGCTCGTCCACAACGCGGGCACGCTGCCGCCGGAGCGCCGGGAGACCGCCGAGGGCAACGAGGTCGCCCTGGCCACGCACGTGCTCGGCCCGCACCTGCTCACCGGCCTGCTGCGCCCGGCGCTGGCGGCGGCGAAGGGCCGGGTGGTGTTCGTGACCTCCGGCGGGATGTACGCGGCGGCGCTGCACCCGGAGGACCCGCAGTACCGGCGGGGCGACTACTCCGGCACGAAGGCCTACGCCAGGACCAAGCGGGCGCAGGTCGTGCTGGCCGAGCTGTGGGCGGCGGAGTTGGCGGCGGACGGCGTGGTCGTGCACAGCACCCACCCCGGCTGGGCCGACACCCCGGGGGTGACCTCGTCGCTGCCCGGGTTCACCAGGGTGATGGGCCCGCTGCTGCGCACCCCCGAGCAGGGGGCGGACACGGTCGTGTGGCTCGCCGCCGCCCCGCGGGCGCACCGGGAGACCGGGGGCTTCTGGCACGACCGCCGGGTCCGGCCCACCCACTTCGCCCCCTGGCAGCACGACGACCCGGCGGCCCGGCGGGCGCTGTGGGAGCTGTGCGAGGCGGAGACCAGCCTTACGGTTTAACCGGTTGTTCCCGCATCCAATCAGTTCTCACCGCATCGGGTTACCACCGGTTGCGACCCGCCTGACCTGCGCCGACGCTCGTAGGACAACGAGCGGAGGGAGCGATCATGCACATCGGAACCCGGGTCAGACGCACGACCGGAGCGCTGCTGGGATTGGTGGCCGCGGCCGTGCTCGCGGTCCCCGCGGCGGCCACCGACGGGGACGTGGTGGACCAGGACCAGGTCCGGGCCGCGGCGGTCGCCGCCGCGCCCGATCCGGGGTACCTGAAGGCGGCCGAACCCGCGGCGCGGGCGATCGCCGCGGAGTTCAAGATCCCGGCGTCGGTGACCGCGGCGCAGTCCATCCTCGAATCGGCCTGGGGCCGGAGCAGGCTCGCGGTGCAGGACCGCAACTACTTCGGCTTCAAGTGCACCAGCGCGGGCCCCGGCCCGGTGGCGAACGGCTGCCACGAGTACCCCACCACCGAGTGCACCCCGGAGTGCCACCCGACGACGGCGTCCTTCCGCACGTACGAGTCCATGACCGCCTCGTTCCGCGACTACGGCCGCCTGATCACCACCAGTGACCACTACGCCGCCGCGCTCCCCCTCGCGGGTGACGCGAACGCGTTCGTCACCGAGGTCGCCAAGAAGTACGCGACCGACCCCAGCTACGCCGACAAGGTCATCAAGCTGATGCAGGACAACGACCTCTACCGGTTCGACGCCCCGCAGCCGTGAGTGATTACCCGATCGCAATGCGTTCCCGTATCGGCCACAATTAGTCCTTTGGCGTGAAAATAGAGCCCAACGTCCTGTATTTCGCGCCACGCCCCGCGCTCTACAACGGGTGAGAGATCACCTCGGCGTGGGAGGAACGCGATGTTGGGCACGATTGCGCTGGACGAGGAGCTCGCCGCCCTCGAAGCGTCGCTGACCGCGGTCACGTCGCCGACCGAGGTCGTGCTGCCGGTCCGCCGTCCCCCGGCCCCGGTCGAGCGGGACAACCTCGACGAGGTGGTCGCCGCCGCGATCCGGGGCGAGACCACCGCGGTCGACGGCCTGCTGCGCTTCCTCCGGCCGCTCGTCGTGCGCTACTGCCGCGCCAAGCTGGGCAGGATGCCCCGCTCGGTCAGCGGCGCCGACGACGTCGCCCAGGAGGTGTGCCTGGCGGTGTTCCGCGCCCTGCCCACCTACCAGCAGCTCGGCCGCCCGTTCCTGTCCTTCGTCTACGGCATCGCCGCGCACAAGGTCGCCGACGTCCACCGCGCCAACACCCGCGACAAGTCCGACCCCATCGCCGACGCCCCCGACGTCCCGTCCACCGAGGACGGCCCGGAGCAGGTCACCCTGCGCCACGAACTGGTCGAGCAGACCGGCGTCCTCCTGCGCAGCCTCACCGAGCGCCAGCGCGACATCCTCGTCATGCGCGTGGTCATGGGCATGTCCGCCCAGGAAACCGCCGACGTCATCGGCACCACCGCCGAGGCGATCCGCGTCGCCCAGCACCGCGCCCTCAACCGCCTCCGCAAGACCCTCGCCCGCGCCTGAGCTACTTCTCCAGGGCGGTGCGGCCGACACCCGGTGGGAAGCGGGTCTCGTTGCGGTCGATCTTGGCGTTGGCGGCCTCGATGAGGTCGACGCCGAGGACGTCGGCGAGGCGGACGAGGTAGAGCAGGACGTCGGCCAGTTCGTCGTCGATCCTGGGGCGGAGGGCGGGGTCCTCGGCGGCGGTGGCGGCCTCCTCCGGGGTGAGCCACTGGAACAGCTCGGTCAGCTCACCCACCTCGCCGGTGAGGGCCATGACCAGGTTCTTGGGGGTGTGCCAGGGGCCCCAGGCCCTGGCTTCGGAGAAGGCGCGCTGGCGGGCGGAGAGCTCTTCGAGAGTCACGGCACCGAGTATGTCGGTGGGCGCCGCGGGCCTTGAAACCGGTGACCACCCCCGGAAGTGCCTGCCCGGGTGGGGGTCGATCAGCCGAACAGGACGGACGTGTGCCGACCGGTCTGCCAGGCGCGGCAGACCGGTCGGGTCGCCTAGCTGACGGTCTTGACGGTGAGCTGGTTGCCGGGCGGGGTGGCCGAGCAGCCGGTGCCGGGCAGCGGCAGGAACATCGACGCGGTGTCGTGCGGCGGGTAGACGCGCAGGCCCCGGGTTTCGGTCGGCTGGCAGGCCGCCGGGTCGAAGTTCTGCACGTTCACGAAGCCGATGGTCGTCGAGGACGACACCCCGGGCGCCATGGTGACCGGGGCGCCCTTGGTGCCGTCCCGGTAGGCGGCCGGGCCGACCTGGTGGCCGTCGTCGCCGGTGACGTAGGAGACGCCGGGGAAGCCCTGCATGGTGCAGGTGCGGCTGCCGGAGTTGGTGAAGACCAGCGTCCGGTAGACGGTGCCCGCGGCGCCCTCACCGTCGCGGATGGACAGCGCCAGGTCCGCGGCCTTGCAGTCGTTCGACCCCGCGGCGCCGTCGGCGGCCTCGGCTTCGCTGGCCGCCCGGGTGGGCTGGGCCGCGGCGGGCGGCTGGGCGGCGGTGGGCGGCGCGGTCGGCGGCGGCGCGGCGAGCGTGGCGGTGCTGGTGATGGGTTGGTCCACGGATGTGATCGACGGCGTCGGCGCGGCGGAGCCCGCGTTGTCGGCCGCGGCTCCGCACCCCGCGGTGGCGGCGGCGACCAGGATTCCGGTCGTGATCAAGAACTTTCGCCCGAACGTGTGAGCGTGCACAGCAGATCTCGCCTCCAGACGTACCCCGGACTAGCTGGATGGTCCACTCAGTGGACGCGCACGCCCCCCGAAAGGTTGTCTCTTAACCAGAGATACCCACAACCGGCTAATCAGCAACATGACAAACCGGGCACCTCCGCGCCACCGGCTCGCCGCCCGGCCGGGCCTGTGCCAGCCTCCTGCGACCCACACCGCCGCCCGGGACCGACGCGCGTCCGGCGGGCGGTCCGGTGCTCGACCAGCGCCGCGGACGACGGAGTGCCCACTGTGCAGAAGAAGCTGCCCGCCCCCGGGCTGAGCGGGGTCGGCACGACCCGCGTCGCGCCGGTGATCCGGCTCACCCTCGCCGCGGCCCTGCTGCTCGCCGCGGGTTGCGCCGCGGGCGCCGAGCTCCCGGGGACCACCGCCGACCCGGCGCCCACCGACGCCCCGCCCGCACCGGTCCGGACGCCGATCGCGGGCACCGTGCTCCCCGGGTCGGTGACGGACCTGGACCGGCTCGACGGGGCGGCGGTGGGGACGTTGGCGGTGCGCGTCCCCGGCGAGGGGGAACTGACCTCCGACGTGCGCGGGCGCTGCTCACCGGACGCCACCGGCACCGAGGTGGCGGTGACCTCCACCGGCGGCGCGGCGGTGCTGGTGCGGCTCGGCGGCCGGTCATCGCTGGCGGTCAAGGACGGTGAGCTGGACTTCGGCGCCGACCTGCGACCCGGCGACTACACCGTGGCCGCGCCCCGGCTGCGCGTCACCACCGGGTTCGGCGCCGCGGGCAGGCTCGACCTGGACGTCGTGTGCGGGTGAGCGGGTTTTTCCCAGTTCCGGGATGGGAACGGAACCGCCCGATCTGGGGCTGGTTCACCGCCGCGGCGGGCCAGTAGCGTCACGGCATGGGGAGTGGGGGTGCGCGCTCACGAGCCGACCACAGGTTGCGGTGGCTGCTGGGCTCCAGCGCGCTGTCGAACCTCGGTGACGGCATCGGCAAGGTCGCCTTCCCGCTGCTGGGCGCCAGCGTCACCCGCGACCCGGTCCTGATCGCGGGCCTGTCCGCCACCTCGTTCCTGCCCTGGCTGCTGTTCGCCCTGCTCAGCGGCGCGCTGATCGACCGGGTCGACCGGCGCCGGGCGGTGCTGCTGGCCAACGCCGCCCGGGCGGTGATCGTCGGCGGCCTGACCGCGCTGGTGCTGCTGGACTCGGCGTCGATCTGGCTGCTCTACGTCGTGGCGCTGGTGCTGGGCTCGGTGGAGACCATCGCCGACAGCGCCGCGCAGGCCCTCGTCCCCGCCGTCGTGGACCGCGACGGGTTGGAATCGGCCAACGGCAAGCTCCAGTCGGTGGAGATCGTCGGCCAGACGTTCCTCGGCGGGCCACTGGGCAGCATCACCTTCGCCCTGTTCGCCGCGCTGCCGTTCCTGCTCAACACCGCCGGTTTCGTGGTCGCCGCGCTCCTGCTGGTGGCCCTGCGCGGCCGCTACCGGCCCGCCACCACCGGCCCGGCGCCCCGCCTGCGCGAACAGCTGGGCGAGGGCCTGCGGTGGGTGCGGACCCGGCCGCTGATGGTGCGGCTGGTGTTCATCGCCCTCGGGCTGGCGCTGACCTCGGAACTGGCGCAGGCGCTGCTGGTGCTCTACGCCCTGCAGGACCTGGGGCTCGACGAGGCGGCATTCGGCCTGTTCGCCCTGGTCGGCGGCGTCGGCGGGCTGCTCGGCGCGGCAGCGGCGCCCCGGCTGAGCCGGGTGCTGCCGCGCAGGCTGGTGCTGGTGGTCTCGGTCGCGGCGTGCGGGCTGGGGTTCCTCGGCATGGGGCTGGTCCGCGACCCGATCACCGCCAGCCTGCTGTTCGGGCTGTTCGCCGCGGCGGTGGTCGTGGTCAACGTCATCCTGGGCACCCTGCGGCACGCGCTGGTCCCGGAGCACCTGTTCGGCCGGGTGCTCGGGGTGTGGCGGACAGCGGTGTGGGGCGGCATCCCGATCGGGGCGCTGCTGGGCGGTCTGCTGGCCCGCGGCATCGGGACACCCGGGGTGTTCGTGGTGTCCGGCGCGTTGCAGTTGGCGCTGGCCGCGGTCGTCTGGTGGACGATGTCGCGGCACGGTGCCGAGGTAGACACGCTGGGCGCCGAACCGGCGGCGGTTCCCGCGGAGTCCTCCGAGGTGGAGTCCTAGGGCGGGGTCGTGTGGCTGTCGCCTGTCAAAGCCCGGTCTTTTGCGGGTGGTGCCCGGCTGGGTGAATGTGCTCGGCTCGGCCGTCTCCTGCAAAGCCCGGTCGTTTTGTGGGTGTGCCCGGCTGGGTGAATGTGTTTGGCCGGGGCCCCTATGGCGATCATGTGCTCCAGTGCGACCGGGTGGGGCTGAAAAGATGCCCCACCGCCCAGGCAGGCTGTCACATGATCGCCACCCCCGGCCAAACACATCCACCCACCCGGGCAGTTGCTTGGCCGGGCCGCCGGTTCTCGGGGCGGTCGGCCTGCGTTCAGGACCTCCACCCACTGGGGCAGTTGGCTCGCCGGGCCGGCGGGTTTCGGGGTGGTCGGCCGGTCAAGCACCTCCACCCACCCGGGATTTGCTCGCTGGGCCGGCGGTTTTCGGGGCGGTCGGTTGTTGTTGCTGCGCCGGTAGGGTTTCGGGGGCTGGTGGTTTTGCGGACGGGCCCTGGGGGGTGGCTCAGACCTCGACGCCGGTCCACTCCAGGCAGTGCCAGCCCTCGTCGCGGGCTTCCAGGAGGACGTGGCCGGTGTTGGCCAGCAGGTGGGTGCCCGCCAGTTCCGGGGTGACGTTGTCGGCGAGCCATTCGGCGGCCAGGCGGATGACGCCGCCGTGGCTGACCGCGACGACCAGGCCGTCCTCGTGGCGGTGGCGGGCGGCGATGTCGTCGACGGCGGCCAGGTAGCGCGTTCGGATGAAGGCGCCGGTTTCGCCGCCGGGCATCAGGGTGTCCAGGTCGCCGGCCACCCAGCTCAGGTAGACCTGCCCGAAGGCGAGGATCGCCTCCTGGTCGCCCCGGCCCTCCAGGTCGCCGCACTGGAGTTCGTGCAGGCCCTCGACGACCCGGACGGTGTGGCCGTGCGACTTGGCGACCGGTTCCGCGGTCTCCTGCGCGCGGGTGGCCGTGCTGGCGTAGACGGCGAGCACCGGTTCGTCGGTGAGGCGTTCGGCCAGTGCGGCGGCCTGCTGCCTGCCCAGCTCGGTGAGGCTGGGGCCGGGTGGGCGCGAGTCGAGCAGGTGCAGCACGTTCGACGGCGTCTCGCCGTGCCGGACGAGCATCAGGCGCAGGCTCACGCGTGCTCCCCCTTCCGCAGACCGGCCAGCCAGCCGGTGGATTCCGCGTAGTCGGCGTCGGTGTTGGCGGCGGGGACCGCCGCGGCGGTGGACCGGTCGGCCTTCGGGTAGGAGCCGAGGAACCGCACCAACTGGCTGCGCCGGTGCAGCGCGGCCAGCGCGTCGCCCACCCGCTGCTCGGCGACGTGCCCGTCGAAGTCCAGGTAGAAGCGGTACTCGCCGAACCGGTTGCGCAGCGGCCGGGACTCGATGCGCGACAGGTTGACCCCGCGCAGCGACAGCTCGGACAGCATCGCGGCCAGCTCCCCCGGCCGGTGCGAGACCACCGCGAACACCGACGTGCGGTCGGCGCCGGTCGGCTCGGGCAGCGTCCCGGGGCGGGCCAGCAGCAGGAACCGGGTGACCGCGTCGGGTTCGTCGGCGACGTCCTCGGCCAGCGCGGCCAGCGGGTAGTGGTCGGCGGCCACCGGGGCGGTCACGGCGGCGTCGTAGCGGCCCTCGCCGACCCCGACCGCGGCGGCGGCGGTGGAGGTGGCGGCCACCTGGGTGGCGCCGGGCAGGGTGGCCGCCAGCCAGGCGCGGACCTGGGCCAGCGCGTGCGGGTGGCTGGCCACGGTGCGCACGTCGGCGGCGGTGGTGCCGGGGCGGGTCAGCACGGAGAAGCGGATGGGCAGCACGTGCTCGGCGACCGCGACCACCGGTTCGCCGACGGCCAGCGCGTCCATCGTGGCCGACACCGCGCCCTCGACCGAGTTCTCCACCGGCACGCAGGCCAGGTCGGCCCCGCCCGCGCGCAGCGCGTCCACCGCGTCGGGGATCGTGGTGTGGGGGACCAGCTCGGCACGCGCGTCGAAGGTGCGGGCCGCCTGCTCGGTGAACGTCCCCCGGGGCCCGAAGTAGGCGATGATCGGCACGCGGTTCACCCTACGCAGGGTGCCCCCGACCACCGGTGGCCACCACCGGTTGTGGTGCTGGTTACCGAACGGCGGTTACACGGCGGCGGTCGGGAGTGCCATGCTGGGACCCGTGACCGCGGATTCGGAGACCGGGACGGCGTCCCCGCACGGCCACCTCGCCAGCGGACCGCAGCTCGTGCTCTGCGCGGTGCACGCGGACCTCGCCGAGGCGTGGGACTCCGCCGCCGCGGGCAGGCCGGAGATCCGGGTGCACCGCGGTTCCCTGCTGGAGGTCGACGCGGACGCGGTCGTCTCCCCCGCCAACTCCTTCGGGTGGATGCGCGGCGGCATCGACGCGGTCTACACCGCCGCCTTCCCCACGGTCGAGCAGTCGGTGCGCAGCGCGGTGCTGGCCTACCACGGCGGTGAGCTGCCGGTCGGCGAGGCGCTGATCGTGCCCACCGACGCGGTGCGCCCGGCGTGGCTGATCACCGCCCCCACCATGCGCGAACCCGGGGTGCTGCTCCCGCCGGACACCGTGCACCCCTACCTGGCGGCCCGCGCGGTCTTCCGGCTCTGGCGCGACGGCGCGCTCGACGACGGCACCCCGGTCCGCGAGGTCGTCCGCACCATCGCGGTGCCGGGCCTGGGCACCGGGGTCGGCCGGGTGCCGCCCGCCGTGTGCGCCCGCCAGCTCGCCGCGGCGTGGGACGAGGTCTTCGCGGGCGTCTGAGCCCGATCCCCGCAGGTGCGCACGGGTACCCGGGTGATCGCACTCACCGGGATGAGTGAAATCGGCGCCACGTCATGTGCGCCACACCAAACCGTCGCCCGATCGGTGTAATCGGTCACAGCGCAAACACCCGGTGAACACCTACGTTGGCGGCGTACGCACCACCCAACTCGGCGAGGAGTCGGTCATGACCCGGGTGCGCGAGCTGAGCCCGTACGTGGAGCTCCGCCGGGAGCAGTGGCGGCAACTGCGCCGGTCGACGCCCCTCCCGCTGACCCTCGACGAACTGGTCGCCCTGCGCGGCCTGCGCGACCCGGTCGACCTGGAAGAGGTCGTCGACGTCTACCTGCCGCTGTCGCGGCTGATCTCGTTGCAGGTGGCGGCCCGACAGCGGCTGTACCAGTCGACCAGGGAATTCCTCGGCGAGGACCCCAAGGTGGGCGACAAGGTGCCGTTCGTCATCGGCATCGCGGGCAGCGTCGCGGTCGGCAAGTCGACCACGGCCCGGCTGCTGCGCACCCTGCTGGCCCGCTGGCCCGACCACCCGCACGTCGACCTGATCACCACCGACGGCTTCCTGTTCCCCAAGGCCGAGCTGCTGCGCCGGGACCTGATGAGCCGCAAGGGCTTCCCGGAGAGCTACGACCGCCGCGCCCTGCTGCGGTTCGTCTCCGAGGTGAAGGCGGGGGCGGCGGAGGTGCGCGCCCCGGTCTACTCGCACCTGGCCTACGACATCGTCCCCGGCGAGGAGCAGGTGGTGCGCCGCCCGGACATCCTCATCGTCGAAGGCCTCAACGTCCTGCAACCCGGCGCCCGGCTCGCCGTGTCCGACCTGTTCGACTTCTCCGTCTACGTCGACGCCCACACCGACGACATCGAGCGCTGGTACATCGACCGGTTCCTGGCCCTGCGCAGCACCGCGTTCGCCGACCCCGCCTCGCACTTCCACCACTACGCCTCCCTGACCGACGAGCAGGCTTCGGCGGAGGCGGCGAAGCTGTGGAAGCAGACCAACGAACCCAACCTGGTCAACAACATCCTCCCCACCCGCCCCCGCGCCACCCTGGTCCTGCGCAAGGGATCGGACCACCGCACCACCAGGGTCCGACTCCGTAAGCTCTGAACCGTGATCCGGGTGCTGCTGGTCGACGACCACGAGGTGGTCCGCCGCGGCCTGCGCGACCTCCTCGACGGCGAACCCGACATCGAGGTCGTCGCCCAGGCGGGCGGGGTGGCCGAGGCCCTGGTGCGCGCCACGGCGTCGACCCCGGACGTGGCGGTGGTGGACGTGCGCCTGCCGGACGGGGACGGGGTGGGGCTGTGCAGGCGGCTCGGCGAACTCGACCCGGCACCGCACTGCCTGGTGCTCACCGCGTTCGACGACGAGCAGGCGCTGGTCGAGGCGATCATGGCGGGGGCCGCGGGGTACCTGTTGAAGCAGGTGCGGGGGCAGGACCTAGTGACGGCGGTGCGCGAGGTGGCCGCGGGGCGGTCGCTGCTGGACCCGGTGACGACGGCCCGGGTGCTGGAGCGGATGCGGCGCAGCGCCGAGGCGGATGAGCTGGCGGGGTTGACCGAGCGGGAGCGGGCGGTGCTGGAGCTGATCGGCGAGGGGATGTCGAACCGGGAGATCGCCGAGCGGCTGTTCCTGGCGGAGAAGACGGTGAAGAACTACGTGACGTCGGTCCTGGCGAAGCTGGGGATGGAGCGGCGGACGCAGGCGGTGGCGTGGATCGCCCGGCGGGAGAAGCGCTGAGGCCGACCTAGTTCACTACTTCACTAGTGAAAGGTGTTACCTTGACGTCGGTCGACGACGGAGAGGGGGACGGCCGTGAACTCGCGAGAAGCGCTTCCGGTCAGCGCCGAGGGCCTGGGCAGGGAGTACCGCAGGGGGTGGGCGCTGCGGGAGGTGTCCCTGGAGGTCCCCGAGAACCGGATCGTGGCCCTGGTCGGCCCGAACGGCGCGGGCAAGAGCACGCTGATGGGGCTGATCACCGGTCTGCTGCGCCCGACGACCGGGTCGATCACCGTCTTCGGCGACCGCCCCACGGGCCGGGGGCTGCACCCCGCGGTGTCCTACCTGGCCCAGCAGAAGCCGCTGTACCAGGAGTTCACCGTGGCCGAGACGCTGGCGTTCGGGGCGCGGACCAACCCGACCTGGGACCAGCACCACGCCGAGCACCTGGTCGAGCAGGCGGCGGTGCCGATGGGTGCGGCGGTGGGCACCCTGTCCGGCGGGCAGCGCACCCGCGTCGCCCTGGCCCTGGCCCTGGGCAAGCGCCCGAGGCTGCTGCTGCTCGATGAGCCGCTGGCCGACCTGGACCCGCTGGCCCGCGAGACCGTGCTGCGCGCGCTGATCACCGAGGCGCGGACCCACGGCATCACCGTGGTGCTGTCCTCGCACGTGCTGGCCGAACTCGAAGGCGTGTGCGACCACCTCGTGCTGCTGCACGGGGGCCGCGTCCTGCTGGCGGGCGACGTCGGCAGGCTCAGCGCCGACGGCACCCCGCTCGGCGAACTGGTACTGGACCACATGCGCAGGGCGGCACGGGGGGAAGCGGCATGATCTGGGTCTCCTGGCGGCGGCAACGCCCGCAACTGATCACCCTGCTCGCCGTGCTGGTCGTCGGCGCGGGCGCCGTCGTCCTGCTGCGGTCGAACATGGTCGACACCATCAACTCGTTGCAGCTCAACGGATGCGTGACGCGGGTGGGCCCGGAGTGCCTGGAGGGCGGCCGGGCGGCCGACTTCCAGGAGGTGTGGACCACCCGGCTCAACCTGGGTCAAGCCGCGATCCTCGCCCTGCCCGCCCTGATCGGCGTGTTCATCGGCGCACCCCTGTTCGCCAGGGAACTGGAACAGGGCACGCACGTCCTGGCCTTCACCCAGTCGGTGAGCCGCACCCGGTGGATGTCCAGCAAGCTGGTCGTCGCGCTGGCACCGGCGTTGGTCGTGCTGATCGCGCTGCAATCCCTGGTCTCGTGGTGGCTGTCCGCAGCCGGGCTGCTGGGCCCGCGGAGCAGCGGGTCGTTCCACTTCCTCAACTTCGGGATCGAGCACGCCTCGCCGGTCGCCCACGCGCTGTTCGCCTTCGCGCTCGGCACCTTCGTCGGCGTGGTGTCCCGCCGCACCCTGGTGGCGATGACCGTGACGCTCAGCGCGTTCACCGTCGTGCGCTTCGCCCTGTCCGACGTGGTGGGCCGCCTGGTTCCCACCCAGCGGCTGGAAGTCGCGGCGGGCGAGAGCCTGGCCGAGAGCCGGGGCGGCAACCTGGCGGTCGAGAGCGGCTGGCTCGACGCGGCCGGGCAGCGGGTCTCCACCGACCGGGCTGATGCCCTGGCCCAAGCCTGTAAGACGACGGCGGCCGGGGTGCGCAGGACCCAGGAGGAGTGGCTGGCGTGCCTGCCGCGGTCCGGTCTCGCCAAGCAGTACGCGACCTTCGTCCCGGAGGGCCACGCCTGGCAGGTGCACCTGGTCGACGCCTCGATCTTCGGCGGGCTCGCGGTCCTGCTGCTGGCGGGCACCGCCTGGGTGCTGCGGCGGCAGAGCTGAGCGCGGTGGGGTCCCGGGAGCACCTATGCTGACCGGTGTGATCGAGTTCCGGATCGACCGGCGCTCCGGGGTCTCCACCTACGTGCAGATCGTCCAGCAGGTCAGGCAGGCCATGCGACTGGGGCTGCTGAACCCCGGCGACCGGCTGCCCTCGGCGCGGGAGGTGGTGGAGGCGACCACCGTCAACCCCAACACCGTGCTCAAGGCGTACCGCGAGCTGGAACGGGAAGGGCTGGTGGAGGCCCGCCGCGGCCTGGGCACCTTCGTCACCACGTCGCTGTCCTCCGAGGCCACCACCGGCGACGACGCGCCGCTGCGGCGGGAACTGGCGGGCTGGATGGGCCGCGCCCGGGAGGGCGGCCTCGTCGTCGAGGACGTCGACGCCCTGTATTCCGCGGTCCGCGACGAGCACTACCCCGCTGAGGAACGACCATGAACCCCCTGTCCGCCACCGCCGTGGGCAAGCGCTACCGCACCCGTTGGGCGCTGCGCGAGTGCAGCTTCGCCGTCCCCGAGGGCAAGGTCGTCGCCCTGGTCGGCCCGAACGGCGCGGGCAAGAGCACCCTGCTGCGCATGGCCGCGGGTCTCGTCCGCCCGACGACCGGCGAGCTGAGGACCTTCGACACCCCCACTGACGGCCGCACCCACCCGGACGTCTCGTTCCTGGCGCAGGACCGACCGCTCTACCGCGACCTCACGGTGCGCGAGCTGACCCGCGCCTGCGCGGCCATGAACGACCGCTGGTCCGCCGACCGGGTCCGCGAGGTGCTCGGGCTGCTGGCGGGCGTGGACCGCGACGCGAAGGTCGACACCCTGTCCGCGGGCGCCCGGACCCAGGTGGCCATCGCGATGGCGCTGGGGCGCCTCCCCCGGCTGCTGCTCCTGGACGAACCGCTGTCCGACCTGGACCCGCTGGCCCGCGACGAGACGCTGCGGATCATCATGACCGAGGTCGCCGACCGCGGGACCACGGTGGTGGTGTCCTCGCACCTGCTCAGCGACCTGCGCGAGGTGTGCGACCACCTCCTGCTGGTCGACGGGGGCCGGGTCCAGGTCGACGGCGACATCGAGGAAGTCCTCGCGGAGCACCGCGTCCTGGTCGGCCCGGTGGCCGACGAGTCCGCCGTGGGGGGAACGCTGATCAGCGCGACCCGCACCGGGCGCCAGTCCACCCTGCTGCTGCGGGGGGCCGGGCGGGCACCCGAGGGGTGGGCGGGCACCGAACCCGACCTGGAGTCGCTGGTCATGGGATACCTGCGCGCCTCACGCGAACGGCACCTCCGCTGAGGACCAGCGCGGGTGGTGGAGCGGCGCGGTCGCACGGTGATCGGTGGCGGGAAGGGTTGACCTTGCCCCTGCGTCAGGGTCGGAGCATTGCCGGGTGACGAACAGCAGCACTCCCCCGGCCCGGCTCACCCCGCCGGTCGGGGGTTTCCAGGAGATCAGCGGTCGACGGGTCTTCGCGCACCGGTCGGGCAGCGGCGGACCGGCCGTCGTGTTCCTGGCGGGCGCGGGGGCGGTCGGCCTGGACTACTTCGGGGTCCAGCAGGAGGTTTCCCGGTTCACCACCGCGGTGGTGTACGACCGGGGCGGCACCGGCTACAGCGATCCCCTCCCACTGCCACGGACCGCGGGCGCGGTCGCGGTGGAACTGCGCGAACTGTTGCGCGCCATGGACATCGCCGCCCCGTACGTGCTCGTGCCGCACTCCCTCGGCGGCCTGCACGCGCACCGGTTCGCGCAGTTGTACCCCCGGGACGTGGCCGGGCTGGTCTGGCTGGACGGCCTGCACCGCGACTGGGACGAGTTCATGCCGCCCGAGATGCACCTCGCCGAGACCGAACGGGGAGCGCCTGGCCCGGAGCAGCTCGAACAGATGCGCCCGGCCCTGCGTGAGATGCGTGCCGAACTGCTGGCGGACTACCCGGACCACGTGCGGCAACCGCTGATCGACGCCCACGACAGCGACGGGTGGATTCGGGTCGGCAGCGCCGAGCGCGGCGCGCTGGTCGAACTCGCCGCCGAACTGCGGGCCGGTCCTGACCTCCCCGACGTACCGGTGATCGCGCTCAGCGTCCTGGCCCAGGACGAGACGCGGGACGGCCGCAGGAGGATGGACGCGGCCCTGGTGGGCGCGGTCTCGCACGGGGAGCAGCGCACCCTGTCCGACACCCTCCACCACCGGCTCTGCTTCGACCGCCCCGACGCCGTGGTCCAGGCGATCCGCGACGTCGTCGACCGGGTGGCCCGCCCCAGGACCCGGCACGACCACGTTCCCCGGACCGAAGGCGGACGGTGCTGACGATCGGTCAACTCGCGGCGACCGCGGGCGTGACCGTGCGCACCGTCCGCCACTACCACCACGTCGGCCTGCTGCCCGAACCCGAGCGCGACGCCTCCGGCTACCGCCGCTACAGCGCGCAGGCGGCGGTGGACCTCATCCGCATCAGGACCCTCGCCGACGCAGGCGTTCCCCTCGCCCGCGTCGACGCGTTGCTGCACGCCCAGCCCACCGAGTTCGCGTCGGCCATCGCCGACATCGACGCCGAGTTGCGGCGCAGGGTCGACCGGATCACCGAGTCCCGCCGCCGGATCGCCGACTTGACCAGCGGCGAACGGCTCGTCCTGCCCCCCGAGGTGGTCGCCACCCTGGACCGGATGCGCGACCTCGGGATCAGCGAACAGCGGGTGCGCCTCGAACGCGACTCGTGGATCTTGATGCGGGCCCTGGACCCGGGCGCCGTACCCCAGCGCCTACGGGACAAGAACGCGGACTTCGACGACCCCGAGACGATGCGCCTGTACCGCGCCTGCGACGAATCGGTCGACTGGGACCCGAGCGACCCGCGCCTGGACCGGCTCATCGACGACCTGGACGCGTGGGAGGTCGCCCACGAACGGGACAGCAGACCGGGCAGTCTGCGGCTGATCTCCTCCCGGATCGCCGAGGCGTCACCGGCCTGGCGACGCATCCTCGAAGCCCTCGCCCACCGCGCCGAGCGGCGCCGAACCGCCGATCACGACCTCAGCGCGGGTCCCGCCGCCGGAACCGACGGTTCATCCACGAGCCGAACGGCCGGCTGAGACCGGCCCAGCCTGGGTGGACCGGGGAATGAGCAGCAGTGCGCCGGGATGGCCGGGGCCACTCACCGGGTTCGCGGCCCGGTCCGGCTGCCGCACCACCTCGGGCACACCTCCCCCATCGCGCCCAGGCCGCCGTGACCGCGCCGCGGGGGTTGGACGTTGCGGTGAGCACGAGCGTTGGGCTGGTGTTCAGGCGAGGGGGACTTCCCAGGTGACGGTGGTGCCGCTGCGGGGGCTGGAGCGGACTTCGCAGTGGCCGCCCGCGCTCTCGGCGCGTTCGCGGATGTTCTGCAACCCGCGCTTGGTGATGCCCCGGGGGATGCCGCAGCCGTCGTCGGCGACGGTGAGGCGGAGGGTGGTGGGGGTGCGGCGGAGGTGGACCGCGACGCGCATGGCGCCCGCGTGGCGGACGACGTTGGAGAGGGCTTCGCGGAGGGCGGCCCTGGCGTTGTCGGCGACCGGCACCGGGACGCCGCGGATGTCGCCGGTCAGGTCGAAGGACGGGGTGAAGCCGAGGAGTTCGCGGGCGGTGTCGACCTCGGCCTGGGCTGATTCGGCCAGGTCGGTGGCGGGTTCGTCGGGTTCGGGGTTGCGCAGGGTGCGGACGACCGCGCGGACGTCGGCGATGGCGGTGTCGAGTTGGTCGACGGCTTCGGCGAGGCGGGTGGCGTCGGCCCGGGGGAGTTTGCGGGTGGGGCGGCGGGCGAGGAGGTCCAGTTGCATGCCCGCGGCGTAGAGGCGCTGGATGATCACGTCGTGCAGGTCGCGGGCGATGCGTTCGCGTTCCTCGTAGAGGTCGACGCGGTTGCGGGCGGTGGCGCCCTCGGCGAGGACGAGGACGAGGCCCGCTTGGGCGGCGAACGCGGTCAACATGTCGACTGTGTCGCGTTGGAACGGTTCGGCGCGGCGCTTGCGGTAGACGGTGAGCGCGCCCAGCCTGCTCTCCCTGGTGCCGAAGGGGGCGGCGGCGAAGGGGCCGTAGACGCTCAGCTCCCTGGGGACGTAGGGGGCGGTGCGGGGGTCGGTCGTGACGTCGTCGGCCACGATCGGGACGCCGCCGCGGGCGACTCGGGCCGCCGAGGAGCGGGGGGACAGGACGACGCCGACCGGGTCGGGGTCGCGGGCGCCCGCCGCCGCCTCCACGGTCAGCGAGCCGTCCGGGTTGCCCGCCATGACCAGGCCGAGGTCGGCCTCGGCCAGTTCGGCCGCCGCCCGGACGACGCGGTCCAGCACCGCGGCGGGGTCATCGCCCGCGAGCGCCGCGGTGGCGATCTCGGTTGACGCGGTCAGGGTCCGCGCGGCCAGGGTCGGGTCCATGAGCTTCATCAGGTTAGGCGCTCACCGGGTCCACGACGCGCACCCGACCGTGTGAGACAGCCAGCACCACGTCGGCGGCGGCGGCCTCCTCGGGGTGGTGGGTGATGTGCACGACGGTGCCGGGGTGGGCGGCGACGGCGGCGCGGACGTGCTCGGCGTTCTCCCGGTCCAGGTGGGCGGTGGGCTCGTCGAGCAGCAGCAGGTCCGCCCCGGTGAGCAGGGCGCGGGCCAGGGCGACGCGCTGCGCCTCGCCGCCGGAGAGGGTGGTGGCGGTGGTGTCGAGCGGCAGGTGCAGCCGGACCTTCGCCAGCGCGGCCCGCAGTTGCGCGTCGGTGGCCCCCGGGTCGGCGAGGCGGAGGTTTTCGCGCAGGGTGGTCGAGACCAGCATGGGTTCCTGCGGGCACCACGCCACCGCGTCCGGCCTGCGCACCGTTCCCCGCTCCGCGTCGAGGAACCCGAGCAGCAGCGCCACCAGCGTCGACTTGCCCGCCCCGGACGGTCCGACGACGGCCACCCGCTGCCCCGCGCGTATCGCCAAGTCGACATTTTCCAGCGCGGGTTCGGCCGCCCCCGGCCACCGGGCGGTCACGCCGTCCAAGCGGATGCCGGGGCCGGGGGTCACCGACCGGTCGGTGGGTTCGGGTGCGGGCAGCGCGGTCCGGGCGTGGGCCGCGCGGAGCGGGGCGAGGTTCACCGCCGCCGTGGTCAGCGGCACCAGGGCTTCGGCCAGCGCCAGCGGGATCAGCCCCACGATCGGCACCAGCACCGGGTCGATCCCGGACACCGCCGCCAGCGCGACCCCGACGACGGTTGCCGCCCCCAGGGCGAGCGTGATCACCGCCTGCCCCGCCCCCGCCCCGAACGCCTGGCGCCGGGCGGCGGCGACCAGTGCCCGGTCGGCCACCGCGATCGCGGCCCGCCGCTGCTGCGCCTCGCCGAACGCGAGCAGTTCGGCCGCGGCGGTGAACAGCGTCTGCGTGCCCACCGCGATCCGCCGCTTCCCCGCCGCGAGCGCCCGGCTGGCCCGCCGTTCGGCGAGCACGGCCACCGCGGGTCCGGCGAGCGCGGCCACCGCGACGGCCAGCGCCAGGGCCAGCCCGGCGCCGGGCAGCACCGCCGCCTGCACCGCGACCGCCGCCACCGCCACGCAGCCCGCCACGATCGGCGGCACGAGCACCCGCAGGCCCAGGTCGCGCACGGCGTCGACGTCGTCCACCAGCCGCCGCACCCCCTCGCCCCGGCGCAGGCCGAGCGTGCGGGCGGGGCCGAGCCGCACCAGGTCGGTCCACAGCCGCACCCGCAGACCGGTGGCGATCCGGAACGCCGCGTCGTGGCTGACCAGGCGTTCCAGGTAGCGCAGCCCGGCCCTGGCAAGCCCGAAGAAGCGCACGCCGACCACCGCGACCGACAGCACGAGGATCGGCGGTTGCTGCGACGCCCGCGCGATCAGCCACCCCGACAGCGCCGTCAGCGCCACCCCGCACACCAGCGCCGCCGCCCCCAGCAGCGCCCCGCCGACGAGCCTGCGCGTCACCAGCGACCGCAGCGGCAGCCGGTCCGCCACCCCCTCGACCGCGGGCGCGACCGCCGCCCCCGGCTCCGCGGCGGCCTCCCCGTCCGCCACCCGGTGCGTCGCCAGCAGCACCGCCACCCCGCGTTCAGCAGCCCGCCGCACCGCCCCCATCACGTACGCCGCCGCAGCCGCGTCCAGGTGCGCCGTGGGTTCGTCGAGCACCAGCAGCCGCACCCCCGGTCGGGCCAGCGCCCGCGCCACCGCCACCCGTTGTCGCTCCCCTGTGGACAGTTCGGCGACCGGCCTGCCCAGGGCGTGCGCGATCCCCACCTCGCGCGCCCACTCCGCGGGCACGTCCACCACGTCCGAGGCGAACACCGGCCGCTGCGGCACCCACCCCACCAGCCGCCGCCACGCCTCGACGTCCAACTCCCCCAGCGGAACCCCGTCCACCTCGACGGAACCGCCCGTGGGCGCGACGAACCCCAGCAGCACCCCGAACAGCGTCGACTTCCCGCTGCCGCTCGGCGAGTCCAGCCGCACGACCTCCCCCGGCCGCACGGTCAGCGTCACCCCGTCCGGCGCGAAGCCCTCCCGCCGCCGCACCCGCAGCCCGGTGACCCGCAGCTCGGCGAAGTCCGCCACGGCGACCCCACCCGCGCGCGGCACCTCGGGCACGGCCGCGACCCGGCGGACCGCCTCCAGCCCGTCCTCGCTGGCGTGGTGCGCCGCGCCCGCCGCCCGCAGCGGCAGGTAGCACTCCGGCACCACGACCAGCACGAACAGCCCCACGGCCAGCGACAGGTCCCCCGCGACCAGCCGCAGGCCGATCACCACGGCGACCAGCGCGACCGACAGCGTGGCCACCAGTTCCAGGGCGAACGCCGAGGAGAACGCCACCCGCAGCACGCCGAGGCTGCGCTTGCGGTGCGCCTCGGACACCTCCCGCACGGTCCGCGCCTGCGCTTCCGCGCGCCGGAACGCCGCGAGCACCGGCAGCGCCCCGACCAGCTCCACGAGGTACCCCGATAGCCGTTCCAGCGCCGCCGCGGCCGGTCCGACGCGGTCTTCGGTGTAGCGGCCGATGACGATGGCGAACAGCGGGATCAGCGGCACAGTCAGCGCGACCACCACCGCTGAGGGCCAGTCCACGAACAGGATCACCGCGCCGACGCCCAGCGGCGCCGCGACGGCGGTGACCAGGGCGGGCAGGTACACCGCGAAGTAGTCGTCGAGCGCGTCGAGCCCGCGCGTGGCGAGCGCGGTCAGCTCCCCCGCGCCCCGCTCGGCGATCCACTCCGGACCCGCGGCCAGCGCCCGGTCGAGCACCAGGGCGCGCAGTTCGGCCTTGGCCCCGGCCGCCGCGCGCACGGCCACGACCTGCGTCGCCCAGGACAGCAGGGCCCGCGCGACCACCGCGCCCGCCAGCACGGGCAGCGCCCACGGCGGGAGCCCGGAACCGGTGACGACCCCGGCCACCGCCGCCGCGAGCGCCCACGCCTGCACGAGCACGGCCACCGCCGCCAGCACGGACAGGGCGCCGCACCCCTGAAGCGCCCGCCGTGCCGACGGCGACAGCCCTGGCAGGGCCCCGAGGGGCCCCCGGCGGGCGGCCGGGGGTGGTCCCGACCGCCCACCTCCCCCGGTGTGCCGACTGGCGGGACGGCCGTCACCGGGGGTGCTCATGGCACGTGCACGGGCGGGATGTGCGCCGTGCTCACGCGCTTGCGGAAGACCCAGTACGTCCAGGCCTGGTAGACCAGCACGGCGGGCGTGCCGAACAGGGCGACCCAACTGATGACCTGGAGGGTGTAGGGGCTCGACGCGGTGTCGGCGACGGTCAGCGACCACGCCGGGTCCAGGGTGGAGGGCAGGACGTTCGGGTAGAGCGCGCCGAACAGCGCCACCACCGCGGCGGCGATGACGACCCCCAGCGCGGCGAACGCCTGCCCCTCCCGTCCCCGGCCCAGGCGGTCGAACGCGACCACCCCGGCCGCCGCGGCCACCCCGACCGCGAGCCAGCTCCACCCCGCCCCCGCCTCGAGCTGCGCCAGCACGAGCAGCGCACCCAGCGGCGCCAGCGCCAGCGGCCCGAACCGCAGCGCCAGGTTCCGCGCCCGGTGCCGGATGTCCCCGTCGGTCTTGAGCGACAGGAACACCGCCCCGTGCACCAGGGCGAAGCCGACCAGCGCGACCGCGCCGAGCACGGTTTCCGGCCGCACCGAGGCGAACACCGAGCCCACCCGGTTGCCGTCGGCGTCGAGCGGCAGCCCGAACACGGTCGTCGAGATCAGCAGGCCCACCCCCAGTGCCGGGACCAGCGACCCGGTGAAGATCACCCGGTCCCAGGTCCGCCGCCAGCGGACCGAGTCGACCTTGCCGCGGTACTCGAAGGCCACCCCGCGCCCGATCAGGCCAAGCAGGATCAGCAGCACCGGCAGGTAGGTGGCGCTGAGCAGCGAGGCGTACCAGCCGGGGAAGGCGGCGAAGGTGGCGCCGACGGCCACGATCAGCCACACCTCGTTGCCGTCCCACACCGGTCCGATGGTGTTGACCATGACCCGGCGCTCGGTGTTGTCCTCGGCCAGCACCGGCAGCAGCATCCCGACGCCGAAGTCGAAGCCCTCCAGGAACAGGTAGCCCAGCCAGAGCAGGGCGATGACGCAGAACCAGACGACCGCGAGTTCCACGTGCCCTCCTCAGTAGGCGAACGCGAGCTTGTCGCCCGGCTCGGTGTCGTCGGTGTCCTTCGGCGGCATCACGCCCGCCACGCCCGCCCGGGCGTACCGCCTGATCAGGTAGAACTCCACCCCGGCGAGGACCGCGTAGACGGTGGTCAGCGCGATGAGCGAGGTCAGCACCTCGCCCGCGGTCACCCCGGAGACGCCGCGCGCGGTGAACAGCCACACACCGTCCACACCGGACGGGTTGGGCGCGACCACGAACGGCTGCCTGCCCATCTCGGTGAAGATCCAGCCGAAGCTGTTGCCCACGAACGGGGTCGCGATGCCCGCCAGGGCCAGCCGGGGCAGCCACTTCGAGCGCGGGGTCCGACCCTTGCGGGTGAACCACAGCACGACCGCGCCGGTCAGCGCCGACAGCGCACCGAAGCCGATCATGAACCGGAAGGCCCAGTAGGTGACCGGCAGGTTCGGCACGTAGTCGATCGGCTTGCCCGACAGCTCACCGAGCCGGTCGTCGACCGGGTAGTTGGTGCCGTACGCCTGCTGGTACTCGGCCACGAGCTGGTCGATGCCGCGCACCTCGGTGGTGAAGTCGTTGTGCGCCAGGAAGGACAGCAGCGCGGGCACGGTGATGGACTTGACGCTCTCGCAGTCCGGCCGCGACACGTCGCCCACGGCGAAGATCGAGAAGCTGGCTGGCTGCTCGGTGTGGCACAGCGCCTCGGCGGCGGCCATCTTCATCGGCTGCTGCTCGAACATCAGCTTGCCCTGCGCGTCGCCGCTGACCGCCAGCGCCGCGAACGCGACCAGCCCCACCGCCCCGCCGAGCTTCACCGACGCCCGCCACACGGGCTGGTCCTCGGACTCGCGGCGGCACAGGTGCCAGGTGCCGATGCCGACCAGGAACGCCCCGGCCACCGCGAAGCAGCCCGCGATCGCGTGCGGCACGGCGGTCAGCGCGGTGTTGTTGCCCAGCACCGCCCAGATCGAGGTCAGCCGGGGCCGCCCGTCGACCAGCTCCACCCCCACCGGGTGCTGCATCCACGAGTTCGCCGCCAGGATGAAGTACGCCGAGGCGACCGTGGCCAGTGAGAACGCCCACGCGCAGGCCAGGTGCACCCGCTTGGGCAACCGGTCCCAGCCGAAGATCCACAGCCCCAGGAACGTGGACTCGACGAAGAACGCGACCAGCCCCTCCATCGCCAGCGGCGCCCCGAACACGTCGCCGACGAACCGGGAGTACTCGCTCCAGGACATCCCGAACTGGAACTCCTGCACGATGCCGGTCACCACGCCCATGGCGAAGTTGACCAGCATCAACTTGCCCCAGAACTTGGTCATCCGCAGGTACTTCACGTCGCCGGTGCGCACCCACGCCGTCTGCACGCCCGCGACCAGCACCGCCAGACCGATGGTCAGCGGCACCATCAGGAAGTGGTAGACGGTGGTGATGCCGAACTGCCACCGCGCCAGGTCGAGTACGTCCACACCACACAGGGTCCGCCGGTCCGGGTCCCGATCCCAGGTCTGCGGGTCCCCCTCGCCCGGGACGTAGGTCCCGTGAGCGGGACCACCTGGTGCGGGCGCCCCGATCAGCTATGCTGACCCACGGTTGGAAGGGGAGTAGCCCCCAACGTCCCGATCGACATACTGACCCGGCTCGCCGGGTCCGGTCGGGCGGCCCCGGGAGATCCGAGGCGGGCGAGACCTTCGATCCAGGCACAGCCATGTGCCGGATCGAGGTCGCGCGCGTCCGAGGTCCGGCCTGAAATCAGGTCAGGGGTAAGCGCACCGATGGACGCGGTCGTCGTCAGCACTCTCGTGTCGTTCTGGGTCATCTTCGTCGCCGAACTCGGCGACAAGTCCCAGCTCATGGCACTGACCTTCGCCACCAGGTACCGGGTGTGGCCGGTCCTCGTCGGCATCACCGCCGCCACCACCGTCGTGCACCTGGCCTCGGTCGCCATCGGCCACGGCCTGGGCTCGGCGCTGCCCACCGGCTGGATCAACCTGGCCGCCGCGCTGGCCTTCCTCGCCTTCGGCCTGTGGACGCTGCGCGGCGACGAGCTGACCGAGGACGAGAAGGCCAAGGCGAGCCGGGTCACCAAGTCGGTGGTGATCGCCGTGGGCACCGCGTTCTTCCTGTCCGAACTGGGCGACAAGACCATGCTCGCCACCATCACCCTGGCCACCGACTACGGCTGGTTCGGCGTGTGGCTGGGCTCCACGGTCGGCATGGTCGCCGCCGACGCGCTGGCGATCGTGATCGGCCGGGCCCTGGGCCGCAACCTCCCGGAGAAGGCCATCCGCTACGGCGCGTCGGCCCTGTTCTTCCTCTTCGGCGCCTGGCTGCTGGTGGAGGCGATCACCGAACTCACCTGAGCCCGAGGACCCGGCGGGTGGTCTCGTCGGTCTCGGCCACCCCGCGCCGGATGCCCTCAAGCTGCTCGGCCAGGTCGGTGACCGGGTCGGCCTCGGGGAACGCGGGCGGCGAGGTCGCCAGCTCCACCGCGCGGGCCACCAGACCCGCCAGGCCGATCGCCCCGGACTCAAGCTGGGCCAGCAGCCGGTCGCGGGCGGCGGTGAGCCTGCCGTGCACCTCCCGCTGGTCGCGCACCGAGGCCAGGGACTTGTCCAGCTCGGCGCGCACGTCGTCGGCGCGGGCGTTGGTCTTGGCCGCCCGCAGCCTGCGGTCGTCGGCGGCGAGGGTGCCCAGGTCGACGCGGGCCAGCGCCCGGTGCGTGGCGGTCACCCGGCCCGCGAGGCGGTGCAGGGTGTCGACAGTGCCGTTGACGGTCGCGGTCATGCCCGCCACCTGCTCGGCCAACGGCCCCGGCGGCAGCGACCCGGCGACGTCGGCGAACTCCCGCTCGGCGTCGACGGCGCGGCGCAACCAGCCCGCCTCGTCGCTGAACTGCGCCACCTCCACCACCGGCCGCTGCCGCTCCTCGGGTTCCCGCTCGCGCTTGGAGCGGCCGAACAGGACGACCTTGAGCAGCAGCACCCCCGCGCCGATCCCGGCGGCTGTGGGCGCGGGCAGGTGGGCGGCCCAGGCGGCGCCGCCCGCGACGGTGGCCGCGAGCAGGCCCCAGGGCTCGACCAGGTGCTTCGCGTACCCCATGTCGGCCCCCCGGGAAGTCGCGGGTCCGGGACCCGCGGTGCGGAACCCGACCGATGGTGCCGGCTCGGAGCACCACCGGGGGCGAGATCAGCGGACGACACGTGCTCCCGGCCGCGGTGGCGGGCAGACCGGTCCCCGGTGATCGCGCGGTGCCGCGACCACCGCCGATCGGGTTACCGTGGTCGGTGGCCTCCGCTCTGTTGCACCGCGCTCTCACCGACCCCGGCACCCCACCGCTGCGACCGCTGCCCGAACGCGCCGCCGCGCTCCTGGCGGAGCTGGACGCCCCGCCCCGGCTCGCCGCCCACCTCCGCGCGGTCCACGACGTGGCCCACCAGCTCACCGGCTGGGTCCAGCGGAACCACCCCGGCCTGCCGTTCGACCGCGAGGCGACCCTCTTCGGCGCGGCCGTGCACGACATCGGCAAGACCCTGCACCCCGCCGAGCTGTCCGGCCCCGGCTCCGCGCACGAGGAAGCGGGCTACCGGCTCCTCCTGACCCACGGCGTCCCGGCGGACCTGGCCCGCTTCGCCCGCACCCACGCGACGTGGGCACCGGCCGACACCGGCACCGAGGACCTGCTGGTCAGCCTGGCCGACAAGGTCTGGAAGGCCAAGCGCCTCCCCGACCTGGAGCAACTGGTCGTCAACCGGCTGGCCGCCGCGAGCGGCCAACAGCCGTGGGAGGCCTTCCTGGCCCTCGACGACCACCTCGAAGCCCTCGCCGCGGACGCCGACCACCGCCTGGCGTTCCAGGCGGCCCACCCCATCGCGACCTGACCAGCCCTGACGGACCCACTGGTCAACGGCTTGCAGGAGCCGAACCCCAGAGCCCGCCCCCACACCCGCTCAGCCACCCCGCCAACCACCGGCCACCCGGCCAGCCACGCCGAACAACACCGGCGCAGCGACAGCCAGCCACCCAACGAACCGCCGGCCCGGCTACGGATATGCCCGGGTGGGTGGATGTGCTGGGTAGGGGAAGCGATCATGTGCGAGCCTGCCTGGGCAGTGGGGCACTCTTTTCGCCCCACTCGGTCACACCAGGCACATGATCGCTGTAGGGGCCCCGCCCAAGCAGATCCACCCACCCGGGCGCCACCACAAAAATCCCGGGCTCTGGGAACGTCCCTAGTCCCAGTCCGGGCCCCGGCGGGCCCACGACCAGGCGTAGCGGGGGTCCTCGTGGGTGGTCTCCGGGTCGGCCAGGTCGAGGGGGCGGAAGGTGTCGACCATGACCGCGGTCTCGTCGAAGCGCTCGGCGCCCAGGGATGCCTCGGCGGCGCCGGGCTGCGGGCCGTGGGTGAACCCGGCCGGGTGCAGCGACAGGGAGCCGATGCCGATGCCGGAGCCCTTGCGCGCCTCGTAGTCGCCGCCGACGTAGAACATCAGCTCGTCGGAGTCGACGTTGGCGTGGTTGTAGGGGACCGGGACCGCGTCCGGGTGGTAGTCGACCTTGCGCGGGACGAACGAGCAGACCACGAAGTTCGGGCCCTCGAACGTCTGGTGCACCGGCGGTGGCTGGTGGATTCGGCCGGTGATCGGCTCGAAGTCGCTGATGTGGAACGCCCACGGGTACAGGCAGCCGTCCCAGCCGACCACGTCGAACGGGTGCTGGGCGTAGGTGTAGCGGGTCAGGCCGGAGCGGTGGCGCACCAGCACGTCGACGTCGGTGCCCTCGACCAGCAGGGGTTCGGTGGGGCCGCGCTGGTCGCGCTCGCAGTACGGGGAGTGCTCCAGGAACTGGCCCCGGGTGGACAGGTAGCGCTTGGGCGGGCCGATGTGGCCGGTCGCCTCCACGGTGTAGAGCCGCAGGTCGCCCTCGGGCAGCACGCGGTAGGTGGTGGAGGTGGGGATCACCACGTAGTCGCCGTCGGTGACCGCCAGTGCGCCGTAGATGGTCTCGATGGTGGCGGCGCCGCCCTGGACGTAGAGCAGTTCGTCGCCGACCGCGTTGCGGTAGAGCGGGCTCGGGGCGGCGGCCACGACGAAGGAGATCGTCACGTCCGCGTTGCCCAGCAGGGTGCGCCGCCCGGTGACCGCGTCGGTGCCCGGGGCCCACTCCATTTCCTGGGTGCGCAGGTGCCTCGGCTTGAGGGGGCGGTTGGGCGCCAGCGGGGTCCGGGAGTCGTCGACGGCGACCGCGTCGACGATCGCGGTGGGCGGGTACCGGTGGTACAGCAGCGCGGAATCCGACGAGAAGCCCTCGACGCCCATCAGCTCTTCGGCGTAGAGGGAACCGTCCGGTGAACGGAAGGTTGTGTGCCTCTTGCTGGGGATCTGCCCGACTCGGCGGTAGTAAGGCATAACTCCTCCGGTGTCCGTTAGTCGGACATCTTTGTTCAGTTGCCGGTACGCCACTAGCGTGTCAGCCGTGTCAAGCGCCGTTCCCCTGCCTCCGCCCGGCCCTCGCGGCATTCCGCCCCTGTTCGCGCGGCTTGTCGACGACGCCGCCCTGTTCCCCCCGGGGAACGCCGCCATGCCCGACGCGGTGCGCCTGCACCTCGCCGGGCGGGCGGGCGAGCGCGCGGGCCTGATGGGCCTGTTCCTGTGCCAGGCGTCCCGCCTGCCCGAGCTGATCACCGAGTTGGTGAAGGCGAAACCGGCGAAACCGGTCGCGCTCTCGCTGGTGATCGACACCGGGCTGGGCGGGGTGCCGAAGGCGCTGTCGATCGTCGAGTCGCGGGCCGAGCTGCTCGCGCTGCGGATGGTCGAGATGCCCGCCCCGGCCGACATCGACGACGTCTGGCTGGAGCGGGTCAACGAGTTCGTCCCCGAGGACGTCATCCGGGTCGTGGAGCCCCGCCGCGGCGGGGCCGAGTGGCTGGAGGGCATCCGCCGGGTCGTCGAGCACGGGAGCTGGCCCAAGATCCGCACCGGCGGGCTGAGCCACGAGGCCTTCCCCAGCGTCGACGAGGTCGCCGACTTCCTGTCGGTGATCAGCGCGGGCGAGGCGTCGTTCAAGGCCACCGCGGGCCTGCACAACGCCGTCCGGCACACCGACGGGACCACCGGCTTCACCCACCACGGGTTCCTCAACCTGCTGGTCGCCACGGCCCGGCTGCTCTCCGGCGGCGACGTCCGCGCGGCGCTGTCGGAGACCGACGGCAAGCTGCTGGCCGAGGAGGCGGGCGGGCTCAGCGACCAGGCCGCGCACGCGGTGCGCGCGGTCTTCGGCTCCTACGGCTCCTGCTCGCTGACCGACCCCGCGACCGACCTGGAAGGGCTGGGCCTGCTGTGACGGCCTCCTGGATCGACGACCCGGCGTTCACCGCCGCGTCCCCGTTCGGACCGCAGACGCTGCCCTACGGGGTCGTGGAGACCCCGGACGGGCCCTCGGTGGCGGTGCGGGTGGGCGACCACGCGCTGCCGCTGCGCCCGATCGCGGCCGAGTTCACCCCCGACCTGCGCGAGCTGGTCACCGCGGCATCGCTCGACCCGCTGCTGGCGGCGGGCAGGCCCGCGTGGTCGGTCCTGCGCGCCCGGCTGCGCGAGCTGGTCACGGCCCCCGCCGCCCCGGCGGGCGCGGTCCTGCTGCCGCTCGCGGAGACGACCACGCGGTTGCCGTTCACCGTGGGCGACTACGTGGACTTCTACTCGTCGCGGGACCACGCGGAGAACGTCGGCCGCATCTTCCGCCCGGACGCCGAGCCGCTGCTGCCGAACTGGACGCACCTGCCGGTCGGCTACCACGGCCGGGCGGGCACGGTCGTGGTGTCCGGCACCGACGTGGTCCGCCCGCACGGGCAGCGCCGGGGGGCGGAGGGCCCGGAGTTCGGCCCGAGCACCCGGCTCGACATCGAGGCCGAGATCGGCTTCGTCTGCGGCGGCCCGGTGGCGGGCCGGGTGTCGACCTCGTCGGCCCCGGACCACGTCTTCGGCGTCGCCGTGGTCAACGACTGGTCCGCCCGCGACATCCAGGCCTGGGAGTACGTGCCGCTGGGCCCGTTCCTCGGCAAGTCCTTCGCCACCTCCATCAGCGCCTGGATCACCCCGCTGGAGGCCTTCGCCGCGGCTCGGGTGAGGGTGCCCGACCCCGGCCACCCCCGGCTGGACTACCTGGTCGAGGACCAGAACTGGGGTCTGGACCTGCACCTGGAGGTGGTCTGGAACGGCACCGTCGTCTCCCGCCCGGACTTCGCGGGCATGGCCTACTCGTGCGCCCAGCAGCTCGCGCACATGACGGTCAACGGCGCCACCGTCCGCCCCGGCGACCTGTTCGCCTCCGGCACCGTCTCCGGCCCGGAGAAGCGCCAGCGCGGCTCGTTCCTGGAGCTGAGCTGGAGCGGCGCGGAGCCGATCACCCTCGACGACGGCAGCACCCGCACCTTCCTGGAGGACGGCGACACGGTGACGATCACCGCCACCGCCCCCGGCCCGGACGGTTCGGTCGTCGGCCTCGCCGAGGTCACCGGCACCGTGGTGGCAGCACCCTGATGCCCGGCATCCGGTCCACCGGCCCCGCGCCGCGCCCGACCCCGGCGGCGGGGAAGGAGAGTTCGCTGACCCTGGACCGGGGCCTGGCCCTGCTGCAGGCGGTGGCGGACGCGGACACCGAGGCGCCCACCATCAGCGACCTCGCCGTGGCCATCGGCGCCAGCCGGGCCGCGGTCTACCGGCTCCTGGTGCCGTTGCAGGCCCGCGGCCTGGTCCGGCGCGAGGGGTCGAAGGTGCGCCTGGGCCTGGGCCTGCTGCAACTGGCGGCGAAGGTCGCGCCCCAGTTGCGGGTGGCCGCCCTGCCCGCCCTGCGGGAGCTGGCCGAGGCCGTGGGCGCCACCGCGCACCTGACCGTCGCCGACGGGGACGAGGCGCAGGCCGTGGCGGTCGTCGAACCGTCGTGGACGACCTACCACGTGGCCTACCGGGTGGGCACCCGCCACGCGCTGCACCGGGGCGCGGCCGGGCGGGCGATCGGCCTGCGCGCCGAGGAGGCCCCGTGGACGGGGAGCACCGGCGAGCTGCAACCGGGCGCCCACGGCGTCGCGGCCCCGGTGCGCGGCGTCCTGGGCCTGCGGGCCAGCGTGGGCGTGGTCAGCCTCGATCCGATGGACGCCGAGGCGGTCGGCCCCGCCGTGGTGGAGGCGGCCCGGCTCATCGCCGAGGCGCTGCGCTGAAGAAATCCGCGCTGAGGAAATCCGCGCTGAGCGAACCCCCACCGGGCAACAGGTCCGGTCACGGCCCGAACCGGGCGAGGTTCAGGTACGGGTACCCGGGCAGCCCGGCGACGGCCTCCGCCCCGGGCGCGGGCACCCCCGCCACCCACAGCTTGCCGGTCCCGGCCACGTTCGCCCGCAGAGCCTGACTGGCCCGCGGCAGCGTCACCGGCACGGTCCGCCCGGCCACGACGGCCTGCGCGGTCACCGTCCGCGGCCCACCGTCGACAGCGGACTCCGCCAGCGTCGCGGGGACCGGCGTCCAGCCGCCGACGCCGAGCATCCGGTCCACCTTCGCCCAGTAGCGGACCTTCCGGACCCGCCAGGCCAGCAGCCCGGCGAGCAGCAGCGTCGCCAGCAGCACGAACAGCGTCAGCTCCAGCAGCTCCCCGGCGAAGTCCCGCCCGAGCAGGTCGGCGATGACCACCCCGGCGAACACCAGCAGGACGGTCGGGGCGATCAGCTCGGTGCGCGAGCGCCGCCGCGGTCCCGCGATCAGCCGCGACACCACCGCGTCCGCCGCGGCGACCGGTGCCCGCACCGGGGCGGGCTGCGCCACCTCGACCTCGTACCCCGAGGCGACGTCCGCCGCCGTCACCCGAGCCGCGCCCAGCGGCAGCGCCAGCCCCGAGGACCGCAGCGCGACCCAGCCGCCCGCGTCCGGTCCCACCAGCCACACCCGACCCGTGCGGGCGAAGACCTGCTGCACCGCCCAGGGCAGCGCGACGGCCACCAGCGCGTGCCGCGTGCCGTCCGGTTCGGTCACCAGCAGCGGTGTCCTCCCCCGGGCGGGTCGGAACACGGTGACCGCCGCCCGCCGCCACGGCTGCTCCGCGAGGAGCCTGGCCGCGGGCCGCAACCACATCCCGTACAGGTGGGCGGTGAGCAGGGAGGCGATCACGAACGCCAGGGCCGCGATGGTCAGCACGGCCACGACCAGCCAGGACACCCCCGCCGCGGCCAGCCAGGCGGCGGGGGCGCCGAAGGCCAGGGCGGTGGCGGGCAGGGCGAACAGCGGCAGCCGCAGCGCCCGCAGCGCCCGCCCGGTGACCCCATCGGACAGTGCCGGGACGTCCGTGGGCGGTTCGACCGCGGGCGCCTCCCGTTGCGTCGCGCTCATCAACCCTCCACCCTGGTGCGGTGTCTCGGCAGCGTAACCAGTTGGTGGGATGTGCGGACACCACCTTTCGCGGAGGCAGCCCAGCAAGTTAGGGTTACCTAACCCAGGAGGTGTGCCAGTGAGCAGAGCAGACGCCCCGCGGCCCCCGGCACCACAACCCCCCGAGCGCGCCAGGACCATGGCCGCCCTCGGTGGTCGGGCCACCCTCGTCCCCGCGGGAGACCCCACCCGCACCGACCGCTTCACCCCGCTGGTCCACCACGTGCACGCCGACGCCTCGGTGAGCGTCCTGCTGCCCGACGACCACGAGCTGGTCGCCACCGCCTGGCAGGCGCCGCGCGGCGAACTGGCCACCATGGTGGAACTGGCCGACCCGGCGCCGGTCCCGCTGCGCGAGTCCATCCGCGGTCTGCTGTGGATCACCGGCTGGCTCCGCGCCCTGTCCGACGACGAGGCCCGCGCCCTGGCCGTGGCGGTCGCCGCCGACCGGCCGGACCCGCGGCTGCTGGACCTCGGCCACGGCGCCGCCCTGCTCAAGCTCGTCCCGGCCTCCCTGGTCCTGGCCGACGGGGAAGGCACCCACCCGGTGCCGCTCGACGCCTTCGCCGCCGCCGAGCCCGACCCGTTCGCCGCCCAGGAGGCGGGCTGGCTGCGGCACCTGGAGGTCTCCCACACCGACGTGGTGGGCGCCCTGGTGCGGCACCTGCCGGAGGAGTTGCGCGGCGGCCACGTCCGCCCGCTGGGCCTGGACCGCTTCGGCCTGCGGCTGCGGGTGGAGGCGACGGACGCCGACCACGACGTGCGGCTCGCGTTCTCCCGCCCGGTGGGCACCCCCGCCGAGCTGAGCACCGAGCTGCGCAGGCTGGTCGGCTGCCCCTTCCTGGCCGCGCAGCGCACCTGACCGCGGCCCCGGGTAGCTTCGCCGGGTGCGAGCCTGGTTCTTCCCCCCGCGCCCGGACCGGTGGCTGGTCGACGACCCTCGAGAACGGCGCCTCATCCGCGTCGAGCTGCTCATCGTCTTCGCCATCACCCTCGGGCTCACCGGCCTGAGCAGCCTGCTGTCCCTGGTCGACTCGCTCTTGCAGCCGGTGGCGCTGAGCAGGCAGACGGTGGCGATCAACGTCCCGCAGGCCGACCTGGGTGTGCTGGACCTGCTCAAGCAACTGGTCGGCGTCATCCGGCTGACGGCGTGGGGCGCGCTGGGCGTGTACCTGCTGCACCGGGCGGGCTTCGCCCTTGCGGCAATCGGGTTGGACGCGTCCCGAAAGATGCGGGACGCCCTGGGCGGGTTGGGCTTGGCCGCCCTCATCGGCATCCCCGGCCTGGGGTTCTACCTGCTCGCCTACGGCCTGGGCATCAACCTCGCCGTGGCACCGACGACCCTGAACGACGCCTGGTGGCGCCCGGTCGTGCTGGTCCTGCTCGCCATCGGCAACGCGTGGGCCGAGGAGGCGCTGGTCGTCGGCTACCTGATCACCCGGCTGCGGCAGCTCGGCCAGAGCGAGAACCGCTCCCTGGTCGTGGCGGCGGTCCTGCGCGGCTCCTACCACCTCTACCAGGGTTTCGGCGGGTTCCTGGGCAACGTGGTGATGGGTCTGGTCTTCGGCCGCGCCTGGCAGCGGACGAACCGCCTCTGGCCCCTGGTGATCGCGCACGCCCTGATCGACGTGGTCGCCTTCGTCGGCTACGCCGCGCTGCGCGACGAGGTCTCCTGGCTCCCCTGATCCAGCGGAACAGCCCTCGTCGAGGTAGTAAGGGCACATGGCAGGCCTCGGCGAGTACCGCAGGAAGCGGAATCCCGGCCGCACCCCGGAGCCCGTCCCCGCCGACGGCCCGCTGCCCCGGGGCGACGACGACACCTTCGTCATCCAGGAACACCACGCGACCCGCCTGCACTGGGACGTCCGCCTGGAGCGCGACGGCGTGCTGGTGAGCTGGGCCGTGCCTAAGGGTCTGCCGGAGGACAAGGGCGACATCCGCCTGGCCGTGCACACCGAGGACCACCCGGTGGAGTACGCCGCCTTCGAGGGCAGCATCCCCAAAGGCGAGTACGGCGGCGGCCGGATGGTCATCTGGGACCGGGGCACCTACGAGACCGTCAAGTGGGACGACCGCGAGGTGGCGGTCGTGTTCAACGGCAGCCGGGTGCGGGGCAAGTACACCTTCTTCAAGGGCCGCTCGGAGAAGGACTGGATGGTCCGCCGCTCCGACCCGCCGCAGCACCCGGACCGGACCCCGCTGCCCGACCTCCTGGAGCCGATGCTGGCCACCCTCGGCACCCTCCCGCCCGCCGACGAGGACGACCTGTGGGCGTACGAGTTCAAGTGGGACGGCGTCCGCGCCCTGGCCAGGGTCGAGGACGGGCGGCTGCGGCTGTTCTCCCGCAAGGGCGCCGACATCACCGCCACCTACCCGGAACTGCGCGCGCTCGGCGAGGACCTGGGCAGCACCCGGGTCTGGCTGGACGGCGAGGTGATCGCGTTCACCGGCGGCACACCGTCGTTCGCCGCGCTGCAACAGCGGATGCACGTCGACGACGAGCGGCTGGCCCGCAGGCTCGCGGCCGACTTCCCGGTGACCTACGTGGTGTTCGACCTGCTGCACCTCGACGGCAGCCCCTGCCTGGACCTGCCCCACGAGCGCCGCCGCGCGCTGCTGGAGGACCTGGACCTGCGCGGCCCGCACTGGAACCTCTCCCCCAGCTTCCCCGGCGAGGGCCCGGCGGTCCTCGACACCGCCCGCGAGCAGCGGTTGGAGGGGGTGATCGCCAAGCGGCTGGAATCGCGCTACCTGCCGGGGCGGCGCTCGGCGGACTGGGTGAAGATCACCGACCTGCGCACGGCGGAGGTGGTCATCGGCGGGTGGCGGCCGGGTGAGGGCAGGCGCCGGGGCGTGTTCGGCTCGCTCATGCTCGGCGTGCCGACGGACGCGGGTCTGCACTACGTCGGCCAGGTCGGCACCGGGTTCACCGACGAAGTGCTGCACGACCTGATGGGCCGGTTGCGCCCGCTGGAGCGCAAGACCCCGCCGTTCCACAACGAGGTGCCGCGCGCGCGGGCGCGGGGCGGGCACTGGGTGCGGCCGACCCTGGTCGGGGAGGTCGTGTTCAGGAACTGGACGACCGACGGGCGGCTGCGCGCGCCGTCGTGGCGGGGGCTGCGGCCGGACAAGGGGCCGGAGGACGTCAACGGCGCGGAGGGGTGGCCCGGTGTCCGGTGAGGTGCTCGTCGACGTGGCCGGTCAGCGGCTCCGACTGTCCAATTTGGACAAAGTGCTCTACCCGGGGGACGGCTTCACCAAGGGTGACGTGATCGACTACTACAGCCGGGTCGCGCCGGTGCTGACCCCGCACCTGGTCGACCGCCCGGCCACCTTCCGCCGCTTCCCGGACGGGGTGGCGAAACCGGGTTTCTTCGAGAAGAACGCCGCCGGGCGCGCACCGGACTGGCTGCGCATGGTCACCATCGAGACCCCCGGGTCCACCACCGGCGCGGAGAGCCTGGACTTCGCGCTGCTGTGCGACCTCCCGGCACTGGTGTGGGCGGCGAACCGGGCCGGGATCGAACTCCACGTTCCACAGTGGACTGTCGGCCCGCGCGGTGGCAGGCAGGCGCCGGACCGGCTGGTGTTCGACCTCGACCCGGGGGCGCCCGCGACGATCGTGGAGTGCTGCGAGGTCGCGCTGGCGCTGCGCGCGGCGCTGGAGGCGGACGGGCTGACCGTGGTGGCGAAGACCAGCGGCTCCAAGGGGATGCAGCTCTACGCGCCGGTCACGACCACCTCCCCGGACCGCACCTCGAACTACGCCAGGGCACTGGCCGAGCGGCTGGAGGCGGAACTGCCGGGGCTCGTGGTCTCCCGGATGGCGAAGAACCTGCGCCCGGGCAAGGTCCTCATCGACTGGAGCCAGAACAACCCGCACAAGACGACGGTCGCCCCGTACTCGCTGCGCGCCCGCCCCCTGCCCACCGCCTCCACCCCGCTGACCTGGGACGAGGTCACCGCCTGCCGCACCCCCGAGGACCTGGTGTTCACCGCCGACGACGTGCTGGACCGGGTCGCCGAGCACGGCGACCTGTTCGCGCCGCTGCTGGAGAAGGGCCCCCGGCTGCCGCGCTAGAGCGCGAGCGGGGCGGAGCCGAAGGCGACGTTGAACCGGTCGCACCAGATGACGACGCTGCGCAGGCCAGCGAGGTCGGCGTCGGCGGGGACGGCGTAGTTGTGGTTGCCGTCGGTGGCCTTGATCTTCCCCAGCTTGACCACGCGGCCGTCGTCGTACTTGTGCCAGTCGCCGCCCGCGGTGGCCGTGCTCAGCCAGACGTGCACGTCCGGGCCGTCGGAGGTGGAGAAGCCCTCCAGGCGCAGCACCCGGGCACCGCCCTGTTCGAGGAGGCGGGCGGCACCGGAGGTGGGGTGCTCCTGGCTGACGAAGCGGCCCTCGGCCAGGACCGCGGGACCGGTCGGCGTGGGCGCGGTCGTGGTGGTCGCTTCGGGGGCCGGTGCGGGTGTGGCGGTGGTCGTCGCGGGGGTCGCCGGGGTGGTGCTGACCACGGGGACCTCGAAGGCCAGCGGCTCGTCCACGCGGCTGTGCGTGAAGAGTTTCCACGGCTGGAACGCCCAGAGTGCGATGATCACAACGGCGAGCACCGCGGCACCCGCACCCCACCACACCCTGCGGCGCAACGATCCGCGCATCGACCTCGCCCTCCGCTTAACGACCGGTGTGCCACAGGCCCGATCTGTGGCTTTCTCCGCCATTCTGCCCGCTCTGGAGCGGCGTTTTCCTTACCGAGTGGTTACGCTCGAATCCGTGACCGCTCCCTCCCCGGACATCCCCGAAGTCGAGCAGCCGCCGCCCGCACCCCGGGTGGACAGCGAGGTCGGCCCCCTGCGCACGGTCCTGCTGCACCGGCCGGGCACCGAGCTCAAGCGCCTCACCCCGCGCAACAACGACCAGTTGCTGTTCGACAGCATCCCCTGGGTCGACCGGGCCCAAGACGAGCACGACCGCTTCGCCGAGGTCCTGACCGGTCGCGGCGTGGAGGTGGTGCTGCTGGCCGACGCCCTGGTCGCCGCCCTGGCCGACGAGCGGGCGCACGCCGCGGCCGCCACCACCGCCGTCGACCGCCGCAGGCTCGGCAACGAACTGGGCGACGCCCTGGCCGCCCACCTGTCCACTGTGGACGCCAAGGGCCTGGCGGACGTGCTGATGGGCGGCATGACCTTCGAGGAGCTGCCGCACGCCGAGGGCGCCTCCCTGGTCCGCCGGATGCACCACCCGCACGACTTCGTCGTCGACCCGCTGCCGAACCTGCTGTTCACCCGCGACTCCTCGGTCTGGATCGGCGACCGGGTGGCCATCGCGTCCCTGGCCATGCCCGCCCGCGCCCGCGAGACGGCGCTGCTGGACCTGATCTACGCCTACCACCCCCGCTTCCGCGCCGCGGGCCGCGCCTACGGCGCCCACTACGCCCCGGTCGAGGGCGGCGACGTCCTTCTGCTGGCCCCCGGCGTCCTGGCCATCGGCGTCGGCGAGCGCACCACCCCTGCGGGAGCGGAGTCCCTGGCCCGCTCCGCCTTCCGCGACGGCCTGGCGCACACGGTCCTCGCCGTCCCCATCGCCCAGGACCGAGCCACCATGCACCTGGACACGGTCTGCACCATGGTCGACCGCGACGCCGTGGTCATGTACCCGGCCATCCGCGACACCCTCCAGGCCTACACCCTGCGCCCCGAGGCGGACGGCGTGCTCGGTGTGGTCGTCGACGGCCCCGCCCCCTTCTTGGAGGCGGCGGCCGCGGCCATGTCCATCGACCGCCTCCGCGTCATCCACACCGGCCTCGACCCGGTCACCGCCGAACGAGAGCAGTGGGACGACGGCAACAACACCCTCGCCGTGGCCCCCGGCGTGGTCGTCGCCTACGAGCGCAACGTGGAGACGAACGCCAGGCTGGAGGACGCGGGCATCGAGGTCCTGCGCATCAGCGGCTCCGAACTCGGCACCGGCCGGGGCGGCCCCCGCTGCATGTCCTGCCCCATCACCCGCGACCCCCTATAGCCCGTTCGAGCGAACACCTGTGCGAACCGCACGGTTCACCCCCGGAGACGACCGATGCCCGGCAGGTGAATCAGAGCAACACCCGCCTCGCGCACGCCTTCGTCGACGAGTCCCGTCGGAGCGCCACGTACCTGCTCGCCGCCGCCGTGATCCCGGCGGGCTCGGTGCGCCCCATCCGCACGCTGATGCGCTCCCTGCGGATGCCCGGAGCCCGGCGCATCCACTTCAAGCACGAGCGCGACGCGGTGCGGAAGGACATCGCCGCCGCAGTGGTGGAGGCGCCGGTGCGCGCCCGGGTCTACACCGGGCGCGGCAAGGCGGACGAGGTGCGGCAGGCAGCGCTGGCGGCACTGGTGTGCGACCTCGAACCGGACAACCTCGCACGGCTGGTGCTGGACTCCCGGGGCGAAGCGGGCGACCGAGCCGACCGCCAGTTGATCCGCGCGACGATGAGCGGACCGGACGCCTTCAGCTACGAGCACCTCCGGTCGCACGAGGAGCCCGCGCTGTGGGTCCCCGACGTGGTCGCGTGGTGCTGGGGAGCAGGCGGCAACTGGCGCAGGCGGGTCGAGGCGATCGTCGACCAAGTGCGAGATGTGGGCTGAACAAGGCCCAGACAGCGCGAAACCCGGGCTCTCGCCGTCCGACGAGTCCTGCCCGGGTCCACTTCTGAGGCCTAGTGGCCTCAGCGAGGACAACTATACCCCATTCGCTGCCCACAGCGCACTCGCTTGATCGGGGCTTACCTGGATAGGCGTACATCGTCACAGGTGGTGACATCAAGGCAAGAAAGCTAGGAATGCCTAACCTGAATTACCACTCGATAGGCTTGCCTAACTGTGCAATAGCCTTGCCTAACGTGACGAGAATAGCGCATCAAAAACCTGCATAATCGCTATTCGGGACGTATCGTCGGTGCCATGACCACGAAGTTCCACCAGTTGCTCCAGTCCCAGATCCGCAACGAGTTCAGCGCCTCCCAGCAGTACGTCGCGCTCGCCGTCTGGTTCGACGGGCAGGACCTCCCGCAGTTGGCGAAGCACTTCTACCGCCAGTCGCTGGAGGAGCGGAACCACGGGATGATGATCGTGCAGTACCTGCTGGACAACGACATCTCGCCCGCGGTGACGGGGGTGGACGAGCCGCGCAACGACTTCGCGGACCCGGTCGAGTTGATCGCGTTGGCGTTGCAGCAGGAGCGGACCGTCACCGACGAGGTGGTGGCGCTGGCGAAGACCGCGCGGGACGAGGACGACTACACCGGCGAGCAGTTCATGCAGTGGTTCCTCAAGGAGCAGGTCGAGGAGGTGGCCTCGATGACGACGCTGCTCAACGTCGTCAAGCGGGCGGGCGGGAACCTGTTCGACGTGGAGACCTACCTGGCCCGCGAAACCGTGGGCGACACCGGTTCCGACCCGACGGCGCCGCGCGTCGCGGGTGGCGCCATCTGATCCGACGCACGAGTGGGGTGGTTCCGGGCGACCGGGACCACCCCACTTCGCTGTCAGCGGTGGGCCAGCGACGCGGGCAGTTCGAACTCCCCGTCCGGGCCGGGTGGGAACTCGTGCACGCCCACCACGGCCGAGGCCGGGATGGGGCCGTAGACGTGCGGGAACCACGGTCCGCCGGGCTCCGGGGGCGACCCGACCTCCCAGCGGACCGGGGCGCCGATGAGCGCCGGGTCGATTTCCAGCAGCAGCAGGTCTTCCCGGCCCGCGAACAGCCTGCGGGCCGGGACCAGCACCGAGCCGGGGTCCGAGCAGTGCACGAAGCCCACGGCCGGGTCGGGCTCGATCTCCGCCGCGGGCCAGTCCGCGCGGGCGGTGATGTAGACGATCACCGGATGGTGATCTGGCGGCCCAGCAGGCCGTCGCGGGCGCGGCGCTCGGCCGGGGTGAGCGGGGTGGACTCCACCGACGCCAGCGCGGCGTCGAGGCGCTCGCCGAGGGCGGTGGCGCCGTCGGTCCACTCGCGGGCGTGGAGTTCGCGGTCGAGGTCCCACACCGGCACCAGCAGGCCGTGCGCGCGGAACGAACCGGCGTAGCGGGAGCCCTCGCCCAGCGCCAGCTCACCGGCGGCGTGCAGCCGGGACAGGGCGGCGAGGAGCTGCTCCTCCGGTTCCGGGCGGACCCAGCGCAGGTGCGCCTTCTCCCCCGCGTCGACCCAGTACGCGGCCGGGCCGATGCGCTCGGTGGGCAGGATGGCGCCGTTGGCCCGCTCCAGCGACAGGGCGACCTCGCCGGTGGGCTCGCTGCCCTCGGGCATCCACCAGGTGAAGTCGGCGTGCACGACCGGCTCCAGCGGCGCGGTGGCGTCGATGAGGTCCTGCAACCGCTCCGGGTTCTCCCCCGCGTCGGTGTCCGGGCCGACGACGGCGAGCACGTCGCCCGGTTCGGCGTCGCGCGCCCACAGCACGGCGCGGGCCAGGTCGCGGCTGATGTCGTTGGACCGGGTCTGCACCTGCAGGCCGACGAACTTGACCCCGTCGGCGCGGACCAGTCCGGCGGCGGCCATCGGCAGCACGGTGGCGAGGGTGATCTCGTCCGCGCCCGCCCCGGGCAGCACGGCGGTGCCGGAGGGGACGAACTCGCGCAGCGCGATCAGCTCGCACTCACCGGCCAGCCCCTCGAACGGCCTGGCCACGGGGACGTCGACGACGCCACCGGCCGAGCCGTGGCAGGCCTTGTAGCGCTTGCCGGAGCCGCAGGGGCACGGCTGGCGCGGGTTCACTCCCGAGGAGTCCTGGGGGGTCGCCTTGCGCGCGTTCTTCACGGCGGATCGCCTGGACATCTACGACTCCTCGTCGAGACCGAGACCGGGATTGATGCGTGGGACGCTACCCAATCCGGCCGCGCCGGGGTCGGTGCGGGTGGGTCGGCGGCGCGCGGACCACGGTCGCGCCGCAGGCGGGGTTACCGTGGCCGGGTGAGCTTCGACCCCGCTGACCCGGCCTTCCTCGCCGACCCGTACCCGGTCTTCGCCGCGCTGCGCGCCGAGGCCGAGGTGCACGACCACCCGGGCCTGGGGTTGGCGGTGGCCGTGTCGCACGCCGCCTCCAGCGCGGTGCTGCGGGAGCGGTCGCTCGGTCGACTGTGGACGGACGCGGCACCGGTGGCCGCCTTCGCCGAGTTCAACCTGCTGCACCGCAACTCGCTGCTGGAGAGCGAACCGCCGACGCACACCCGGCTGCGGCGGCTGGTCGCGGCGGCGTTCGGCCGCGGCCACACCGAGCGGCTGCGGCCCCGGGTGGAGGCGCTGGCGGCGGGCCTGGTCGAGGAGCTGGCCGAGCGGGTCAACGCCGACGGGTCGGCCGACCTGCTGGCGGTGCTGGCCGCGCCGCTGCCGATCCAGGTGATCGGTGAGCTGCTGGGCGTGCCGGAGTCCGAGCGCGGGCTGCTGCAACCGTGGTCGAACGCCATCGTGAAGATGTACGAGTACGACCTCGCCCCCGACCTGGCCGCCGCGGCGGAGCGGGCGGCCGGTGAGTTCGCGGCCTACCTGCGCACCCTGGTCGCGCACCGCCGCGCGCACCCGGGCGACGACCTGGTCTCCGACCTGGTGGCGGTCCGCGACGGCACCGACCGGCTGTCGGAGGACGAGCTGGTCGCCACCGCCGTGCTGCTGCTGATGGCGGGCCACGAGGCCACGGTCAACGTCGTCGGCAACGGCGTGCACGCCCTGCTGACCTACCGCGACCAGTGGGAGCTGCTGCTCGCCGACCCGGCGCTGCTGCCGTCGGCGGTCGAGGAGCTGATCCGCTTCGACGCCCCGCTGCAACTCTTCGAGCGCACCGCCACGGCCCCGGTGACCATCGCGGGCCACCGGGTCGAGCCCGGCGCCAAGGTCGCCGCCCTGCTCGGCGCCGCCGCCCGCGACCCGGCGGTGTTCCCCGACCCGGACCGCCTCGACATCACCCGCTCCCCCAACCCGCACCTGGGCTTCGGCGCGGGCATCCACTACTGCGTCGGCGCCCCGCTGGCCAGGGTGGAGGTCTCGGCGGCGCTCAAGGCCCTCACCGCGCGCCTGCCCGGCCTGGTCGGCGCGGGTGCGCCGGGGCGCAGGCCGGAGTTCGTGATCCGGGGGTTGGAGGAACTGCCGGTGGGCGTCTAGCGCCGGGAGCTGGCGGGGCGGGGGCGCAGGCCCAGTTCCGGGGCGCCGTTGACCCGGACCACCCGGACCCGGCGCACCTCGTTCGCGTCGACCGGGGCGAGCAGGGCGGTGAAGCGGGCGACGACCACCTCGGTGGCGATCGCGAGCGCGGCGGCGGCCAGGTCGGTCAGCACGTTCAGCAGCACCCCGTCGGCTTCGGCCTGCACGCCGGAGCGGAAGCGCCAGACCACCGTGACGGTGAACAGGACCACGCTCGCCGCCCAAGCCGCCCACCACCAGCGCACCAGCGGCGACGGCCGGGGCCGTTCGGCCTCCGGGCGGCGCAGCACCGCGTGCTCCAGCTCGGCCAGGAGCGAACCCGGCACGACCAGGTTGACCAGCGGGACGACCAGGGCGGGCAGCACCTGCCAGTCCGGTCGCGGCGGGTCGTAGCCCGCGACGTCGGCGGCGACCCGGCGGGCGGTGGACAGCCACCAGACCGTGCCCAGCAGTGCCAGCAGCCCGGCCACCAGCGCCAGCACGGCACCGGTGACGACCAGGCTGTCCGACACCTCGACCACCCCGCGCGACAGCGCGCCATCGCGGCTGAGCAGCAGGAGCACGTAGCGCCAGGCCTCGGCACCGGCGGCCAGCAGCGCCACCGCGGCGAGCATCCACAGCGCCGAGGACGCCAGCCTGCCCCGGCGGCGCAGCCGGTCGACCGGGGCGGGTTCGTCGGCGTCGAGGCCGGAGACCGCGGTGGGCCAGCGCCAGGCCAGCGCGGGGAAGCCCCAGCGCGGCGGGGTGCGGTAGGCGGGGGGACCGGTGTACGGGCCGCGGCGCGGGCGGGCCGGGGGCGCGCCCGCCCCGGGCGGCGGGGTCGCCACCCAGTCGAACCGGGGCCGGTGCGGCTGCACGGTCAGATGACCCTCGGGGTCGGGTCGGTGTCGCTGACGACCGGCCTGCCCTGGGCCTCCCAGACCTGCATGCCGCCGTCGACGTTCGCCGCCTCCCAGCCGTTGGCGTTGAGGTAGGTGGTGACCCGGGCGGAGCGGCCACCGGAGCGGCAGATCACCAGGTAGGTGGTGTCGGTGAGGTCGCCGAGGCGCCCGGCCAGCTCGCTCATCGGGATGTGCGCGGCGCCCGGCGCGTGCCCGGCGTCCCACTCGTCCCGCTCGCGCACGTCGAGCAGGGCGGTGCCCTCGGGCAGCTCGGCCGGGATGTCGGCCACGGTGGTGGTGGGCACGTCGGGGGTCGTCACGGGGTCAATGCTGCCACGCGCGGTCGTTGCCTGCGGGTGAGCTACCGCCGGTGGCGGCCGTTGGCGAGTCGGCTGCGCTCCTCCGCGGTGCCCCAGCGGGCGGTGTCGCGGTCGCGGATGAAGCCGAGCCGGTCGGGGGCGTGCATGCGCATCCGGATGCGGTTGGTCTCCGGTGGGACCTTGCTCGCGGTCGCCTTGCTCAGCAGGAACACGCAGAGGAACGCCACCGGCACGGTGACCAGCGCCGGTTGCTGGAAGAACGCGGGCGCCCAGCCGCCGGTGAACCCGCTGACGGTGGTGATGGCCAGCGACAGCAGCACCAGCCCGCCGCCGACGCACATGCCCGCCGCGGCGCCGACCCAGGTGATCCGGGGCCACCAGATGCCCAGCAGCAGGACCGGGCAGAAGGTGGAGGCGGCCAGCGCGAACGACAGGCCCACGCTGATCGAGACGTCCCCGTGGGGCAGCACCAGCGCGATCCCCAGCGGCACCGACCCGGCGATCACCGACGCCCAGCGGAAGTCGCGCACCCGGCCGCGCCCGCCGTTCGACGTCGACAGCACCCCGGCGACGCTGACCACCAGCCCGGACGACGTCGACAGGAACGCCGCGAACGCGCCCGCCGCCGTCACCGCGCCCAGGACCTGCCCTAGCGTGCCCGGCACGACCTTCAGCGGCAGGATCAGCACCGCCGCGTCCGTGCCGCCGGTGACCAGCAGCTCCGGTGTGTAGATCCGCGCCAGCGCGCCCAGCACGATCGGGAACAGGTAGAACAGGCTCAGCAGCATCATCACGTGCAGCGTCGTGCGGCGCGCGGCCCGTCCGTCGGGGTTGGTGTAGAACCGGGTGAGCACGTGCGGCAGGCCCATGGTGCCCAGGAACGTGGCGAAGACCAGCGAGTACGTGGTGAACAGGTCGCCGACGCCCGACCCCGGCCGCAACCAGGTGGCGTTGTCCACGGGTGCGCCCTCGACCACCGGCACCGCGGTGTCCGCGGCGAAGCGCAGCCGGGTGCCCGCGAGCACGGTGTGCTCGCCGGGGCCCCAGTAGACCACCCCGGTGGTGCGCCCGCCGTCGACCGCGCCGTCGGCCCACAGCAGCACCGCCTCGCGGACCTGGAGCACCACGTCGGTGCTGACGTCGATCTCGGCGGCGCTGGTGAACCGGGGCGGCAGCGGCGCGGCGAGCCCGGTGCCGCCCACCCCGCCCGCCCCGCCGTCGCGCAGGAACAGCACGCACAGCACGAACGTCGGCGCGGCGAGGGCGAACAGCTTGAGCCAGTACTGGAACGCCTGGACGACGGTGATGGCGCGCATCCCGCCGCCCAGCACGTTGACCATCACCAGCACGGCCACCACCACCGCGCCCGCCCACAGCGGCACCCCGGGCACGATCTGGCTCAGCGTCAGCCCGGCCCCCTGCAACTGCGGGACCAGGTAGAGCATGCCGATGAAGACCACGAACACGGTGGAGAGCCCGCGCAGTTGCCGCGACCCCAGCCGCGCCTCGGCGAAGTCGGGCAGCGAGTAGGCCCCGGACCGGCGCAGCGGCGCGGCGACGAACAGCATCAGCGCCAGGTAGCCCGCGGTGAAGCCGATCGGGTACCACAGCGCGTCGGCGCCGTCCTTGAGCACGAGCCCGGCGACGCCGAGGAACGACGCGGCCGACAGGTACTCCCCGGACACCGCCGCCGCGTTGCGCCGCGACCGCACGGTGCGCCGGGCGACGAGGAAGTCCTGGGTGGTGCTCGCCTGCCGGGCGCTGCGGAAGCCGATGGTGAAGGTGGCGAGCCCGACTGCGACGATGCCCGCCACCGCCCACAGGTTCAGTTCCAAGGCTCCCGAATCCCCGTGTCCCTCGATCTGGGCACTACTTCTCGACCATGTCCACGAAGTCGCGCTCGTGCCGTTCGGCCAGCACGTTGTACCAATACGCCAGGCCGAACAACAGGGGGAAGGGCACGATCCCGAGCAGTATCCACGGCAGCGGGACGCCCACCACGGTCACCCCGGACAAACCGGGCGCCAGGAAGAACACCAGCGGCAGCGCCCCGAGCGTGCCGATGACCAGCAGCGCCAGCTTCACCGCCGTCCAGAACTGGGTGCGGATGAAGCCGCGCACGACCTCCTCGGCCCAGCTCGTCTGCTCCTCGAGTTCCAGCACGGTCCGCAGCACGGTGACCGGGGCGCGGGAGTCGGCGAGCACGACCCGCTTGCGCCGCGGCGGGCGCGGCGGCTTGGGCTGGGTGGTCCCGTCGGTCACGGGCCCGCGCCGCGGACCAGGCGGTCCTTGAGTTCGCGGGTGTGCCTGCGGCTGACCGGCAGGACCTTCTCCTCGTGGCCGATGACCACCGAGTAGCCGGAGCCGCCCATCCGCAGTTCGGTGATCAGCGACAGCGGCACCAGGTAGGAGCGGTGGATGCGCACGAACCCGGCCTTCTCCCAGCGCTCCTCGAGCTGGGCGAGCGGGATGCGCACCAGGTGCGAGCCGTCGGAGGTGTAGAGGCGGGCGTAGTCGCCCTGGGCCTCGACCCAGCGCACGGCCGCCCGGGAGACCAGCTTGGTGGTGCCCGCCAGCTCGACCGGGATGACCTCGTCGTCGCGCTGCTCGGGGACCGCGGTCGAACCGCCGCCGCCATCGGAGTTGATCTTGGTCAGCACCCGCTCCATGGCCTTGTCCATCCGCGGCTGCTTGGCGGGCTTGAGGATGTAGTCGACCGCGCCCAGCTCGAACGCGGCGACGGCCTCGTGGCTGTGCGCGGTGACGAAGACCAGCACCGGGGCGGGCTTGAACCCGGCCACCACCTTGGCCAGCTCCATCCCGGTCAGCCCGGGCATGTCGAGGTCGGCGAAGACGACGTCGACGACCGGCATCCCGGCCGCCTTGCGGGCGGCCAGTTCCTCGTCATCGCCGGAGAGCAGGCGCAGTGCCTCGGTGGCGTCGAAGGCCTTCAGGACGCGCCGAACCTGTCGGTTCCCGTTCAGGAGGATGACGAGCTCGTCCATGCCTGCTTGCTCGTCGTCGACGGCGAGAACGACGAGACCCGGGGTTTTGGTGGCGGTACTCACGGTGAGCGCAATCTTGCCCAGTACCCCCATGGCCTGTCCATGACCAATCCCAGTGTCACCCGTCCGAAGTAGCGAACCGAGACGATTGTGACTCAATGTCGAGATTGGACTGCCTTCACAGGCCGAAGCGCGACCACGTCACCCGGTTCTCGATCGCGTCGAGCGCGGCCAGTACACGGTCGGCCGCGGAGGCCCCCGGCACGCCGAGCCGCGCCAGCAGCGCCCGGCGGGGTTCGGCCACCACCAGCTCCGCGTCCGGGAACCGCTCGGCGAGCACCGAGCGCACGCTGCCCAGCCCGTCCACCAGCCCCAGCTCGGCCGCCTTCACCCCGGTCCACACCTCACCGGAGAAGAGCTGCTCGGGGGTGCCGGTGAGCTTGTCGCCGCGCCGCTGCAACACCCACTCGACGAACTGGTCGTGCAGCTCGCGCTGCAACCCCTTGAGCCACTCGACGTCCTCCTGGTCCTCGGGCAGGAACGGGTCGAGGCGCACCTTGCGCGCGCCCGCCGTGTGCACCCGCCGCTCCACGCCGAACCGCTCCAGCAGCCCGTTGAGCCCGAAGGTCGCCGAGACCACGCCGATCGACCCGACCTGCGAGGTGGGGTGCGCGTAGATCTCGTCGCCCGCGCAGGCCAGCCAGTAGCCCCCGGAGGCGGCGACGTCCTCGCAGAACGCCAGCACCGGGACGCCCCTCTTCGCCGCCAGCTCCCGCACCCGCTCCGCGACCAGGGCGGACTGCGTCGGGGCACCCCCGGGGGAGTTGACGACCAGCGCCACCGCCACCAGCCGCTCCCGGTCGAACGCCCGGCTCAGCGCGGACTCCACGGACGACACGTTGATCGCCCCGCGGGCCAGCGGCGTCGCCGACGGGCTGATCACCCCGTGCAGGCGCACCACGGCCACCACGGACGACTTCTCCCCGCGGTCCCCGACACCGGGCAACCGCGCCACGAGCTTCTCGGCCACACTCATGCCCCCGACCCTACGGCGCGCGGCCCGGGCGCACCGGGTGCCGCGGCCGGGTCAGCCCACCGGGCGGGCGACGGCGGTGTCGGGGTCCTGGTCCTCGGAGAAGTCCGGCAGGTCGGGGCGCACGCCGGGGAAGAACTTGGGCACCCGCAGCGTGATCTTCATCCCGGCGCCGGGGGCGGTCTCGACCATCAGCGCGTACTCGTCGCCGAAGACCTGGCGCATCCGCTGGTTGATGTTGCCGACGCCGACGTGCGAGCCGGTCTTGTGCGCGTCGCGCAGGTCCTCGAAGAGGCGGTCGGCGTCCATGCCGACGCCGTCGTCCTCGATCACGATCAGCGCCTCGGAGCCGTTGTCGTGGGCGAAGACGCTGACCGTGCCGCCGCCCGGCTTCTTGGCGATGCCGTGCCGGACCGCGTTCTCCACCAGCGGTTGCAGCACCAGGAACGGCACCACGACCGACTGGACCTCCGGGGCGATGCGCAGCCGCACGTTGAGCCGCTCGCGGTACCGGGCGCACTCGATGGTCAGGTAGCGGTCGATGTTGCCCAGCTCGTCGGCGAGGGTGGCGAACAGGCCCGAGGAGCGGAACGAGTAGCGGGTGAAGTCGGCGAAGTCCTGCAGCAGCTCGCGCGACTGCTCCGGGTCGGTGCGGATCAGCGAGGAGATGGTGTTGAGCGTGTTGTAGATGAAGTGCGGGGAGATCTGCGCCCGCAGCGCCCGGATCTCCGCCCTGGCCAGGGCCTGCTTGGACTCGTCGAGCTTGGCCAGCTCCAGCTGGATCACCAGGAAGCCCGCCAGCTCGTCGGCCGCGCGGATCAGCCGCTTGCTGTCCACCCCGCCGACCAGGACCAGGGTGCCCTCGATCTGCCCGTCGATGATCAGGGGGACGATCACCGCCGTGCGCATCGGGCAGCTGCCGCGGCGGCCGCACTGCAGGTTCTCGTGCTGGATGTGCTCGCGGTGGCCCCGGCGGACGACCTCCACGATGGGCACTTCCAGGTCCACGTAGTGCTCGTTGGCGTCACCGGCCCAGGACAGCAGCCTGCCCTCGCCGTCGGAGATGCCCACCGCGACGCACTTGAGCAGCTCGACCAGTTCCTTGGTGGCCTGGTCGGCCGCTTTCTCGGTCAGCCCGCCGCGCAGCTCCGGTGCCGCCCGCGACAGCCGCTGGACCGCGTCGAGCACGGCGTCGTCGACCGACCCGGCCTTGCGCGGGCGGCACAGCGCCACGAACAGACCCAGCACCAGCAGCGTGGCGATGACACCCACCACCGCGCGCTCGGTCAGCAGTTGGCCCACCAGGGAAGCTCCCGCCTGTCACAGGGTCGGCTGACAACGGTAGTACCTACTTGAGCAGCCTGGACAGCCGCCGGTCGGCGAGCGGTTTGCCGCCGGTCTGGCAGGTCGGGCAGTACTGGAAGGCCTTGTCGGCGAACGACACCTCCCGGACCGCGTCCCCGCAGACCGGGCAGGGCAGCCCGGTGCGCGCGTGCACCCGCAGCCCGGAGCGCTTCTCGCCCTTGAGCCGGGCCGCGGACTGCCCCACCGAGCGGTCGACCGCGCCGAGCAGCACCTCCCGCATCGCCGCGTACAGCCGGTCCAGCGCGTCGTCGTCCAGGCGGCCCGCGGTGGCGTACGGGGAGAGCTTCGCCACGTGCATGATCTCGTCGGAGTAGGCGTTGCCGATGCCCGCGATGACCCGCTGCCCGGTCAGGGCGGTCTTGAGCCGCTCACCGCGCCCGGCGAGCAGTTCGCCGAACTCGTCGCGGGTCAGCGCCAGCGCGTCCGGCCCCAGGGTGGCCACCTGCTCGATCGACGTCGGGTCCTCCACGACCCACACCGCGAGGCCCTTCTTGGTGCCCGCCTCGGTGAGGTCGAACCCGGGCCCCTCCCCCGGCGGGCCCAGGTGCACCCGCAGCGCCAGCGGCCCCTTGCCCGGCTTCGGCGGCGCGGCCGACATGGTGTCCGCCCAGCGCAGCCACCCGGCCCTGGCCAGGTGGGTGACCAGGTGCAGGCCGTCGCAGTCCAGGTCGAGGTACTTGCCGAAGCGGCCCGCTCCGGTCACCTCCCGGCCGTGCAGCGCCGTCCACGGCGGGGCGGCCGTCTTCAACGCGCTCATCGAGGCCACGTCGACCCGCGCGACGGTGCGGCCGACGGCGTGTTCGCGCAGGTGGTGGGCCAGGGCTTCGACCTCGGGCAGTTCCGGCACCGGACCAGTCTCACCCGGAACGGCCCGCCTGTCATGCCCTAGTTGATCGGTTTGAGGATGCCCTCGTAGCTGGGTTGGGCGTCCATGCTGAGGCTCTTGGCGATCCGGGCGATCTCCCCGCGCGCGGCGAAGTAGCCGCGGACCTTGCCGACCCAGCGCTCGGTGGGCTCGCCGTCGCCGTCGTCACCGGTCTCGGCGATCAGCGTCCACGGCCTGCGCATCGCCCAGCGGACCGGGAAGAACAGGGCGAGCAGGACCAGCAGCACGACGAGCCAGCTCGGCACGTACACGTCGGTGGGGGTCCAGTAGACCAGCACCACGGCCAGCAGCACGACCACCGACAGCATCACCACGCCGGGCACGTACCCGGCGGCGACGTCGTGCTCGAAGTCGTCCTCGGTGGCCGGGGTGCGCCACTCGAGCGTGCCGTGCACGGTCCACAGGCGGCCGTTCACGTCGCGTACCTGGCGCGTCATCTCTCAGCCCTCTCGGTGTGGCGCTGCTGATCGGGAGTCACGCTGATCAGAGTCGGCAGTGCGTAGGACACCGAGAGACAACGGTACCGCCTCAGCTCTCCGCCCAATGGGTGAAATGCGCTCATCGTGGCCGATTGTCGCACCGGCCGGGAACTTGATCAACCGGATGGCGTGCGCGTCACCGTGGGCGCCTCGGGGGCTTCGCGGCCCGCGCCGCCCGACATCGGGGTGGGCGCGGTGGTGCCACCGGGGGCGCGGTAGCGGGTGTACTCGCTGGTGCTGGTCGACACCGTGGTCTGGTCGGCGGCGTTGACCAGCGTCGTGGTGCTGACCTCGGAGATGACGTCGTACTGGTCGTAGACCCACCACTTGCGCTGCTGGGACACCTGCCGCGACACCACCGGCAGCGTGTCGTCGTAGTCGTCGACCGGGGCGTCGAGCACCGTGGGCCCCTCGTCGCGGCCCTCGGGGGTGCGCGTCGTCGTGCTGGTCGGCGCCGGGTCGGTCACCGGCGGCACCGGCGGCGCGGGGGTCCGCTCGCGCTCGGGCTCCCGCCCGACCCCGGGGGGCGGCTGTCCGGCGGACGGGTCGTGCCCGGCCTCGATCCTGATAGCGCTGGAGGCGGCCGTCGGCGGGTCCGTGGCGCCGGTGGTGCCCACCGGAGCGGGGCTGCCGGAGGTGACCACCAGCGTCGGCGCGGTGCCGTCGAGGTCGGCGAAGGCGTCCGGCTGCCCGTCGACGTGCCCCAGCGGCAGCAGCGTGAACGCCCCGACCGCGGCGGCCGACGCGGCGGCGGCGGCCACCTGGAACTTGACGCCGGTCAGCACCGCCTTGGCCCCGGCCAGCAACCCGGCGGGCGCGGCGGCCTGCTGCGCCAGCGCGAGCCCGGCGACCGGGACGGTGAGGAACGCGGCGTGCGCGCGCAGCCCAGCGCAGACGTCCTGCAACTCGGCCTGCATGTCGGTGCACGACGGGCAGACCTGCAGGTGCGCCCGGACCTTGCGCCGCTCGGTGCCCTTGATGCTGCCCGCGGTGTAGGCGCCCAGCTTCTCCAGCGCGGCCCGGCACCCCACGGAACCGCGCTCGGTGGCCAGGTGCGCTTGCAGGTACGCCGCCCGCAGCCCCTGCCGGGCGCGGCGGGCCAGCGCGGCGGTGGCGTTGGGGCTCAACCCGAACTTGCCCGCGACCACGGCGGGCCGCTCCCCCTCGACCTCGACCTTCCACAGCACGCTGCGCCAGCGCTCGGGCAGGCTGGTGAACGCCCGGGTGATCAGCGACCGCTCGGTGGACCGCCCCGGGTCGTCGAGCTCGGGACCGGCCCGGTAGTCCAGCTCCTCGTCGGTCACCGGCACGTCCCGCCTGCGCCCGGCCCACTCCCAGGCGACCCGGCGGACGACGATCAGCAGGTATCCGCGCACGTTGTCGACGGGCCCGGAACCGCGGCGGATGGCCTGCAACACGCGGAAGAAGGCTTCGGCGGTCAGGTCCTCGGCTTCGGCACGGTCGGTGACCATGCCGCGCGCCAACCTGCGCACGGCGTCGCAGTGGCGGGAGAACAGCTCACCGAAGGCGGCGTCCTCACCGGCCCGCAGGCGGCGGAGCAGAGCACGGTCTTCACAGGTGGCGGCGGACGGCTCGGCCTCGTCGTGCGCACCGTCGCGGCACCCGCCCGCGGCAGGCCGGTCGTCCCCGGTCATCCGGCCCGGTACCTCCTCCTGGCCGTCGTGACAATAGTGAACAGATTGCCACATGCGCTGGTCTTCCGGTTGATATCCGTGAATAACGTTAAGCGGAGCCCTACGGATGTCCTAGTCCGTCCGAGTTCCACATCACGCACAGTCACGACCATCCCCCGACGGGGCAGGCACCCCCCGGGTTGCGACCCGGTGAACGGCATCGGGTACAGTTCACGCCGCACCGGGAAACCGGGGCACGCGGATGTAGCGCAGCTGGTAGCGCATCACCTTGCCAAGGTGAGGGTCGCGAGTTCGAGTCTCGTCATCCGCTCGGTCGACTGGGTCGACCTTGTTCGCAGAAAGCGCGAACGGGGTCGACCCTTCGTCGTACCTGGGGGTCGAACCCCCAGACCCCCACGGTGCGTTCGGTTCCTGAACCAGCGTGGTCGAGGTGCGGGTGTGGTGGGTGGGGTGCGGGTGTGGTGGTGGGGTGCGGGTGCGGTGGGTGGGTCAGGTGCCGGGGGTGCGGAAGGGGTCGTGTTCGGCCATCAGCTTCTCCATGCGGGCGCGGTCGATCCTGGCGGCGACGGCGGTGTCCTCCTGCCGGTCCCGGATGACCTTGGCCAGGGTGAACGCCGAGGTCACGGTGTAGAGGGCGCCGATGGCCAGGAAGGCGCGCACCCACGGGTCGACGGGCAGGACGGCGATGCCGACGGTGGTGGCGACCAGCGCGATCCCGAAGGACAGGGCGGCCTGGGCGAAGAACGCGCCGGTGGTGGGCGAGGACGGGGCCTTGGTGTCGCTGCTCATGCCTGAATGCTGCGCGGCCCGCGCGCCCCTGTCATGAGTAGCCCTACTCGAATGCCCGCTCCACCGCCCGCTCCAACCGGGGCAGCAGCGACGGGTCACCCCCGGCCAACCCCCTGGCGGCGGCAACGATCTCCCGCGCCGCCGCCGAGTCGGGGTGCGGCACCGGCAGCCGCGCCACGTACTGGGTGATCCACCGCCGCCGCCCCGCGTAGAGGCGGTTGCCGCACACCTCGTCGTAGAACCGGGTCCCGAACGCGGAGTTGGCCACCCCGAGCACGAGGTGGGCGAGGTCGTCACCACCCAACTCGGGCACGCTGATCCAGTAGCAGTCCCCGTTCACCACCGCCCCGCTGCGGTCCACGGCGAACCGCGGCTCCGGGCTGATGTCCGGGAACACGATCTTCGGCACCCGCCACAGCGAAGGCCGGTGCGGTACCCAGATCTCGAACCACTCCCGCCCCGCCGCCGCCACGTACCGCCTGCCCTCCAACCGCTCCCGGTGCGAAGCCAGGTACGCCGCGGCCCGCGGGTGCAGGGCCAGGTCCACCGGCTTGCGGGTCGGGAGGTCGAGGTACGGGTAGAGCACCCGGACGCGGGCAGGCCCCGGCGCCGTCCACTGGCGCACGTCCGCGTGCGTGAGCAACGGCCGCAGGAGCGCGGCCTCCGGCACCCGGTCGGCGGGCAGGGCGTCCCAGTGGTCGCCGATGAACACCTGGTCGGCGGTGGTCTTGATGCCCACCCGGATCTTCGCCAACTCCCCCAGCGTCTTCCACGTCCGAGCCCGCACGGAGGTGCTGCGCCGCTCCCGCTCCGGGGTGCTCAACCGCCACGGGTCCTCCGGCCCCGACCGCCCGAGCGTGCCCACCTCCACGGCGAAGGACCGCCCCCGCACGGAGACGGTGGAGGAGGAGTCGGAGGTGAAGGCGGCGAAGAGGTCACCGGCGGGCGCCCCGCGCTCCACCTGGTAGGCGCTGGCGTAGCGGGCCGTCCGGTGCTCCCGGTCGTTGGTCGCCACCACGACCGCGGGCAGGACCGCCGCCTCGAAGAGCTTGGTGTCCCCGAGGTCGTACACCTCCCGCACGGAGAGCCGTTCGCTGAGCAGCCCCCGCACGTTGGCACCCGCCTTGGTGCTCAGGAAGCGGTTGCTGCACAGCAACCCGAACACCCCACCGGGCTTGAGCAACCGCGGCACCATCGCGACGAAGGGGTGGGTCAGGTCGATCCGCCCCCGCAACCCGAACCGCGCCGCCAACCGCCGGGTGTTCTCCCCACCGAGCACCTGGGTCCGCACGTAGGGCGGATTGGTGATCACGACGTCGAACGAACCCGCGGGCAGCGCCTCCCCCACCTCGGTGAAGTCCCCCACCGCGATCTCGGCCCCCGGCAACCGCCCCCGCGCCGCCGCCACCGCCTCCGGGTCCAGGTCGAACCCCACCAGCTCCGCCTCGACCAACTCCCCCACCGCGGCGAGCAATTCCCCGTCCCCACAGGCCGGGTCGAGCACCCGAACCCGCCCACCGACCCGCGCCACCACCCGCCCGGCAACAAACCGAGCCAACGCGGCAGGGGTGTAGTGCACCCCGAACCGCTTGCGCCGATCCACCACCAAGATCTTACGGCGACCCCCACCGGCGGAGCCGCGTCCGAGCCACCTCCACGCTCAGCGGCCCCCGGCGAGGACCCCGCCCCGGTGGACCACTGAGCCCACGCGGACACAGGCCACCCCAGGCGCACCCCTTGCCCTCGCGCAGCCTTCGACGTACATTATCTTGTACGTCGAAGGGAGGGTGCTGGTGAAGACCATGAGCTACTCCGAGTCTCGCGCGAAGTACGCCGAGACCCTCGACTCCGTGGTCAACGACCGCGAGGAGGTCGTGATCACGCGTGCGGGCCACGAACCGGTCGTCATCGTGTCCCTGGACGACTACCAGTCGCTCAAGGAGACCGCCTACCTGCTCCGCAGCCCGGAGAACGCACGGCGGCTGATCACGGCGATCGAGCGACTGGAGTCCGGCGGCGGCGCACAGCACGACTTGGCGGAATGAAGCTGACCTGGGACGAACTCGCCTGGCAGGACTACGGCTGGTGGCAGTCCGAGGACCGGAAGGTCCTCAAGCGGATCAACGAATTGATCAAGGACATCGTCCGCAACGGGAACGAGGGGCTCGGCAAACCCGAACCCCTCAAGCACGGCTTCCAGGGCTACTGGTCCCGCCGCGTCACCGACGAACACCGCCTGGTCTACAAACTGGCAGGCGACGAGGTCCGCATCGCCGCCTGCCGGTACCACTACGGGAAGTAGCCCTCAGCCCTCACGGACTCCGAGGCCGACGGGGCACGCCACGCCGGTGCCGCCCAGAAGAAGTTCAGAATCAACGCATGGCGACCGAAGTGCAGTGGAGCGAGCTGCAACGCGACCCGAAGGGCGTCGCCGCACTCGCCGATCAGGGCGAGGTGCTTGTCCGGCGCCGGGATGGGGCGGCCCTGCTGCTCACCCGCGAAGACAGCTCACGCTCCGCATCCGCGGGTTCGGTGACCGCGGCGCGGGCCCTGCGCGCTGTCCTACCGCGCCTGCCGCAGGACGTCGTGACCACGGCGTTGCTCGACGAGTTCCCCTGGGCCGATGTGCTCCCGCAGGAAGACCGGCTCCAGTTCGCACATGATTTCGTCCGCGCCTTCCAAGCGTCCGCCGAACTGGGGCACTGGTCTGTCCTCGAACAGACAGTCACCGAGTGGCGCAGCACAGCGGCCATCCACGTCGACCCCGACCTGCGCGCCAAGCTCACCGGCCCCCTCGGCGAGGTCCCCGCACCGGTGGATCACTGACCTGTCCCGCCGAACGCGGCGATCGCGTCGCCCCGCCCCAACGCCCGGGCGGCTGGGAAGCCAGGTTCGCCACCACCGAAGCAGCGAAGGGCTGGGAACAGCTCTCCCAGACCGCCCGGGCGAACACGTGAATCGTCCCCACCGAGCGTCCGACCACCCCACCCCGAGCAAACCGACTAGCCCTCGCGGACCCCGAGGCCGACCGGGCAGGCGACGCCGGTGCCGCCCATGCCGCAGTAGCCGTGGGGGTTCTTCTGCGGCGAGAGGTACTGCTGGTGGTAGTCCTGTCGCCGAACAGGTAGCTCTTGAGCCAGGTCAACTCCCATCAAGCGGCTGACGTGGCCGTGACCTCCGACACTGGGTAGTTGTTGACGATCGGGTGGTCAGCACCCTCGACCTCTACCGCGACGGTGACAGTCAAACCTCTGTGACCGATGGAGGTGCGCAGGACTTCTCCCTCCAGTTCAGTGAACCCGAAAGGAACCAGGACACGATCGCCCGGAGCGGGGGGCCTCTGCGGCATCTGAACTCCTCTCACCACGGTGCGGTTCCGATCAGCAGTCTCAGGTGGCTTGCCAGTACATGGTCCATGCCAACCGCCAAACCGTCCAGAGCACCCCGCCACCGCCGGACAGACGTCAGGGTCAGTGGCCAACCATCTGCGACAACCGCGGCAAGCTTCGCCTGGTCATCATGAGCCAGGGCATTGCGCGCCTTGTTCAACGAGGTCAGCTTGGCACTCCACTCCGCCCCCCTGCTGGGGTATCGGGTACGGAGAGCGGGCCACAACTCAACCCCGAACAAGGCAAAGTCAGTACCAAGGCCCCCCGGCTCCGCGTTGCCCCGATCAAGCTTCCGAGCGGCTCTGAAAGCTGCCGAGAACACGCGTTGCACAGGAGGCCCACCTGGAACGATACCAACAATGACGTCCACTGCCTCGTCATGCAGGTCTCGGCAGAAACCTTGGAACTCACTGGCCAGACGCAACACGAGCGCATGATTCAACTCCTCGGTGGCCCAGCGCCTGCCAACAGCGGATCCACCGACCGCCCCATGCGCCTGAAACAGATTTTCAATGCTGGTGGACCGCGTCGTCTGCCACTGGCCCAAAGCCACCGAACTCACCCTTGGATACTACAAGTGATCAAGGATTACGCTTCGCGCCGGTCAGCCCTCGCGGACTCCGAGGCCGATCGGGCAGGAGACGCCCGTTCCGCCCATGCCGCAGTAGCCGTTCGGGTTCTTCTGGTCGGAAAGGTACTGCTGGTGGTAGTCCTCGGCGTAGTAGAAGGGACCCGCCGCGGCGACCTCCGTGGTGATCTGGCCGTAGCCCGCCTTCGACAGGGACTGCTGGTAGGCGGTCAGGCTCTCCTCCGCCGCGGTCTTCTGCTCCGCGTTGAGGTAGTACAGCCCCGAGCGGTACTGGGTGCCCATGTCGTTGCCCTGGCGCATGCCCTGGGTGGGGTCGTGGCCTTCCCAGAAGACCTTGAGCAGGTCGGCGTAGGTGATCACCTTGGGGTCGTACACGACCTGGACGGCCTCGGTGTGGCCGGTGAGGCCGCTGCACACCTCTTCGTACGTCGGGTTCTGCGTGGTGCCGCCGGTGTAGCCGACGGCGGTGGAGTAGACGCCGGGGAGCTGCCAGAAGACCCGTTCCGGGCCCCAGAAGCAGCCCATGGCGACGACGGCCGTCTCCAGGCCCTCGGGGAACGGGGGGACCTGGCGGTGGTCGGGGTGGACCGTGTGGTTGGTCGACACCACCAGGGGGGTGGCGCGGCCGGGGAGGGCCTGGTCGGCGGTCACCAGTCGGCTCTTGTCGCGTCCGAAGAACACCATGCCTCCAAAGTACCTGTTCAGCGGCGGATGGGGCGTTTTGCCAGTTCGGTCCGCACGCGGTTGATGAAGTCGTCGGTGAGCCAGGTGCCGCCGCCCACCGCGAGGGCTCGTTCCACGATCTCGAAGACGACCACCTCGTGGTCGGCGATCTCGTTGATGGTGGCGGTGGGGCGTTTGACGCTGCTCAGGTAGCTCAACACCGTGACGTCCGTGAATATTGCCGACAGGTAGGGCACGGAGACGCCGGTGAACGAATCGCCGAGGAAGAGGGTGGGGTCGTCGATCGTGCCCTCGGTGGGGTCGGACTGGCGGTGGAAGGGGGTGGACAGGTCGGTGCGGGGGGCCTGGGTGCGGTCGGTGGTGCCGTCGGGGCGCAGGGAGTAGAGGGTGCCCTCGCGGTTTCCGCGCTTGCCCTGGATGCCGGGGAGGTCCGCGGGGATGGAGAACTTCGCCCCCGGCCGGGTGGTCCAGGTGGCCGTGACACCGGGTTGGACGGCCTCGGCGGTGCGGCGGACCATGGCCATGGCGCCCTCGTCGGTCCAGTGGGTGTCGAGCTTGAAGTAGGCGGGGCGGCCCAGGCCCTTGGCGACGGACTGCAACTCCCCGCGCAGGTCGACGCCACCCGCGGCGTCGACCTGCTTCCACAGTTCGGTGCGGGCCGCGTCGGCGCACTCCTTGTTCGGGTAGTTGGGCGGCAGGTGTTCGGGGACCATCGTCGACTTGTCCGGGGCGACGAGCAGGACGAACTCGCGGCCGGAGGTCTCCACCGCCTCCTCGAGCTCCTTGAGCAGGCCGACCGTTTCGGCGAAGGGCCTGCTCGGCTTGCACTTGGCCGTCATGTCGGCGTCGAGGTACAGCCAGCCGTCGGTGCCCTCGACGACCGACACGTCCGCGGCCCGCGCCGGGCCCTGGCCGGGCTGCTCCGGCTGCCGGTCGGGCGGCGGGGCCGGGGTGGCACCGGTGCCGAGTGGGCCGGTGTCGGGTTCGTCGCCGAAGGTGGGTGGTTCCCCGAACACGCCGCGGCTGACCCCGTCGGCGGCGGTGATGGCGGCCGGGCGGAAGGACAGGTTGTCGGTGGCCCAGGCGTCGAAGCCGCGGAAGAAGCCCCAGCCGTCGCCGACGCTGGGGAACGAGGCGAGCGGGTGGTTCTCGATCTCCGCGGGCCGCACCCCGACCACGTACAGCAGGGTGGGGGCGGCGAAGAAGACCAGGGCGCTGATGACGGCGAGCTTCTGCCGGGCGCCGTGCCGGGGGCGGTGCAGCGGGTGCTCCCTCGGCAACCACGCCTCGTGCACGGGGGGCAATTTCGGGGCGGGTGCCTGATCCGTCACCCGAGCACAGTAACCCGCGCCCGCGACCGGCACTGACCGTTCCGAACACACGCGCGGTTGCCCTCCCTAGACTGCGCTTCGCACCCGAAAGTGTCAGTCGAACACGAAAGCGATCCGCCACCCGTGACCGAAACCGCTGAAGTCCCTCCGACGACGGGGGCCGCCCGGTCTGCGCGTTGGTTGTGGGCGCTCGAACTGCTCGCCCTCCTCCCGATCGCCGCGACCCTGCTCGACGTGCTGAACGGGCCGCACCTGCAGTTCCTGGACTACTGGACGATCCTGCTCAACTTCTACAACCCGGACGCCTCGCTGGACGTCGGCGGGTTCTTCGTGTTGCGCAACGAGCACCCAGTGGCCCTGCCCGCACTGTTCTACTGGCTGAACGTGCTGGTCGCCCACGGCGACAACCGGACGCTGGGCTGCGTGGTCGTCGCCGTGGTCGTGCTCACGGTGCTGGCGTTGCGGGCGGCGCTGCCGAGGTCGTTGCCCCCGGTGGCGCGGGCCGGGCTGGTGGTGGCCGCGTCGGCGCTGCTGTTCAGCCCGCACGGGCTGCACAACTTCGTCCGGTCGATGAGCGGCATGGCCTGGCTGACGGCGAACCTGCTGGTCGTGCTGACCCTGCTGCTGGCCAGGCGGGGCTGGTGGGTGGGCTCGTGGGTGGTCGGGGTGGTGGCCTGCCTGTCCTACGGCACCGCCTTCCCGGTGTGGGTGGCGCTGGCCTGGTTCGCCTGGGTGCGCCGGGAGGCCCTGTGGAAGCGGGTGGTGCCGCTGGTCGTCCTGGCCGCGGTCTTCGTCGTCTGGAAGATCGCGTACCCCGGGGCGGGGGCGGACCAGGCGCCGGGCAGCGACCCGAGCCAGGCGCTGTACACGTTCCTGTCCGCCGTCGGTCACCTGTGGACGGCGAACAACGCGGGGATGGCCGTTGTCGCAGGCATGGCGGTGCTGGTCGGGTACGGACTGCTGCTGACCACCCGGAGCGCGCGGGCGCCGGAACTGCGGGTGTGGTGGGCACTGGCCCTGCACGCGCTGCTGGCCTGCGCGATGATCGGCGTCGCGCGGATCGACTTCGGCCCCGACTACGGGTTGAGCAGCCGCTACACCTCGCAGTCGGTGCTGATGGCGGTGCCGCTGCTGGTGATCGCGGGGTCGGTGCTGGTGCGGCGGTCGTGGGCGAACACCCCGCGGGTGGCGGTGGCGGCGGTCGCGGCGGGAACCCTCGGGTTCGCGCTGGGCGTGCCGACGGCGATCAACCTGCGCAACGAGATGCGCGAGGTGCCGCTGCAGGCGATCGCCCTGCGGGCGGGCCTGACCGATGCCTACCCGACCACCATGCCGGAGGGGAAGGAGATGCGGGAACTGCTCCCCCGGATCGGCCACTACCCCTTCACCCCGGACTTCACCCTCGGCTGCGGCGGCCCCGAACTGGGTGACCGGGTCGACGTGGGCTCCGCCGAGCGGGTGGCGGCGGCGGACAAGAGCCGCAAGCAGGACCCGTCCGGCTTCGTCGAGGAGAGCACCGAGCTCGCGGGCGCCGTGGTCGTGCGCGGTTGGGCCAGCGGCGTCGGTGACCCGATCCGCTGCGCGATCGTGGTCGACGGCGCGGGCGTGGTGGTCGGCGGCGGGATGGTCGACCAGATCCGGACCGACGTGCGCGCGGAGCTGAACTGGCTGTCCAACCACACCGGGTTCGCGGTGGTGGGGCCGACGGCGGCGGAACAGACCAGGGTCGTGTTCGTCCGCGCGAGCGGGCGGATGCTGTGGATGCCCACCGAACCGGAAAGTGGGGGTGAGCGGTGACCGAGGTGAGTGTGCTCGTCCCGGCCAAGGACGAGGAGGCCACGCTGACGGCGCTGGCCGACGAGGTCGCGGCGGCGCTGCGCGGCGTCGACTACGAGCTGATCTTCGTCGACGACGGCAGCACCGACGGCTCCTGGAAGATCATGTGCGAGTTGGCCGCGACCAGGCCCGCGGTGCGCGCGGTGCGGATGCGGCGCAACTTCGGCAAGGCGGCGGCGCTGGCCGCGGCGGTGTCCGAGGCGCGCGGGCGCCGGGTGGTCACCATGGACGCCGATCTCCAGGACGACCCGGCCGAGGTGCCGCGGCTGCTGGCCGAGCTGGACACCGGGGTCGACCTGGTCAGCGGGCACAAGGTGGACCGCAAGGACCCGCTGTCGAAGCGGCTGCCGTCGAAGGTGTTCAACAAGGTGGCCGGGGTGATCACCGGGCTGCCGCTCAAGGACCACAACTGCGGGCTCAAGGCTGCTGACACCGAGGTCTACCGCCGGGTGCCGCTCTACGGGGAGCTGCACCGCTACATCCCGGCGCTGGCCCACCAGCAGGGCTACAAGGTGAGCGAGCTGGGGGTGAACCACCGGGCCCGGGCGCACGGGGTGTCGAAGTACGGGCTGGAGCGGTACGTGCGCGGCGCGATCGACCTGATGACGGTCGTGACGATCACCAAGTACGGCCGCAGGCCCGCGCACCTGTTCGGCGGGATCGGGTTCCTGTTCGGCGCCGCCGGCTTCCTGGTGCTGCTCTACCTGACCGGCGTGTGGCTGTTCACCGCCGACCCGATCGGCACCCGACCGCTGCTCAACCTGGGCGTGCTGCTGGTGATCCTGGGCGTGCAGATGGTGTCGTTCGGGTTGATCGCGGAGATCCTGCTGCACCGCACCGCCCGGCGCGACGAGGTGCGCGAGCTGGTGTCCGAGCGGACGGACAGCCGATGAGCGGGCTGCGCGGCGCCTACGTCGGCGGGGTCCGTGCCGCGCGCAGGCTCGCCGACCGGACCGGGCTGCTCGACCGGCTCGGCGGCAGCGACGCGCACACCGCCCGCCACCTGCGCACCCTGTTCGCCGTGCACGACGTCGTGGACCTCGCCGGGCTGGACCTGGCCTGGTGGAGCTACCCGGCGATGGCCCGGGTCGAGCGGTTCCTGGCGGGCCGGGACGCGCCGCGGGTGTTCGAGTTCGGCGCCGGGGCGAGCACGGCGTGGCTGGCCCGCCGCGCCGCCGAGGTGCACAGCGTGGAGCACGACGCCGGGTTCGCCGGGCACGTGCGGGCGCTGCTGGCCGACGCGCCGCACGTGACCCTGCACGCGGTGCCCGCCACCCCGGCCGACGCCTCGACGGTGGTCCGGTCCGAGCGGGCCGGGCACGAGCACCTGGACTTCGGCGCGTACGCGGCCACCATCGACGCGGTCGGCGGTGAGTTCGACCTGGTCGTGGTGGACGGCCGGGCCAGGGTGGAGTGTTTCCGCCGCGCCCTGGACCACCTCGCACCGGGTGGGGTGGTCGTCTTCGACAACATCCGCCGCAAGCGCTACGCCGAGGCCACGACCACCCCGGGCACCCGCGTGGAGTACCTGCGCGGTGGCACCCCGGCGCTGCCCTACCCGACGACGACCGGGTTGATCAGCCGTGGCTGAGGGGGCGGGCAGACGCGTCCGCGCGGCCGATGTGCTGGCCGTGGGGTTCGTGCTGCTGGCCGTGGGGGTCGCGGGCTGGGCGCTGCGCGAGGACCTGCCCGCCCTGGGCGCGGCCATCGGCACCATCGGCTGGTGGCGGGCGGCGGGCGCGTTCGCGCTGGTGGTGCTCGGGCTGCTGGCGACGGCGCAGGTGTGGCGGCGGTGCCTGGACGCGCTGGGCCACCGGGTGGGCTGGGCCGCCGCCCGCACGATCTTCTTCCCGGCCCAGGTGGGCAAGTACCTGCCGGGCGCGGTGTGGCCACTCCTGGCGCAGGCCCGGTTCGCCCGCCGGTACGGTGTGCCCGCCCGCTCGGCGCTGGTGGCGGGTGCGGTGTTCCTGGCCGTGCACGTGGTGACCTCGGTGGTGGTGTCCGCCGGGTTGCTGTTCGCCGACCGGGGGCTGCTCTCCGGGTACGGCTGGGCGGGGCTGGCCGCGGTGCTGGTCCTGCCGCTGCTGCACCCGTCGGTGGTCACCGCCATCGTGCGCAGGCTCGGCAAGGACAGCGGGCTGCCCGCGCTGACCTGGTCGGCGCTGCTGCGGCCGATGGGGTGGATGGTCCCGGCCTGGCTGGCCTACGGTGCGGCCGGGCTGCTGGCGGCGGCACCGTTCACCGGCGCGACCGCCCGACTCGGCGGGCTGGCGACCAGCGGGTTCGCCCTGAGCTGGCTGGTCGGGCTGGTCGTGGTCTTCGCCCCGGCCGGGCTGGGCGCGCGGGAGGCGGTGCTGGTGCTGGTGCTGGGGCCGGCGCTCGGGGTGGTGGCCGCAACCGCGGTGGGGTTGTTGCTGCGGGTGTGCCACACCGTCGCCGACATGGGTTTGGCCCTGGTGCACGGGGTGTTCGGCGGATCACGGTCCGTCGCCGAATACGGGGAAGGCGCGCCGGGATGACGGTGCGGGTGGCACGATTCGACAGAGCTCCAGCCGGAACGGGGAACCGATGACCTGGCAAGACGATCTGCGCAAGCTGGACGAGGCGCTGACCAAGGACGCGGTCACCCTCGCCGAGTACCGCAAGCGCCGCGACGAGATCCTGATCGCGGCGTCGACCTCACCCGCGCCCGCGCAGTCCAAGCGCCCGACCGCGGTCGGCTCCACCAGGACCGTCGAGGAGCGTGCCATCCCCGTGGACCGCCGCGGCCCGCAGCCGCCCCCGGGACCGGCCCGCCCGCCCGGCCCCGTCGCGGGTCCGCCCCGGTTCCCGGTACCCCCGGTGAACCCGACCCCGCCGGTGGCGGGACAGGCCCAGTCCCCGACGAATCCGATCCAGCCGGTGGCGGGACCTCCCCGACCGACGCCGGAGCAGGCCCGGCCGATGGCAGGGCCACCCCGACCCTCGGCGAACCCGGCGCAGCCCGTGGCGGGGCAGGCGCAGGCTCCGGCGGACCAAGCCCGACCAACGGCGCAGCAGGCCCAGTCATCGGCGCAGCAGGCTCAGCCATCGGCGCAGCAGGCTCAGCCATCGGCGCAGCAGGCCCAGTCATCGGCGCAGCAGGCCCAGTCATCGGCGCAGCAGGCCCAGTCATCGGCGCAGCAGGCCCAGTCATCGGCGCAGCAGGCTCAGCCATCGGTGGAGCCCACCCAACCGGTGGCGGGCTCGGCCCCGTCATCGGCGAACCCGATTCGGCCGGTGGCAGGTCCGGCTCAGCCGCCCGCCGCAGGCCCGACCGGGAGGCGGGTCACGGACGAGGTCCCGGCGAACCCGGCGCAGAACCCGGATACGGCGGGCGCACCGGCGGGCTCGGCACAGCCACCCGCCGCGACCTCGGGTGGGGCCGCGGACAAGACCTCGGTAGATTCGGACCGGACCCCGAACGCGGCCGATCAGGCGCGGCCATCCACGGCAGGCCCCGACAAGCCGCCCGCGAACCAGGACAAGCCGCCGGTTCCCCCGGCGGGGCCCGCCGAGAAGCCGGTCCCGGCCGGGAAGCCCGACGCCGGGCCCCGGGCTCCGGGGGAGGGTTCCGCGGCGGAACCGGCGCGGCCGGGCGGTGCCGAGCCCGCCCTGACGAAGCCGGAACCCCCCGCGGCGCAACCGGAGCAGCCCGCCGACCCGCCGAAGCCCGACGCCGACACCACCCAGGTGATCGGCGACGTGGGCAGCACGCAGGTGATCCAGCGGGCCGTCGTGACCGCCGCGGGGCAGCCGCCCGGACCAGGCGGACCAGTCGGACCAGGCGGGCCGCACGCGTCGCTGCCGCCGATGGTCACCCTGCCCCGCGACACCCCGATGCAGGGCCACGAGGTCTTCGCCGTCGCGGCGGACGGGACCGGGGGCAACCGCAACCGGGTACTGGTCGCGCTCGGTGCGCTGGTCGTGATCGCGGGGCTGGTGTGGTGGCTGGCCTTCTCCGGCGACCCCGGCGACCGGCAGCAGGCCGCCCCGCCCGCGGTCCAGGTCGGTGACCCGGCGACGATCACGCTGCCCGGCACGCCGGACCCGCGCAGCGGCACCATGAGCCTGTCGCAGGCGCAGTCGGCGAACGTGTTCAGCGCCCGCGAGGTCGGCCTGCTGTCCGCGGTGGGGGTGAACGCCGTCACGTACGTCGGTTCGTACGAGGGGACGACCGCCTACCTGGTCCAGGCGTTCCCCAATTCGGACGCCGCCGCCGCGGCGACGACGACCACGGGGGTGCTCGACGCCAACCGCAAACTCAGCTTCGCCGACAAGGAGGTTGAGGGCCTGCCCCCCGCCGCGCGCGCCGTCGGCACCCAGGGACCGAAGTCGTCCCTGGCCAGAGCGGTCTACACCGCAGGCACCTGGACGGTGCAGGTGAGCGTTCTGCAGTCGCCGTCCGGTGATCCGGCGGTGCTGGACGAGCAACTGCGGACTTTGGTGGAGACCGTCGGCAAGACCCTGCCGGTGACCTGATCCTTTCCCGCACGTATCCATTTGGCGACCGCACCGCAGGACGTCATGCGACTTAGGCACAATGAGCGCGTCCTGACGCGGTTGGAGGCATTTGCATGTCCTGGCAAGACGAGCTGCGGAAGCTCGACAGCGCGCTGGTGGCGGGTGAGTTGACCGCCGACGAGTACCGCCAGCGCCGCGACCGCGTGATGGTCGAGGCTGCGGGCCAGAACCAGGGCGGGCAACCGGCGACCCCGGCCCAAGCCGCCCCGGCCCAGCCTGCCCCGGCCCAACCCACCCCACCCCAACCGACCCCGCCCCCGCCGAACGCGATGGAGTCGACGCAGATCGTCGCTCCGGTCTCCGGCGGCTTCCCGACCCCACCGCAGCAGCAGCCGGGCACCACCGAGCGCACCCAGGTGGTCCCCGGGCAGCAGCCGCCGCCGCAGCAGGCGGGTGGCAACGAGTCCGCCGAGCGCACCCAGGTGGTCCCCGGCAGCGCCATGGGCGGCAACCCGGGCAACCCCGGTGGCAACGGCGGGGACGCGGGCGAGCGGACCCAGGTCGTGCCCGGCCGCACCATGAACACCGGCCCGAACACCGGCCCCCACGGCGTGCCGCAGGGCATGGGCGGGCAGCCGCACTTCCCGCCGCCGCAGCCGCGCCCCGCCTGGGAAACCGCCCGGCCGCAGCAGAACCAGGGTCAGAGCCCGCCGCCGTGGATGAACGACGACGGCCTGCCGCCGGACTTCGGCTCGGCGCAGAGCTGGCCCCGGCAGGGCCCGGAGATCTTCACCGAGTCCGGGGGCGGCGGCAAGGGCAAGAAGATCGCCATCATCGCCGCCGTGGTGGTCCTGGTGGCCGCGGGCATCACGGCGTTCTTCCTATTCAAACCCGGTGGCTCGGACACCGCCGACCCCGGGGGCCAGAACCCGCCCGCGGCGTCGAGCACCGCCCCGGCCACCCCGACCGGCCCGAAACTGCCCAAGGGGCCGTTCGTCGTGCTGGACGGAACCGAGCTGGACAACCAGAACATCACCATCGACACCGCGGTCAAGGGCAAGGTCCCGACCGAGGCCGAGGCCGCGTTCCTCAAGGCCCAGGGCGTGACGAACGTCGGCATGTACGTCACCAAGGAGAGCGACCTCGTCCGCGCGGTGTGGTCGTTCACGCCCGCCGCGGGGGCGGACCCCAAGGTGCTGCTGACCGCCCTCGACGGCTACTTCGCCAACCACAACCACACCGAGCTGAGCGGGCTGCCCGACGGCGTCCTCGGCCGCGCGCTGCCCGACCCGGCCCCCGGCCAGCGCGCCAGCTTCCGCGGCTTCTACATCGCCGACGGCGTGGTCCTGCAGATCGAGGCCTACGGCCCCGACCAGGCAGCGGCCAAGGAGGCGTTCGACAAGATCGTGGCCGACCAGGTCAAGAAGTTCCCGCCCGCGGCCTAGGGAACTGACGGCAGGGATGACTGAGCACAGCAACGCGCTGCTGGCGGTGCTGCGCGCCGCCACCGACGTCTCAGCGGGGTCGTCGGAGTTGGCGGTCGGGGTGCGGTCGTGGGAAGCGGCTGAGCACTTCTCCCCGGCCCGGCTGGGGGTGCTGGACCCGCTGCGGCTGCGCGCCGGGACGCGGGCCCTGCACCTGGGCTGCGGGTCCGGGGCGTTCCTGCGGGCGCTGGCCGAGGCCGGGCTGGTGGTCACCGGGTACGAGCCGGACGCCGGGATGGCCGCGGTGGCGCGGGAGCGCTGCCGGGACCTGACGGGGGTCGTGGTCGGTGGCGCCGAGGTCCTCGACGGCACCTGGGACCTGGTGCTGGCCGACGGCCCGGACGAGCGGATCGCCGACCTGCTGGCCCCCGGCGGGCTGGCCGTGCTGGTGTTCGGCAACGAACTGGGGTTGGCGCACGTGCTGGGCGCGCCCGCCCGGCCGGGGGCGTGGTCGCGGTCGGCGGTGGCCGAGTCGCTGGCCGCCGCCGGGCTGACCGCGCGGCGCACGCTGATGGCCTACCCGGACGAGGTCCTGCCGAGGGTGCTGCTCGACGAGTCCGCGTTCGACCGCCCGGACGCCGCCGAGCTGGTCGACAAGCTGGTGCGCAACCCGGTGCAGGGCAGCGCGGCGGCGGTCGACCCGCTGGTGCCCGCCCGGCACCCGCACCGGCTGGCGGTGGCGAACGGCTCCGGCGCGGCGGTCGCGCCGGGGTACGTGGTCTTCGCCGCCCGCGACGCGGAGGCGCTCGCCCGGGGCGTCGAGGCGGGTCTGGCGTGGCTGCCCGCGAACCCCCGGCTGCCGCTGTGGCGGCGGTCCCGGCTGCTCGACGGGGACCTGACCCTGCGCACCGTGCGCGGCGAGGGCGGTGCGGCGGGGTGGCTGCGGCAGCGCGTGGTGGCCGCCGAACCGCTGGTCCCCGGCCGGGGCATGGACGCGCTGGTGCTCGACGCGCTGCGCGCCGGTGACCTCGACCAGGCCCGCACGCTGCTGGTGGCCTGGCGCGAGCACTGCGCCCAGGGCGCGGAGGACCTGACCGACGCGCACCCGAGGCACCCGTTCCTGCCCGGCCGCGCCGGGGTGCCGGTGCTGCCCGCGGACCGGCTCGACGCCCACCCCGGCAACCTGATCGTCGGCGCGGACGGTGTGCTGACCCTCGTCGACGACGAGTGGCGGGCCGGTGCGGGCGTCGACGCGGAGCTGGTGCTGCTGCGCGCGCTGGTGGAGTTCGCCAGGGAGATCGTCGGCAGCGCCGCCGAGCACCCGTGGCGGTCGGCGCGGACCGTGCACGAGGTGCTGGCGGGCCTGTGCGACCTGGTCGGGTTGACCGGGGCGCGGGACCGGCGGTGGGACGAACTCCTCGCCGCCGAGGCGAGCCTGCAGGAGGCCGTCTACGGCCGGGACGCCTCGGGCATCGCCGAGGAACTGGCCGCCAGCGCGCACGCGGTGCCACCGGAACCGCTGTGGCGCATCCCCGGCGGCCTGGCCGAGCTGCGCGCCGACCGCGAGCGCCGGTACCGGGCGGACCTGGCCGTCGCCGCCGCTCAGGGCGTGATCGAGGACCGCGAGCGGGACCTGGCGCGGGTGCGGGCCGAGCAGGCCGAGCTGGCCGATCGGCTCGCGCTGACCGAGCACGCGCTGGCGTCGGCGAACTCGGCGCTGGACACCATGGACGACCGGTTGGCGCTGGCCTTCGAGGAGGTCGCCGGTGCGGTGGCCGAGGCCGGGGCCGCCTGGGAGTCCGCCGCCGAGGCCGCCCGCGCGGCGGAGCGGGCCGAGCACACCGCGGCGTCGCTGTCGGACCGGTTGACCCGGACCGCGCTGCGGTTGGCGGCGTTGGAGAACTCGAAGCTGGTGCGCCGCGCGCACCGCACGCTGTGGCCCGCCGCCCGCGTGGCCCGCGGGGTGCGCGACCTGGCGCTGGGCCGCCCCGGGGAGGAGTCGGACGGCGTGCTGCGCCGGGTCGGCGCCAAGTCGCCCGTGGTGAGCGCGGGCCTGGCCACCCGTTACCGGCGGGCCGCGGCGGGGGCCCGGGAGTCCGGCCTGCACTTCGACGTCCCGGTCCCGGCCGAACCGGTGCCGGTGGGGCGCGGTCAGGTCGTCGAGCTGACCGGGTGGGTGGTGCACGCCGCGGTCGGCGTGCGCGCGGTGCGGTTCACCGCCGACGGCGCGGAGGTCACCGCGGAGTACGGGCTGAGCAGGCCGGACGTGTCGGCGGCACTGCACGCGGCGGGGGTCCGCGCCCCCGAGGGCAGCGGTGTGCACGCGCGGCTGGCCGTCCGGACCGCGGCGGCGCGCGAGGTGCCGCTGTCGATGGCGGTGGAGCTGACCGACGGCACGGTCCTGCACCGCGACCTGCCGCCGCTGCCGGTGCGCCCGGGCAGCAGCCGGGAACGGCTGGTCGGCCACTGGACCGGCACCGGTCCGAAGGTCGCCGTGTGCCTGGCGCTGTACGAACCGGACATCAAGTTCCTCGCCGCCCAACTGGATTCGATCCGCGCCCAGCAGCACACCAACTGGTTCTGCGTCCTCTGCGACGACGGGTCCACAGAGGACACCCTGGCGGAGGTCCGCGCCCTCGTCCAGGACGACCCGAGGTTCGCCCTGGTGGTCAACGAGGACAACGTCGGCTTCTACGCCAACTTCGGCCGAGCCGCCGAACTCGCCCCCGCCGACGCCGACGCCATCGCCCCCTGCGACCAGGACGACGTCTGGCACGAGGACAAGCTCAGCTCACTGCTCGCCCCCATGACCGACCCCGAGGTGCAACTCGTCTACGCCGACATGCGCCTGATCGACGAACACGACAACCACCTCGCCGACTCGTTCTGGCTCAACCGCGTCAACCACCAGGACGACCTGGAGTCGTTGCTGCTGCTCAACACCGTCACCGGCGCCTCCGCCCTGATCCGCGCCGACCTGGTGTTCAACCGCGCCCTGCCGATGCCCCCCGGCACCCCCTCGGCCTTCCACGACCACTGGTTCGCCGCGACCGCCCTGGTCAACGGCCGAATCGAGTTCATCGACCGCCCCCTGCACTCCTACCGCCAGCACTCCACCAACGTCACCGGCAGGCAGGACGAACGGCTGGACAAGGACCTGCCGTCCGGCCTGGCCCTGGTGAAGCTGGCCAACGGCGCCGACATCGACCCCGCGCTGGCTGCTGAGCTGGAGGCGGTGGCCGAGTTCGAACTGCGCCGGGTCGCGCAGTACGCGCGGGTTCTGTTGCTGCGCAACGAGGACACGGCGGATGAGGCGACGAAGGCGGTGCTGCGGCGGTTGAGCGCGGCGGACCAGTCGGTGCGTGCGCTGCTGCCGACGGTGGCCAAGGCGAGCCGGGACGGTGGGCGGGTGACTGCGGGGGCGGAGCGTCGGATGCTGGCTGCGGCGCTGCGGCGGCGGGCTCTGCGGGCGGCTCGGCTGCGGATTCCGCCGCTGACACCGCCGAGCTAGTGTCCGGAGTCGTTAATTCGGTGCCAACTGCAGGTTGTGTTGGTGCCGAATCCGAAATTGGTGCCGCTGGTATTGCCCGAGGACGAGCGCCGGGTCCTGGAAGGGTGGACGCGTCGGCGGACGACCGCGCTGGCGCTTCGAGCGCGGATCGTGCTGGCCTGTGCCGAGTCCGCTGAGTCGAACACCGTTGTGGCGCAACGGTTGGACCTCAGTCGTCACACGGTGGGCACCTGGCGTGCGAGCCCCGTCCGGGTCGGCCGCGCACGATCTCCGATGATCAGGTCGAGCAGATCGTGGTGACCACACTGGGGACCACGCGGACGCCGTGATCCGTCAGGACCGCCGCCGGTACCGCGACGAGGTCGCGCGCGACCGTGCCGCGTTCCCCGAGTATCGGGTCGAGACGCGCACCGTCACCCGGTCCGCTTGGAGCGCCGCCGCCGCGTCCGAGTAGGCGGTTTGCCCGCTGGTTCAGACTGAGAAGGCGAAGTGATAGTAGTTCGGATTGCGCGATCGGTCTGCATTTCGTTCGAGACCCTATTGGTCCGATCGCGGGTTACGTGCAGTCCGAACCAACGCCAACGGACAGTCATGTCGTGTCGCGCCGTGCGAACCATCCACACGATTGCAAGAACTGCCAAGATTCCGCTTACCGGAACCCAAGGAATAATTATAAGAATGCGGCTGATATCCATTTGGAGCGGCCCCTCCAAGCCATCGGACCAGCGATGATTGGTGAACTTTCCATGCGAGGCCAGGTGCTTTCTTCGCCCTCCGGGGCGATAGGGCGCGGTCGGATGATTGATGGGTAACCCGACTGAAAACAGGGGTGATAACCGCATTCCGGTGACGCGTTCGCAACCTTACGTGCCGCTTGATCATCTCTAGACAACAGGGTTGGCGGTCGACAATACCCAATTTCGGTCCTGCGACTCGCATCACCGTGGACTACGGTTCTGTAAATCGCTGATCAGGTACAGCGGAGAACTGCCCGCATCTCGTTCATGGATACAGCCTGCACCTTCGGCACCGAGTCTGTCATCAACAGATGTGGGCCACCCGAGTGAACCACCCGGATGCGCGTCGTTGGTGACTACGCGTCTGGGAAGGCACGGCGATTCTTCTGCTGGAGCACGCTCGGGGGTGCTCCATTCGATACAAGGCACCGAACTCGAACGGAGGTATCCCGTGAACGGATCGCCTGGTGATCGAGCGGTATGCCGAACTTCACGACCGGCGGGCGGATCTGCTGTTTGTGCTCGACCGCGACGGGCTGTCCGTCGAAGGGGGGGCGCAGGGGCAACCGGTGGCGCACTGGGGTCTGCGGTACGTGGAGTCCACCGAGCGGGAGCTACGCGCTTGAGGCTGTCCGCATCAGGCGAATCGGGGACAGCACCGATGCGGCTTCCTGCCACTGCATGCACGTCGGAGGTTGCCAGGTGGCCAGGAACTCCGTCACGGCGGCGTAAACCGTCTCCACGGGGACCTCGGCGTGCGGGGGTATCGCGAAGTCGTGGAATCCGGCCAGGTAGTAGGTCAGCCACTCGGTGTTCGTCCCGGTCGTGGGGACGTGGCTGGTCGCGCCCCGGGTCCACTTCACCACACCGACGTCGTTGTTGACCCCGAAGGTGAGCGTCACGTGGTCCTGGTTGTCCGCTTCCACCGGTTCTCGTGAGAGCTTCCAGCACCACGGGATCTCCACCCCGGCGTCGTTGAGCGCGCGCACCTCCGCGACCAGGTCGACCCCGGGCGGCATCGTTTCGCGGTCGAGGTACTCGGTGTGGAGCACGGGTTCGATCACAGCGGCGCCTTTCCTTCGTACTCCCGCTCGAACGGGTTTCCCACGGCTCGCTGTGCCGCGTCCTGCGCCCACCCGTCCGACCGGTGGGCACTGAGCGTGCCGAAGTCGCGGCCGTCGATCTCCACGCGCCCCACGATGGCGACGTTGCCGGTGCCCCGGCGCACCCGTGGTAGGAGGTCGTCGCAGTAGGGCAACGCCGCCACCGGGTATCGGTCGCCGTGCTTGTTCTCCACCCTCGATGGGGCGACGCGGAAGACGGGGCCGGACGCGGTTGCGCCCGGTGGTGGGGGTCAGGCGGTGGGGGCGATGGCGCAGTCGACCAGGACTGCGCGCATTTGGTTGGCGAAGTGGGTGGTGGAGAAGTGTTCGCGGCAGATGTCGAGCATGGCCTGCTGCACATCTGTCCACAGTGGTTTGTCGGTGAGCAGGCGGTCGCAGAGGTCGACGAGTTCGGCGGGGGAGCTGCCGATCAGGTGGCGGGCTGTCCAGCCGAGGTGCAGGCCCTCGCCGCCGACTGGGGTGGTGACGAAGGGGAGGCCTGCGGCCATGGAGTCGACGAACTTGATCTTCACGCCTGCGCCGTAGCGCATGGGGACCACGTGCAGGAGGGCCGTGCTGAGGACGGGGGCCGGGTCGGGGACCTTGCCTACGACGGTGATCGCCGGGCCTTCCAGGGCCAGGACCGCGGGGGACGGGTCGGCGCCGACGACTCTCAGGCGCAGGTCCGGGTGGCGTTCGCGCAACGGGGGCAGGACCTCGTCGGCGAGTTCTAGGACGGCGAACTCGTTGGGGGTGCGGGGTTGGCCGTCGAAGCCGCCGAAGAACACGATGCCGTGGCGGCCCTCCAGGCCGGGGACGGATTCGGGGACCTTGGCCGGGTAGCAGGCGACGTGGACCAGCGTTTCCGGGGCGATTCGGCGGGCCCACTGGGCCTCTTCCTCGCTGACGCAGACGGCGACGTCGGCCCAGGTGAAGGCCTCGACCTCTTCCTTGCGCAGTCGCACGCCCTCGATGGCGAACCGGCGGCGCTCTGCCGCGTCGAGGGCGGTTTCGAAGTGTTGGGCGGGGCGGCGGTGGAACAGGGCTTCCGAGTCGTACACCAGCACTGCCTGTGGTTGGTACTCGGCGATCGGTTTGCCCAGGGCGGTGAAGTTGTGTGGGCGGAACACGCACACAACGTCGAACAGGCCCGCGTGTTCTCGGGACCAGGCGGCGGCGTCGGTCACTCCCCAGACGACCTCGATGCCCCTGGCCTGCAGGGCGGGGGCGTACTCCTCTGCCCGTTCCGGGGAGGCGGCGAAGAAGGTGACCCTGGCCCTCGGGTCGCCCGCGCGCCAGGCGTCGACGACCGCCATGGTGCGGGGGTCTCCTCGGCCTCGGTCGGCCTGCGGCACCCGGTCGTCGATCAGGAGGACCCGGTAGGGGGCGCTGGTGTCGCGCAGGGACCAGCGGCGGTGCGGGTGGGCGTCCAGGCCGACGACCGGTGGGCGGTCGGCCAGTTCGGTTCCCCAGCGGTCGAGGAAGTGCCGGTGGTTGAGGCGCATCAGCTCTTCGGCGCGGGCCGACGAGGAGCTGCCGTGGCGGGCGTGGTGGACCGCGACCGAGGGCAGGACCCACGTCTGGTGGCCCGCTTGGCGCAGCAGCAGTGCCAGGTCCACGTCTTCGAAGTAGGCGATTTCGTACTCGCTGCTGAAGCCCGCGACCTGGTGGAACGCGCTGCGGCGCACCACCAGGCAGGCCGCTGACGCGTAGTCGACCTCGCGGGCGAACAGTGTTTCGCGTGGTTCGTCGTAGGCCCGGCACCAGCCGTCGCCGCCGATGAGGCTGCCCGCTTCCTGCACGGTGCCGTCGGCGTTGAGCAGCAGGGGGGACACCGCTGCTGCTTCGGGGGTGCGGTCGAGGAAGTCCAGGAGTGGGGCCAGCCAGCCTTCGGTGACCTCGATGTCGGCGTTGAGGAAGCAGACGAACTCGGTGTCGGCGTGGCGGACGCCGAGGTTGCCGCCGACGCCGAAGCCGAGGTTTTCCGGTAGGCGCAGGACCGTTTCCTCGGTCAGGTTCGCCGTCAGCCACTCGCCGGTGCCGTCGGGGGAGGCGCTGTCGGTGATGACCACCCGGTAGGGCTGCGGGGTGTGTTCCGCCAGGGCTTGCAGGCAGGTGCGCACCAGGTCCCGGCCGCCGTAGGTGACCAGGACGAAGGTGATCCGGGGGGTGTTCACCCGCGCGCCTTCCCGTAGGCGCGGCGCAGCGGTTCGCTCCAGCGGACCAGTTTGGTGTCCTGCCAGGCGGTCAGTTCGCGTTCGGCGGCGGCGAGCCGGGCAACCAGGTCGGCGTTGGTCCGCTCCAGTTCGGCGATGTGCGCTTGCTGGGCGGCGATCGTCGCGTCTCGCTCGGCGACGGTGGCGCGGCTGTCGGCGAGGTCCCGGACGGCGGTGGCGTAGGGCTCGGTGACGCGGCGGCGTTCGACGAGCATCCGCTGCCGCAGCCGCCAGTGCGCGGTTCGCACGGCGGCGTTCTCCCCGGCCAGCGCGGACAGCCTGCGGTGCAGTTCGCCGTCGCGGTTCGCGCGGGCGGCTTCGACGGCGGCGGCGAGGTGGTCGAAGTGGGCGGCAAGGCGGTCGTGGGCGGCCGGGTCGCAGGTGGGGGTGTCCTCGGGGACGGTGCGCTGCCCGGTGGTGGCGATGCGGGCGGGTGGGGCGAATTCGGCGGCCACGGCGGCGTCCGGGCTGCCGGGATCGGTGACCAGCAGCCAGTTGGCGCCGATGCCCGCCGCGACGGCTGCCGCGTGTTCGTCGGCGGTCAGCACCAGGCTGGCGCCGACCAGGGCGGCCAGCCGGTCCTCCAGCACCCAGTCCCCCGGCACCTCGACCGCGTCGGCGGCCAGGCCGGGGCTGGTGGCGAGGGTGTAGTCGCCCTCGGGGAGCAGGCCGAGGGTGCGTAGCTGCACCAGCCGTTCGGCGAAGGTGCCGGGGTCGACCAGCGCGGCGACGGCGATGGCCGGGTGCGGCACGACCTCGGCGTCAACGCCCTTGGCCCGCAGCAGCTCGCGGGAGGACTGGTCGCGCACGGCGATAACCTCGGCGGTGACGGGTCCGTCGCAGCGGGTGAACCGGACGCCGCTGTAGGCGATGGGGTGGCCGACGCCGGGGGTGTCGAAGAACCGCACGCCCGGCGCCTCGCCGTCGTACGGGTCGGTGCCCATCGGGGCGGCGGGGGCCAGCACGGAGGCGTCGGCGGAGGCGGTGATGTCGGCGATGCGGGTGGGGGTGGGCGTGCCCAGCGGTTCGGCGGCGATCCCGCCGTCGGCGCGGGTGGGGCGCGACCAGCCGAGGGGGGCGAACTGGGTGGCCCGCCACCCGGGCAGCCTGCTGGTGAGCGCCTGCTCGACGACCCGGCCGAGCACCTGGTCACCCCAGCCGGGCAGGTCGGTGGTGCTCCAGATGGCGACCGCGCCGATTCCCGGCGTCGAAGGTGCTGGCACGGCCGCGACTGTATCGAACGACCTGCGGCGACCGGCCGGGGATCGAGTTGTCCACAGGAGTTGCCCACATTGTGCACAAGTGTTCGAATGACGCTCGGTAGCCGGTCCCGGTTGGGGGTAATTTGGCCGGGTGTTCACCACGCGACCCGAACTGACGGGCACCCACGGCATGGTCGCCTCCACGCACTGGCTCGCCTCCTCGGCGGGCATGGCGGTGCTGGAGGACGACGGCAACGCCTTCGACGCCGCCGTGGCCGCCGGTTTTGTGCTCCAGGTGGTCGAACCGCACCTCAACGGCCCCGGCGGGGAGGTCCCGGCGGTGTTCGTCACCGCCGCCGACCGCACCCCGCGCGTCCTGTGCGGGCAGGGCGTGGCCCCGGCGGGGGCCACCGCCGAGCACTACACCGGCCTCGGCTTGGACCTGGTCCCCGGCAGCGGCCTGCTCGCCGCCACCATCCCCGGCGCCTGGGACGGGTGGTTGCTGCTGCTCCGCGACCACGGCACCAAGCGCCTGGCGGACGTGCTCAAGTACGCCATCGGCTACGCCCGCTCCGGTTTCCCGCTGCCCACCCGGGTCCCCGCCGTGATCGACGCCGTCCGCGACCTGTTCACCACCCATTGGCCCACCTCGGGCGAGCAGTGGTTGGGCGCCACCGGCGACTGGTTCAGCAACCCGGCCTTGGCCGACACCTGGGAGCGCCTGCTGGCCGAGGCCACCGGCCCCACCCGGGAGGCGGAGATCGACGCCGCCCGCCGCGCCTGGTCGCAGGGTTTCGTCGCCGAGGCGGTCGACGAGTTCGCCCGCAGGCCGCACCTGGACGACTCCGGCGAGGTGCACGCGGGTGTCCTGACCGGCGCGGACCTGGCGGGCTGGTCGGCGTCGTTCGAGGACGCCGTCACCGCCGACGTCGGCGGCTGGACCGTCGCCAAGTGCGGCCCCTGGTCGCAGGGTCCCTCGCTCCTCCAGCAGTTGCGACTCCTGGACGGCGCGGACCTCTCCTACGTCGACGGCGTCCCCACCGCCGACACCGTCCACCTCGCCTTGGAAGCGTCCAAGCTCGCCTTCGCCGACCGGGAGGCCTGGTACGGCGACTCCGCCGAGGTGCCCACCGCGACGCTGCTCTCCTCCGCCTACGCAGCCGAGCGCCGCACCCTCATCACCGACACCGCCTCCCCCGACCTGCGCCCCGGTTCCCCCGACGGCCGCACGCCCGTCCTCCCCCGCTACCTCAGCACCCCGCAGGCCAGCACCACCGGTGACGCCACCGAACCGCGCCTGCCCGGCACCACGGGCGAACCCACCGTCGCCACCGGCAGGCCCACCGACCCCGCGGTGAGCAGCACCGGCACCACCCGGGGCGACACCGTGCACATCGACGTCACCGACCGCTGGGGCAACACCATCTCCGCCACCCCCTCCGGCGGTTGGCTCCAGTCCTCCCCCACCATCCCCGGTCTGGGCTTCTGCCTGGGCAGCCGCGCGCAGATGTTCTGGCTGGAACCGGGTTTGCCCGCCTCCCTGGTGCCGGGCAGGCGCCCGCGCACCACGCTGTCGCCCTCCCTGGCCCTGAACGGCGAGGAGACGATCGCCTTCGGCACCCCCGGCGGCGACAGCCAGGACCAGTGGCAACTGTGCTTCTGGCTCGCGCACACCGTCGGCGGCCTCGACCTCCAAGCCGCGATCGACGCCCCCGCCTGGCACTCCACCGCGTTCCCGAGTTCCTTCTACCCCAGGAACTTCACGCCGAACGAGGCCCAGGTGGAGTCCCGCCTTGGACAGTCCACACTGGACCAGTTGGCGCGGCGCGGGCACGAGCTGGTCGACATGGGGCCGTGGGCGCTGGGCCGGTTGTCAGCGGTGGCCAACCGCGAGGGCCGCCTGCGCGCGGCGGCCAACCCGCGCGGGATGCAGGGGTACGCGGTCGGCCGCTGAGGTTCAGAGGAGGGCGGCCAGCTTGCCCACGGTGTTCCAGTTGCGGCCGGTGACGGCGACCTTCCACCGCCGTTCCAGCCAGGGGCCGAGGACCGGGGCGTTGGAGATGCCGTCCGGGCACCACTGGTAGACCACGCGGTCGCCGACGGCGATGTTCTCCGGGTCCAGCACCCGGGGGTCGTGCTCGGCGGCGACCTCGGGTGCCGGGTCCTCGGACAGGAACAGGGCGACCATCTTGGACCCGTTGTCGGCCTTCGCCGCGAACGGGTGCACCGCCATGACCGACCGCAGGTCGTCCCCGGTGCGCACCAGGACCCGGGTGGTCAGGTCCAGCCGCTCCAGGAGCGTGGCCTCCAGCAGCCCCTCCAGCGCGGCGGCGTCCGTGCCGTCGGCGGAGAAGGTGGCGTTGCCGCTTTGCAAGAGCGTGCGGACGTCGGCGAAGCCGAGGCCGGTCAGCAGCTCGCGCAGGTCGGCCATGGCGATCTTGCGGTGGCCACTCACGTTGACCCCGCGCAGCAGGGCCGCGTATCCGCTCACGGGGTCAGCGCTCGAACCGGCCCGATCGCACGCTCCAGACCAGCGACCGCACGTCGACGCGCAGACTCGGCCCACCGCTGTTCTTGGAGTCGCGCACACCGTCCAACGCGTATCGAACCTCGACACAGTTGGCGTTGTTTTCGCTGCGGCTGGACTTTCGCCACATCTGGTTACCGGACACCTTGCTTCTCCAATCGGTTGCGCACTTCGGAAATGATATTGGTGGAGGCATCCGGCGATTGGGACACCCGGTGGATACTGTCAACGGCGCGCTTGTAAGCGTTGATGTCCTCCTCTTCATGCAGGATGAGCACCGATCGTCGTGCGCCGACGAAGACGATGGAGTCCAGTTCGACCGCACCATGCCTGCCACCCTTGTTCCTCATCGGCATCGCCGCGCTCGACTCGATGAGTTCGAAGGCGCCATCGAGCCCGGGGTGCCACCCGCTGCGGTCGAGGACGATGCGCAGCTCAACATTGGAACGAGTGGCCATGTCGAGCAGATGATCGAGTTGGCCGATCGTCGTCCGCACACCGCCGATGTCCTGATTCAGCGCGCCTTGGCCGAGCAGCACCACGAGTTCCGCTGGGTTGGTGTTCCTGGTGATCGCCTCTCGGCGGCCGAGGCGCGAGGTGACGCGGGAGGCGATTTCCCCCGTCGGCACACCGGCCGCCGTCATGATCGCCTGGATGTACTCGCTGGTCTGGAGCAGGCCGGGCACCAGCAGCGGCGCCACCGCGACGATCCGGCTGGCGTTCTGCTCCCAGTGCACGTAAGCGGCCATCTGCTGCCGCCGCTCGGGCAGGGTCATCGCCACCCACTGCGACTCGTCCGTGCCGTAGACCAGGGTCATGATCTCGTCGTAGCGGTCGCCGCCCACGTCGAGCCTGGTCAGGATCTGGGCCACCTGCTCCGGCTTCGGGATGCGCTCACCCGTCTCCCACCGCGACAGCACACCGATATCGCGCTTGATCGCCGAGGCCAACTCGCGCAGCAGCAGGCCCTTGTCCTGGCGGGCCTGTCGGAGAGCCGCACCCAAGGCACGGGCCTTCGGGGTTCGCGCCACTGTCAATCTCCGTAGTTGTCGGCCGGTAACAGCATAGCGCTACCGGTTTGCGGACAGATTCACCCTTTGCGCTGACGCAAGTCAGTTGCAGAAATTTCCTGCCAAACACAAGCTTGGCAAACCAACGCCCGACAAACTACGCAGCCATCCCACCGGCGGCAACTCCACGGCGGAACGGGCGAAAACCCGACCAGGCAACAGATCGGAACCGTGCCATGTCCGCAGCCCCCGAACAACCACCACCACCCGAACCGGGCACGGCAGGAGTCCGCCCGCCCGCGCGGATGAAGCTGACCCAGACCAAGCACGTGGGCGCCACGGCGCACGCGCGGGTGTTCGAGGGCGGGTTCACGTTCCGGTTGGCCAAGGGCGACACGCACGTGGCCGTGTTCATCGGCGTGTACGTCGAGCAGCGGCGCCACCTGGTCCTGCGCGACCGCACCTGGCCCGGCCCCGTGCTCGACCAGTCGCAGCCGATCGCGGTCGCGCTGCCCAAGCCGAAGTGGCTCGACTGGGCCGACACCGACAGCCTGGCCGGGTTCGCCCGCTCGGCGGTCCCGGTCGTCCGCGCCCGGCTGGCGGGCAGGCGGACGCGGTGACCACGGCACCGGCCCACCACCCCCGACCCGAATCCCCAGAAGGAACCCCCGTGTCCGCAACGATCACCCCACTGCACCGCCCGGGCAGCGACGGGGGTGTCCGCGCCGCCACCCTGCGCGGCCTGCTGCTCGCCCGCGCGCTCGACGACGCCCGCCGGGCCCACGGGTTCACCACCCGGGAGCTGGCCTCGGCCATGTCGATGTCCCCCGCGATGCTCAACCGGGTCATGACCGGCCGCCGCACCCCCACCCCGCTGGAGATCGGCGGGTTGTGCGCGGTGCTCGACATCCCCGCACCCCACCGCCCAGTCCTCTACCGGCTCGTCCGCGAGAGCGGTCGCACCGACTGGATCACCACCCCCGCCGACGGGGAGCAGCACCTCGCCCAGATCGAGGCCGCCGCCCACAGCGCCACCTGGTTCGCCCCCGACCTCATCCCCCGGCCCCTGCGCACCACCGCCTACTCCCGCGCCGTCCTCACGGCCACCGGCGCGCACCCCGACACCCCCGCACCGGCCACCCGGGACACCGCGCCGACGGAGGTGATCAACCGGTTCCTCATCCACCCCCGGGCGCTGCGCCACCCCACGGTGCCCGAGGCGGTGATGCGCGAACAGGTCCGCCACCTGCGCGAGGCGCACCTGTCCACAACCCGGCTGCTGCCGCACACGGTCGCCCCGCACCCGGAGTTCCGGACGCTGCGGATCGCCCACTTCCCACCCGTGGTGCACATCGAGCACCACACCACCGCCGTCATCCTCGAACGGCCCGACGCCACCGCCCCGCACACCGCGTTCCTCCGCGACGTCGAGGCGGTGTCCCTCGGCCGCGAGGACACCCGCCGGGCGCTCAGCGAGCGCGGCGACAACGGATGACGGGCGCGCGGAACCGAGCCGACCTCAGCGCCTGCTCCAGAGCGAAGTGCCCGCTCACACCTTGATCTTGCCCGCCGCGACGTCGTCGGCGTAACCGGAGTAGGCGTAGACGTACTTGCCCTCTTGCAGCACGTACATCGGGTCGCTGACCTTGTCCGAGTAGCCCTCGTCGCGCAGGTCGACCTTGCGGGACTTGAACGTGGAGGTCTGCTCGACCTCGCTGATCACCCGGATGAACAGCGGCACGGCGTAGCTGGGCAGCCGGTCGGTGAGGTGCGCGGCCATGGCGGCGCCGTCGAACTTGGCGCCGTCGCGCAGCTTGACCGCCGCCATCCCGGCCTTGCCGTCGGTGCCGGGCACGGCGACCCCGTAGACGACGGCCTGCTCGACGTCGGGGTGCTCGCCCACGGCGCCCTCGACCTCGGTGGTGGCGACGTTCTCGCCCTTCCAGCGGAAGGTGTCGCCGAGCCGGTCGACGAACGCCACGTGCTTGAACCCCTGGTTGCGCACCAGGTCACCGGTGTCGAACCAGCAGTCGCCGTCCTTGAACCCGTCGCGGACGAGCTTCTTCTCGGTGGCCTCCGGGTCGGTGTAGCCGTCGAACGGGGCGCGGCTGGTGACCTTGGTCAGCAGCAGCCCGACCCCGCCGGACTTGACCTTGGTCAGCCTGCCGGAGGAGTCGCGGGCGGCGCGGCCGGTGTCGGCGTCGTACTCGACGATGGCGAACGGCAGCGGGCACATGCCCGCCGTGCGGTCGATGTTCAGCGCGTTGATGAAGGCCAGGTTGCACTCGGAGGCGCCGTAGAACTCGGCGATGCGCCGGATGCGGAACCGCTCGGCGAACTCGTCCCAGATCTCCGGGCGCAGCCCGTTGCCCACCACGACCCGCACCTTGTGCTGCTTCTCGGCGTCGCGCACGGGCTGGTTGAGCAGGTAGCGGCACAGCTCGCCGATGTAGCAGAACGCGGTCGACTTGGTTCGCACCACGTCGTCCCAGAACCGCGAGGCGGAGAACGACTTGCCCAGCGCGAGCGTGGCCCCGGCGGCGAGCACCGACGACAGCGACACCGTCAGCGCGTTGTTGTGGTAGAGCGGCAGGCAGCAGTACAGCGTGTCCTTCGGGGTCAGGCGCACGCCCATCGACCCGAGGCCGGTCATCGACTTGAGCCAGCGGAAGTGCGACATCGCGCTGGCCTTCGGCAGGCCGGTGGTACCGGAGGTGAAGATGTAGAACGCGGTGCTCCCGGCCATGATCCGCTCGGTGGCGAACGGGTTGCGGTCGGTGGTGGCCCCGTCGGCCAGCGAGTCCAGGTCGATCACGTTGCGCGTCTCGACGCCGTCGAGGGCGTGCCGGTACTCCTCGCCGACCACCAGCACGGCGCTGTCGAGCAGCCGCACGCTGTGGTCGAGCACGTCGCCGCGCTGGTTGGTGTTGATCATCCCGGCGGCGGCGCCGAGCTTGACCGCGGCCAGCGCCGCCAGCAGCGTCTCCGGCCGGTTGCCCGCCAGGATGCCCACCGTGCGGCCCGGGTGCACCCCGTTGGCCTCCAGCACCGAGGCGTACCGGTTGACGATCTTGTTGGCCTCGCCGTAGCTGATTTCGGTGTCCTCGAACCGGATGAACGGCCGGTTCGGGTGCTTGCCCGCGATGCGCTGGAAGATGTGGCCGATCGACTCCCGGGTGACCGGGCGCATGGTCAGCAGGCCCACCGCGCCCGCGGCCATCTTGGGCGCGTCGAAGGCCATCGGCGGCAGAGCGCGCAGGAAGTCGGTGATGGTGACCCGCCGCGCCGCCTGCTGCTCCGTTGCTTCCATGTGACCGATGCTACTCAGAGGTAGGTTCGCAGGGCCAGACCCGAGGCCGCTGAGCTGGGATTTCATCCACCTTCGCAGATCGCCGAACCGCGTTCTGCGCGCCCGTCTCAGCGCGCGGCGAGCCCGAAGTCCATCCCGGTCAGCTCCTCGCTCACGTCCCAGAGCCGCTTGGCCAGCTCCCGGTCGCGGGCGGCCTCCAGCGGGAAGACCACCTTGGGGTAGCCCTTCTGCTCCTTGCGCCCGTCCGGGCCGATCATCTGCCCGCTCTCCACCCCCGGGTGCGCGGCGGCGTAGAGCTGCGGCAGCGCGCCCATGGCGGCGTCCTGGGCCAAGAACCGGTTGGACACCCGCAGAGCCAGCTTGGCGACGCCGGTCGGTCCGTTGGTCTGCAGGTTCGTGGCCGCGTAGCCGGGGTGGGCCAGGACGCTGTCGACCTGGAACCCGTTCATCCGCAGCCGCCGGTGCAGCTCCAGGCCGAACACGACGTTCGCCAGCTTCGACTGCGCGTAGAACTTGGTCCGGTCGTAGTTCTGGGTGCCGTCGAGGTCGTGGAAGTAGATGCGCCCGCGCTTGTGCAGGAACGAGCTGACCGTGACGATCCGCGGGTCGACCCCCACCTTGAGCGTGTCCAACAGCATCGCGGTCAGCACGAACGGCCCCAGGTGGTTCACCCCGAACTGCAGCTCGAAGCCCTGCTTGGTCAGCTCGTGCGGCGGCATCATCACACCGGCGTTGTTGACCAGGACGTCGACCCGCTCCACCGACTCGGCGAAGTCGGCGACGGTCTCCAGGTCGGCCAGGTCCATGTACCGGGCCTCGACGCTGGCCCCCGGCTGCTCGGCCTTGATCGCCTCGACCGCGGCGTCGCCCTTGGCGGTGTCACGTGCGGTGAGGATCACGTGCGCCCCGTGCCTGGCCAGCTCCCGGCTGGTCTCGAAGCCCAGGCCGCTGTTCGCGCCGGTCACGATGAACGTGCGCCCGCCCAGGTCGGGCAGGTCGGCGGCGGTCCAGCCAGGGGCCGCGGGCGCGGGATCGCCCTCGGGTTCGGTGCTCATGGGCACAGCATGGCGCACGGCCGTCGCGCACACAGGCTGTGGACCGGGATCGACCGGAACATCTGGATCACAGGTTGACCGCCGCTTACTGTCTGTTCTGTGGAGTTGCGTCACCTGGGCGATTCGGGACTCGTGGTGAGTGCCGTCGGCCTGGGTTGCAACAACCTGGGCAGGCCGGGCACCGCCGCCGAGTCCCTGGGCGGTTCCCGCGAGCTGGTCACCGCCGCCCTGGGGGCCGGGATCACCCTGTTCGACGTGGCCGACGTCTACGGCGCACCGCGCGGTCGCAGCGAGGAACTGCTGGGCCACGCCCTCGCGGGCCGCCGCGACCAGGCGGTCATCGCCACCAAGTTCGGCGTCGACATGCACGGCGCCAACGGCCCCGACTTCGGCGCCAGGGGGTCGCGGCGCTACGTCCGCAAGGCCGCCGAGCAGTCCCTGCGCCGCCTGGGCACCGACTGGATCGACCTCTACCAACTGCACCGCCCCGACCCCGGCACCCCGCTCGCGGAAACCCTCGCCGCCCTCGACGAGCTGGTCCGCGCGGGCATGGTCCGCTACACCGGCGTCTGCAACCTCCCCGGCTGGCAACTGGCCGACGCGGTGTGGACCGCCCGCACCGAGCGGATCGGCCAACCGGTGGCCGCCCAGTACCACTACTCACTGCTCGAACGCGAGGTCGAGCGGGAAATCCTCCCGGCAGGCAACCGCTTCGACGTCAGCGTCCTGCCGTACTTCCCGCTGGCCAACGGCCTGCTCACCGGCAAGTACTCCCAGGGCGGGGCACCCCCCGAGGGCAGCCGCCTGGCCGGCCGCCCCCGCCTGCTCGCCGACGCCCCGTGGGCCCGGATCGAGAAGCTGCGCGCCTTCGCCGAGGAACGGGGCATCTCCATGGCCACCCTGTCCATCGGCTGGCTGACCGCGCGACCGGTCGTCGGCTCGGTCATCGCCGGGGCCACCACCGCCGAGCAGGTCGAGGAGAACGCGGCAGCAGCCGCCTGGCACCCCACCGCGGAGGACCTGGCCGCGATCGACGAAATCTGCCCACCGGGACGGCGGTAGGGCTCCCCCGACCGAGCGGTGTCCACCACATCACCGGCAACCCGGAGATGAACGACCGTTAACCTCTCCCCGCACGCACCCCGCGAGAGAGGATCACCCCATGCAGGTCAACGGCGTAGCCGCCATCGTCACCGGTGGCGCTTCCGGCCTCGGTGGCGCCACCACGGCCGCCCTGGCGGACAAGGGCGCGTCCGTCTTCGCCCTCGACCTGCCCAGCGCCATCGAGACGGCCCCCAAGCTGGAGGGCGTCACCTACCTGCCCGCCGACGTCACCGAGCCGGAGCAGATCCAGGCGGCGGTCGACGAGGCCGCTGCTGGGTCGGCGCCGCTGCGCGTGGTGGTGAACTGCGCGGGAATCGGTCCGTCGGCGCGCATCCTCTCCCGGAAGGGGCCGCACGACCTGGGGCTGTTCCGCAAGGTGGTCGAGATCAATCTGATCGGGTCGTTCAACGTGCTGACCATCGCTGCTGAGACGATCGCCAAGACGGAGGCGCTGGAGGACGGGGCTCGGGGCGTGGTGATCAATACGGCCAGCGTCGCGGCGTACGACGGGCAGATCGGGCAGGCTGCTTACTCGTCTTCCAAGGGTGGGATCGTGGGGCTGACGCTGCCTGCGGCTCGGGACCTGGCCAGCCACGGCATCCGGGTGTTGACCATCGCTCCCGGCATCATCGACACGCCGATGCTGGCGACGGTGAGCGAGGAGTTCCGGGCGGCGCTGGCGGAGGGGATTCCGTTCCCGAAGCGGCTCGGCAAGCCGGAGGAGTACGCGGCGCTGGCGTTGTCGTTGATCGACCAGGATTACCTGAACGGTGAGGTGATCCGGTTCGACGGGTCGCTGCGGATGGCGCCTCGGTAGGGTTCTTCCGTTGCCTTGTGGCTGTGTTTAGAGCCCGGGATTTTTCGGGGCGGGCCCGGGTGGGTGGATCTGCTTGGGCGGGGCCCCTACGGCGATCATGTGCCCAGTGCGACCGAGTGAGGCGGAAAGAGTGCCTCACAGCCCGGGCAGGCTTGCACATGATCGCCTTCCCCACCCAAGCACATCCACCCACCCGGGCAGAGCCGTAGCCGGGCCGGCGGTTCGTTGGGTGGCCGGCTTTCGCTGCGCCCTGTGGGGCTGCTGGTGGCGGGCCGCCTGGCCGGTGGTTGGCGGGGTGGTCGCCGCCGCGCCCATGGGATTCGGCGTGGCGGGCCGTCCGGCCGGCAGTTGGCGGGTGGTCGGCGGCTGTGCCGGTGGTGTTCGGCGTGGCGGGCCGCCCGGCCGGCGGTGGCGGGGTGGTCGCCGCTGCGCTGGTGGGACGTGTGGTCAGGGCTTGGCCGTTGGTTCCGGCCCCCGGTCGGGTGCCCACGTGGGCACCCGACCGGGGCGGGCGGTGGGTCAGTGGCCCCGGTCGATCCACTCCTGGCGGTGGGGGGCTTCCGCGCCGATGGTGGTGGTGTCGCCGTGGCCGGGGTGGACGACCGTGTCCGGGGGCAGGGTCAGCAGGTGGTCGGTGATCGAGTCGATGATCGTCGGGAAGCTGCTGAACGAGCGGCCGGTGGCGCCGGGGCCGCCCTGGAACAGGGTGTCGCCGCTGAACAGGGCGGACAGTTCCGGGATGTGCAGGCAGACCGCGCCGGGGGCGTGGCCGGGGGTGTGCAGGACCTTGAGGGTGAGCCCGGCGACGTCGATCTCTTCGCCGTCGGTGAGGGGTTGGTAGGTGGTGCCGGGGTAGACGCGCTGCCAGAGTTCGTCGTCGGCGGGGTGGAGCTTGACCGGGGCCGTGGTGGCCGAGGCGAGGGCGGCGGCGGCGTTGATGTGGTCGTCGTGGGCGTGGGTGCAGATGATGGCGGTGACCCGCCTGCCCGCCACCGCCTCCTGGATCGCCTCGGCGTCGTGGGCGGCGTCGACCACCACCACGTCGTCGTCGTCGCCGATGATCCAGACGTTGTTGTCCACGTCCCAGGTGCCGCCGTCGAGGCTGAATGTGCCGGAGGTGACGACGCGGTCGATGCGGGGGGTGCCGGTCATCAGAGGAGCACCACCGAGCGCAGCACGTCGCCGTGGTGCATCTTGTCGAAGGCCTGTTCGACCTGGTCCAGGGTGATCGTCTCGGACACGAACGCGTCGAGGTCGAGGCGGCCCTGGCGGTAGAGGTCGACCAGGTACGGGAAGTCGCGGGAGGGCAGGCAGTCGCCGTACCAGCTCGACTTGAGGGCGCCGCCCCGGGAGAAGAAGTCGATCAGCGGCATCTCGATCTTCATGTCCGGGGTGGGGACGCCGACCAGGACGACGGTGCCCGCGAGGTCGCGGGCGTAGAACGCCTGCTTCCAGGTCTCCGGGCGGCCGACCGCGTCGATGACCACGTCGGTGCCGAAGCCCTCCGTCAGGCCCTGGATGGCCTCGACCGGGTCGCCGGACCCGGCGTTGACGGTGTGCGTGGCGCCGATCCCCTTGGCCCACTCCAGCTTCCGGTCGTCGACGTCCACGGCGATGATCTTCGTGGCGCCCGCGAGCTTGGCGCCCGCGATGGCCGCGTCGCCCACGCCGCCGCAGCCGATGACCGCGACCGTGTCGCCCCGGCCGACCCCGCCGGTGTTGATCGCGGCGCCGATGCCCGCCATGACACCGCACCCGAGCAGGCCGACGGCGGCGGGTGAGGCCTCCGGGTCGACCTTCGTGCACTGTCCACTGTGGACAAGTGTTTTCTCGATGAACGCGCCGATGCCCAGCGCGGGGGTGAGCGGGGTGCCGTCCTCCAGCGTCATCGGCTGCTTGGCGTTGTGCGTGTCGAAGCAGTACCAGGGCTTGCCCTTGAGGCAGGCGCGGCACTTTCCGCAGACCGCCCGCCAGTTCAGGATGACGAAGTCGCCCGGGGCCAGGTCGGTCACGCCCTCGCCGACCGACTCCACGACCCCGGCGGCCTCGTGGCCGAGCAGGAACGGGAACTCGTCGTTGATGCCGCCCTCGCGGTAGTGCAGGTCCGTGTGGCACACCCCGCAGGACTGGACCGCGACCACCGCCTCGCCCGGACCCGGGTCCGGCACGGTGATCGTCTCGACCGTGACCGGCGCGCCCTTCGAACGCGCCACCACGCCCCTGACCTGCTGTGCCATGCGCACACTCCTCGCTGAGCCGGTTGCTGCCCCAACCGTATTCGAGGTCACATGCGCATGCGAGCGCACGACCCGCGAAATCGCTCAGATATCGCCCACGTACGGGATCTCGCCCACGGCGGGCGAGGACATCCAGGAGCGCAGCACCGCCGTTGCCCGCACGTCGTCCTCGTTGTACTCCAGCAGCCGGGTGCGCTGGGGCAGGTCGGGTTCGGTGCCGTCCATGCCGACCGCGTCGCGGTACCAGCGCATGGAGTTCTCCCCGCCCGCCTCCGGGTCGCGCCAGGAGAAGCCCGCCACCGGGGCGATCGTCTTGAGGCCCTTGCCGTGCGAGCACAGGAAGCTGTCGCGGACGCTGCCGAACAGGTCGAACCACTGGTCGGACTCGATGAAGTCGAGCACCCGGCGCCGGGTGGGGATGCCCGGCCTGCCCGCGAACCGCTTCGCCGAGGCCAGCAGCCAGCGGTTCTCGGCCAGCTCGTTGTAGCAGTAGGCGCGGAAGGTGAGGCCGCGCTCGGCGGCGGCGGCGCGCACGCCGTCGAGCCACTGCCAGAACTCGGCGAACGAGCGGGCCTCGTCGTCGGTGGGCAGCGGGTCCCAGCTCACGAAGGCGCGGTAGCCGGGGGCCTGGCCGACGTCGGCGCCGCTGAGCAGGGTGCCCCACATGTAGGCGCCCGCGTCGCCGAAGCTCTCCATGTCCACGTCGACCTCGACGTCGGCGCGCGGCACGGCCACCTCGCGGTGCCGCCGCACCAGGGTCAGGTCGGCCAGCCACGCCTTCGCCAACCCGACCGCGTCGGCCATCGGCATCCCCACCAGCGGCGGGGCCTCCCGGTCCTCCGGGTCGAGCACGGCCAGCTCGTCCACCGTCCGCACCCCGGCCGTGCGCAGCAGCCCGGCGTCCTCGCCGCGCACCACCAGGCTCACGTCCCTGGCCTGCACCAACTGCCGGTCGCACACCGCCCACCACGGGCAGCTCCGGCACTCGACGATCCGCGACGGCTGGGCCAGCGGCTCGCCGCCGGTGGCCGCGGCGGTCGCCACCGCCAGCCGGTCGGCGAAGCGGGACTCGTACTCGGCCAGCGCGGTCCGCCCGCCCGGCCAGGTCGGGGCGTGCAGGTCGTGCCAGAGCACGGTGTCGCCGTCCATGCCGACGACCCCGGCGTGCCCGGTGCGCTCGTCGGCGTACCCGGCGGCGCCGAGCAGCAGCCGGGCGTGCGCGAGCCGGAGCTGGTCGCGCGGCTGCGGGCGGACCTTGCGCTTGGCGTCGGTGCCGCCGCCGACGTCGACGACCCCGAACAGCGGGGACGTGCGCGCGCCCACCCCCGGGTCGTGCACCTTGTGCCGGACGACGAGCACCGGGACGTACCCGCCCGCGGTCCGCACCAGCAGGTCGATCGAGCCGCGGCGGCCGCCGTCGGGGTCGCGCGGGAGCTGCGCGCCCCAGATCAGCCGCCTGCCCTCGGTGAGCGCGGCGGTGGTGGCCGCCTCCCGCTCGGCGCCGCGGCCCGGCGGGACCTCGAACCAGTCGGCGCCGAAGTGGGCGGCCAGCCGGTCGGCGATGGCCCGCCGGTGCGCGGCCGCGTCGGCCTTGCGCAGCTCGGCGGTGGGGTCGGGGGCGCCGCGTCGGGCCTCGCGCAAGTCCGGGTCGTGCTCGAGGTGCACTCGGCGCCTGCACCGGCTCACCACGCCGGATTCCAGGAGCACCGTTGTCGTCACGCAGTGCAGCTTAGTTGCACCGCGCCACGGACTACGGCAGGTCCGGCGTGCCCTGGTCGGGCGGCGCCGCTAGGTTCTTGACCAACAGATATCCGGGGAGGCGCAGGTGGCTCGGAAGAAGGCGGCGAAAGCGGTCGAGGCGGGCGGGTTCACCCCGGCCAGGGCCAAGAACGCGCTCGCGCTCGCCAAGGTCCTCGGACCCGCGGTGCTGCCGGTGGTGACCCCGTACGTCATGCAGGGCGCGGCGGTGGTGCGCGAGCGGCTGGAGCGGCGCAAGGCGCGCAGGCTCGGGGTGGAGGTCGACGACCTCGGGCACTACACCGGCCGGGGCGGGGCGCTGCACGCCCGGATCGCCGGTGCGGCGAGCGGCCTCGCCGAGGTGCGCGCCAAGCAGGGCGGCGCCACCCCGGCGGACCTCGCCTTCGCCGACGAGGCCGAGGGCAACCTGCGCAAGCTGGCCGCGGCCGTGCGCGCCGCCGAGCGGATGCCGCAGGCCCGCCGCAAGGCCGCGCACCGGGCCGTCTCGGGTGAGCTGGACCGCATCGAAGAGCAATTGTTGGCCGCGCTCGGCGTTTGAAGGGTGCTCGGGGTTACAAATTCCCGAAGTGTGGGCGGGGGGTCTAGACAGCGCCGCATACCCTTTGACCGTGACCATCGCAGCAGGTAGCAACGCCCGCGCTTTCCGCGCGCCGCGTGCGGTCCTGCTCGGGTTCTCCTCGACCGCGCTCGCCGTCGCCGCGCACGGCATGGCGGGCGGGCGGGTCCCGGACGCCGCCGTCACCGCCGCGCTCACCGTGCTGGTGGGGTGGGCGGGTGCCGCGGTCGCCGAGCGCCACCACGGGCTGGTCCCGATGCTGGCCCTGCTCGGCACCAGCCAGTTGAGCCTGCACGTGCTGCTCACCGACGTCGCCGACGCGCACCCCGGCGAACCGGGCGGACCGGCGTTCTCGACGCCGCTCATGCTCGCCACGCACGCCGCTGCCACGCTGCTCACCGCCGTCCTGCTCACCAGGGCGTCCACGGCCTTCGCCGCCGTCGCGGCGGCGCTGCGCGGGCTCGTCCGGGCGATCGCCGTGGTGCTCTCCACGTGGTCGCCCGCACCGTCCCCGGCGCCGGTGGAACCCGACCCGGAACACCTGATCAGCGCGGTCCTGCGCCGGTCCCTGGGGCGCCGCGGCCCACCCGTCCTCTCCTGAGGAACCCGAACACCCCCCGACGCCCGGTCGCCCCGCGACCCGGGCCTCCCCGAATTCGCCCTCCAGGAGAACCCGACCATGTCATCCCGGTCTTCCCGCACCGCAGCGCGCGCGGGCGTGCTGCTCGCCGCCGTGGGCGCAGCCGCCCTGCTCACCTCCGGCGTCGCCTCCGCGCACGTCACCGCCCGCGTCCTCGGCGAGGCCGCCGCCAAGGGCGGCTACACCAAGATCACCTATCGGGTGCCGAACGAGGACGCCGCCGCCAGCACCATCAAGGTGGAGGTGAAGCTGCCCGCCGAGTACCCGCTGACCTCGGTGCGCACCAAGCCGATGGCCGGGTGGACCTCCGAGCTGACCAAGATCAAGATGCCGCAGCCGGTGAAGTCCGGCAACACCGAGATCACCGAGGCGTTCAGCACCGTCACCTGGACCGCGGTGTCCCCGGCGAAGATCGCCCCCGGCCAGTTCGAGGAGTTCGAGCTGTCGGTCGGCAAGCTGCCCGACAACACCGACACCCTGGTCACCCCGGCCATCCAGACCTACGACAGCGGCAAGGTCGTGGCCTGGGACGCCCCGCCGCCCGCCGAGGGCGCCGAGGAGCCCGAGCACCCGGCCCCGGCGCTGGCCCTCTCGGCCGCCCAGGCAGGCGAGCACGGCGCCTCGGGCGAGCACGCCGAGCACAGCGGCGACACCACCGAGGCCGCCGCGGCGGGCGGCTCGGACAACACCGCCCGCTGGCTGGGCGGCGCCGGGCTCGTCGTCGGCGCGCTGGGCCTGGGCCTGGCCGCGGGCGCCACGCTGCGCGCGCGCAAGGCGATCGCGGCCGCGAAGGCGGGCGAGTAGCCGATGCGCACCCTCGGTCGGGTTCTCGCCACCGCCGTGGTGGCACTGCTCGCCCTCGTCGGTCTGGCGGGGACGGCGTTCGCGCACAACCAGCTCGTGGGCAGCAACCCCGCTGACGGCTCCTCGGTCGCGGTCGGGCCGAAGCAGGTCGAGCTGACGTTCGACCAGCCGGTGCAGGCGGGCGAGAACCTGAACACGATCGTCGTCGTCGGCCCCGACGGCAAGGGCCGGTGGCAGGACGGCGCGGCGGTGGTGAAGAGCAACGTCGTCAGCGTCGGCCTGCGCGAACTGGGCCCGGCCGGGACCTACACCATCGGCTACCGCATCCTCTCCGCCGACGGGCACTCGGTCACCGGTGAGCTGAAGTTCGACCTCACCACCGCGGGCACCGGCACCCCGGCCGAGGCCACCGCCGACGCCGCGGCCCCGGCCGGTGGCGCCGGGAACGGCGCCGAGGCGGGCACCGACACCGAGGACAGCGGCGGGGTGCCGATCTGGGTGTGGATCGCGGGTGCCGTGGTCCTGCTCGGCGGCGGCATCGTGCTGGCCGCGCGGGTCGGGGGCACGGAGAAGTGAGCACCACCCGGACCACCCCGGTCGGGAACCGGTACCACCTGGTGGCGGTCCTGGTCGCGGGTGCGGTCGTCGGCGTCCTCGTCGGCCTCGCGCTCACCGCGACCAGCCCCGTCCCCGGGTTGCCGGAGCCCGCCGAGGTGGTCCGGGTCGGGCTGCCGGTGGTGCGGGTGCTGCTCGACGTGGCCGCCGTGGTCACCGTCGGGCTGTGCCTGCTGCCGCTGCTGGTCGGCTTCGACCGGCCCCGGCTCACCGAGCCGCTGATGCTCGGCGCCCGCCGGGCCTCGATGTACTCCTCGCTGGTCTGGCTGGTCGCCGCGCTGGTCACCCTGGTCATGCAGACCGCGGAGCTGCGGCCGGGCACGGACGTGTCCGCCGCGGCGGTGGCGGAGTACGTGTCGACGATCGGCGCGGGCAAGGCGCTGGTGTTCGTCGCGGTGTTCGCGCTGCTGTGCTTCGGCCTGGCGCTGTGGGCGGTGGTCGCGGGCGAGTCGGTGCCCGCCGAGCTGCGCGCCGCGGTGGCGCTGTTCGCGCTGCTGCCGCTGCCGGTCACCGGGCACGCCACCAACTGGCGGATGCACGACTTCACGATGATCTCGATGGAGCTGCACGTGCTCAGCGCCGCCACCTGGACGGGTGGGCTGGGCGCGGTCGTGGTCGTGCTGGCGGCCGACCGCGCGCTGCTGGCGCACGCCCTGCCCCGGTTCTCGAAGCTGGCCACGGTCTGCCTGGTGCTGGTGACGGTGACCGGCGCCTTCAACGGGTTCGTCGAGCTGGCCGTGAGCCCGACCCTCACCGTGCTCGGGGGTCTGTTCACCACCGGCTACGGCATCCTGCTGGTGCTCAAGACGCTGTGCCTGCTCACCCTGGCGGCGCTCGGCGCCCGCATCCGCTGGAGGCTGCTGCCCGCGGTCACCGCGCACAAGCCGACCGCCCTGGTGACCTGGGCGGCGGTGGAGCTGGGGGTGATGGGCCTGGCCTTCGGCCTCGCCACCGTGTTGACCAGGGCACCGATCAACTGAGTTGTCCCCAGTGGTCCACAGAAGTTGTCCACAACCCCTGGATCGGGTGTTCGCCCAGCTACACGTGGTTATCCCCACCCAGGTTGTCCACACCTGTGGATGGATCACGGTAGTTGTCCACAGGCAAACGGGGACAACTCACGCTCAGCGCGGCGAAGTGCCCGTTCACCGCGCTGAACGGTGCCCCGCGCAACCGGAACCGCCTCCACGTAACCCGAATGGGGCAACGGCGAGTGGTCAGTCCCGATCGGTGAGGTGTGCCGCCGGAGCGGCCGCACGGCGCAACCGGGTCAGCTCGCGGGTCGCCGCGGCGGCCCGGCGGTCGAGTTCGCGCTTGCTGATCCAGCCCCGGCCGAAGTGCCGGTAGGCCTGCGCCAGCAGGACCAGCTCGGCCATGTGGTCGGCGTGCCTGCCGCGGGCGTCCTCCGGCAGGTCGCGGACCTGGCCGACCCGGTCGCCGACCAGGCGCTCGATGGACGAGGCGGTCGCCAGGGCCCGGCGCTGCCGCACGGCCTTGCGGGTGAAAACCATCATGAGCCACCTCGGACGACGCGCGGGGTCACCGTCGGCCCCGATGTCCTCTCTTCGTCCGTGATGAACTCTGCGTTACCAATTTCAACGAACAACCACCCGACTCAGGTGTAGCGCGCCCACTGCGCCGCCGAGTCGCCCGCCCGGAAGTCGCGGAAGCGTCTGAGCAGTTCAGGCCGCACTTCGGGGCTGCTCCCCATGATGGGGAGCACGCTGGTGATGAGCTTCAGCTCGCGCACCTCGCGCAGCACGGCGAAACCATCCCACCGGGTGACGTCAAAACCGTAGCTGTCGCACAACTCACGGTAGTCGGCCGCGGACTCCCCGAACCGGAGCACCCCGACGGCGAACGGCGTCAGGTCCCACTCCGGCGGGCCGACGCAACTGGAGTCGAAGTCGCACAGCACCGGCCCGGCGGGCGATGGGATGAGGTTGCCCAGGTGCGCGTCGCCGTGCACCGACCCCGTGGCCAGCGGGAAGTCCAGCGCGGCGACCCGCTCCGCGGCCTCGGCCAGCCGCCGCCGCAGGAAGTCCAGCGACTCCTCGTCCAACCCCTCGGCTTCGCTGACCCGCCGCCGCACGTCGTCGAGCGGGTCCCACGCGGGCAGGCCGTCCGGCGCGGGCAGCGCGTGCACCCGCCGCAGCAGCCGGGCCAGGTCGCGCGGCCGGGGCGGCGCACCGCCCCCGGGGACCGCGTCCCACACCGTCGCCGCGTACGGGCCCACCCGCACCGGCTGCTCGACGCCGCCGTGCAGCCGGACGGCGGGCACGTCGTGCTCGGCGAGCCACCGCGCCACCCGCACCACCTTGTCCACCCGGTGCCGCAGCGACACCGACCCGACGATCCGCACCACGACCGGCCGCGACCGCAGCAGGAACACCGCGTTGTTGGTGAACCGCAGCAGCCGCGCGCCCCCGGGGTCCAGGCCCGTCGCCGCGCACACCCGCGCCAGGGTCGAATCCAGGTTCTCCCTGGTGAACAGCCCGTCGCCTGCCACGGGCGCGGTCGTCACGCCACGTTGAGGTTGGTGATCTGCTCGGCGAGGTCGCGGGCGTCGGCGTTGTTGCGCCGCTTGTTCGCCTCGTCGAGCAGGGGCTGGAGGCGGTCCTTGACCCGGCTCGACTTGAGCGTCTCGGCCAGGTCGACGGCCTGGCGGCCCACCCGGGCGCCGTGGTCGATGTCGCCCTCCAACAGGTGGTTGGTGGCGAGCGCGCCGAGGTTGAACGCCTTGCTGCGGTTCATCTCGTCGCCGTAGGTGTCGATCGCCTTGGACAGCGCCGGGATGGCGAACTTGGTGTGGTTCGGGTCGACGGTCTGCGCCAGCACCGTGTGGACGGTGCCGATCATGGCGTAGACGTCGGTCTCGTTGAAGAACTTGACCCAGTCCTCGGCGTCGGCGTGGTTGGCGCGGGCGAACTCGTCGCGGGTGCGGCCGATGAGCTTCATCGTCTGCTCCCGGTGCCCCATCAGCGCGTACGCCCACGCCTGGTTCGCGCAGATCACCGCGACCGCCAGCTCGGAGCCGGACTCCTGGGCGGCGATCTGGCCGAGCTGGAACATCTTCAACGCGTCGTCCGGGGAGTCCTTGTGCAGGTAGACCCGGCCCATCCGGTACAGGATGTTGGCCACCAGCGGCTCGCTCTTGCCCGCCTTGGCCAGCTCCAGCGCCTTGCCGAAGTGGTTGCGGGCGGAGTCGGTGAGTCCGATGTCGAACGACGTCCACCCGGCCAGGTTGTGCAGGTCGGCCAGGGCCACGTGCAAGCGCTGCTTGACGTGCTCCGGGCCCGACGCGCCGAGCATCTGCTGCCCCCAGGACAACTGCGCCACCACCGCGTCGCGGCAGAAGCCGCCGCCGTACTGGTAGTCCAGCGAGCGCAGTGCCCGCGTGGCGGCCTCCACCTGTCGCACATCGGTCATGCCGATGCGCCCGGGCGCGGGGGTCTGCACCGGATTGGCGACCCACGACCCGGAGTTCGTGCCCAGCACGTTGGCCCCGACCGTGACGGCCGCGGCGTGCGCCAGGAACTCCCTACGCTTCACCTCTTCGCTCTCCTCAGGCTGTGAGGCCTCGCGCGAAACCGCGACTCGCACCGCGGTCACCTCGTCGTAGGCGAGACCCATGTATCCCCTCGGGACGCCCAGCCCGTCGGCGATCCTCGCCAGCACGTCGTAGGCCATGACCTGGCGGCCCTTGAGGATCTCCGACACCTCGGACTGCGATTGGCCGGTCATCGCGGCGATCTGGCGCTGCGACACACCGGTCCGGCGCAGGAGCCGGTAGACGGAGCTGACCTCCCGCGCGGCGAGCGCGGCTCGCATCTCGGGTTCTTCCCACGTGTCCGGAGGGATGGGAGAACCTGGAGATCCGATCGAGTTCATTCCGGCCCCTCACAGTTCCGCTGGGCGTCGAACGCAGCGTAAGCGCAGTTCACGAGCCGCGAGAAGAGTGGATCGGTGAGCCTGATCGGCCCGACCGAACTCCCGCGACCGCTTAACGGCGATCGGGCGCCGATCGGCGCTGTGCCGACCCGCTCCCGATTCTCAAGCCCCAATGTAGTTCGTTGTAAGCGTACGAGCACGGAGAGGGACAGCGGACGTGGAACTCCTCAGGACGGTGCACAACCCGGGCGCCGCGGCGCCGGGTCGCCCGCCCGAGGACGCGCGCCCGCTCGCCGGATCTGTCGGCGGGCGCCGGGTGTGGCGGATCGGCTGCGGCGACGTGGTCAACCGCGACCGGTGCCTGACGGTGCTCGTGGAGAGGAACAAGGTGGTCCTGGTCGGACCCCCGGGGGAGACGGCGGTACTGACGACCGGCCAGCTCGGCCAGTTGCGCGCCGCCCTCCGCGAAGCCGCCGAACAGGCGGAGAGGTGACGGTGTAGAGGTGGACGAGATACTCGGCCAGGTCCTGCGCAGCGCCGTGTGGGAGCGCCTGGACATGCTCACCGAACTGGCGGACCGCGCGGACGCACCGTCCCTGCTGTCGGTCGCCCGGTCCGAACTGCCCCGGCTGACGGAGGGCTGGCGGTCGATGCTCGCCGCGCACGAGCCCGACGACCGGGGCAACTGCCCGACCTGCTCGGGCCGCTGGCGCCAGCAGAAGGCGCCGTGCTCGGTGTGGCGGGCCGCCTACGAGCACCTCGTCGCAGGTGGACTGGCCCCGGAGAAGCCCGCGCGGCACGCGCTCGACGCGTTCCCGCGCCGGATGCCCGCGGCGGCCAGGTAAGAGCTGGCACCGGGGTTTCCGCCGTTCCCCCGGACGTCGGAGACCCGGTCGCCGGATGGTTGGTCACCCGGTCCGCGCATTCCCCCGAACTGGGCGGACCGGGTGATCCGCCGCTCGCGAGTTTCCCCCGCGAGGCGAGCACGTGGCCTCGCGACGGGGGTTCGGCACCGCGGGCGGGCGTCAGGGCGGGTGTGGGTGCCACCCGCGATCGGCGCCCGCCCGCGGGTACCACCCGGACAACCAGGTTACCGCTGGGTAATATGTGAAATCAGTTCCGGAAATCTCGGGACAACCCGCTTCCCCCGCGCCACTCGGTCGTTGAACACGGTGAGCAGTCAGTCAACCCACCTCAGCGACCTGGAGGAGACACGGTGGCCACCCTTACCCCCCTTCGCCGTCAACCCGTGCAGCAGCGCAGTGCGAAGCGGGTGGAGAAGATGCTGGAAGCGTGCGCCGAGCTGGTCGGTGAACTCGGCTACGACGGGGTCACCACCACGCTGATCGCCGAGCGCGCCGGAGTGGCGGTGGGCTCGCTCTACCAGTTCTTCCCCGACAAGCGGGCGGTCGTGCAGGCGCTGACGCAGCGGAACCTGGACTACTTCATGACCGAGATCGGCCGCAGGCTCGACGAGGCCGACCTGGCGCACTGGTACGACGGCGCCGACCTCATCTTCGACATCTACGTGCAGATGTACCGCGAGGTCCCCGGCTTCCGCAGGCTCCGCTTCGGCGACGTGGTGGACCTGCGGCTGATCGACGGCGAGCGGGACAACAACACCGTGATCGCCGACGGCATGGCCGGTTTCCTCTCCGACCGGTTCGACGTCGCGTTCGAGGAGATCCGCCTGCCGGTCGCGGTCGCCAACGAGATCGCCGACGGGATACTGAACCTGGCGTTCCGCCGCGGCCTGTTCCCGGAGGACACCGTCATCGCCGAGGCGAAGGCGGTCGTCCGCAGCTACCTGTCCGGCAAGACGACGTCGGCCGCCGCCTAGCCGAAGTTCTGCCCCTCACCGCGGTAGGTCGGGGTGGTGCCGGTGATCCGGTCGCCCTCGAGCACGTGGTAGCCGGTGAACCGCTCGGCGAGTTCACCGGCTTTCGCGTGGCGGAACCAGACCCGGTCACCGACCGCGAGCGCGTCGGCGGCCGGGCCGGTCACCGGCGTCTGCACCTCGCCCGCGCCCTCCATCGGCAGCAGCTTCAAACCGCGCGGCAAGTGGGGTTTGGGCAACCGCAACGAGTTCGCCGGGCCGGACGCGGTGAACCCGCCGCCGAGCAGCGTGGCGACGCCCGGCGCGGGCCTGCGCACGACCGGGGTCGCGAACAGCACGGCCGGGTCCGGGGTGAACGAGCGGTAGTTGTCGAACAGCGTGGGGCCGATCAGCCCGGAACCGGCGGCGAATTCGGTGACGGCCGGATCGGTCCCCGTTTCCTCGATGCTGCCGGTGCCACCGCCGTTGACGAACTCCAGCGCACCGCCCGCCGCCACCGCGCGCACCGCTTCCCCGCGCCTGCGCACCAGTTCCGGCACCGAACCGCGGCGCAGCACCCGGCGCAGCCCGCCGAGCACCGGGTTGCCCACCGGCGCGTCGCCCAGACCGGCGATCTGCCCCTCGTAGCCCATGACCCCGACGAGCCGGAAACCCGCCCTGGCGCGGATTCCCGCCGCGAGCGCGGCGGCCTGCGCGGCGGTGAAGACCGGCGAGCGCAGCGTGCCGATGTGCACCCGGCGGTCGCCGAAGACCGGGCGCCAGGACACGTCCAGCTCGACGCAGACGCGGATCGGCGGGTGGTCGGCGCCCAGCGCGGCGTCGATCAGGTCGAGGTGCGCGGTCGAATCGACCATGACAGCAACGGTTTCCCGGGCGCTCTCGTCGGCGGCCAGGGCGCGCAGGGCGGCGCGGTCGGCGGTCGGGTAGGCGACCAGGATGTCGGTGCCCGCCAGGTCGGTGCCCGCCCAGTTCCCGTGCAACCACAGGGCTTCCGGCAGCGCGTAGGCCAGCACACCCGCGAAGCCGGGCTTGCGCAGCACCCGCTCCAGCAGCGACCGGCAGCGGATCGACTTGCTGGCCACCCGGATGGGGCGCCCGGCCGCGCGGCGCACCAGGTCGTCGGCGTTGCGGTCGAACGCGTCGAGGTCGACCACCGCCACCGGGGGGTCGAGGTCAGCGGTGGCGGTGTCGAGCCGGGCGCGCTGGGCTTCGGGGTCCACCCGATCACCGTACGACATGGGTCAGACTGTGAAGCGAACAGCATTCACGTCGAACCGGGAGGTTTCGGATGGGCCGCAGCACGGCACTCGCCTGGCGCAACTGGGCGGGCACCGAGACCGCCACGGCGACCGCGGTGCGCTCCCCGCGCGACCCCGGGGAGATCGCCGAGGCGGTGCGGTGGGCCGCCGACCACGGGACGACGGTGACCACGCGCGGCAGCGGGCACTCGTTCACCGCGATCGGCGCCGCGCACGGCCTGGCGCTCGACCTGTCGCGGTGGACCGGGGTGTGCGCGGCCGACCTGGGCACCGGCGAGGTGACCGTCCGCGCGGGCACGACGATCGCCGCCCTCAACGCCGAACTCGACGGACTCGGCCGGGCACTGGCCAACCTCGGCGACATCGACGCGCAGACCGTCTCCGGCGCCATCTCCACCGGGACGCACGGCACGGGCGCCGCGCTCGGCGGTCTCGCCACCCAGGTGTCGGCGCTGGAACTGGTGCTGGCGGACGGTTCCACGGTGTCCTGTTCGGACACCGAGCGCCCGGACCTGTTCGCCGCGGCCCGCGTCGGCCTCGGCGCGCTCGGGGTCATCAGCACCGTGACGCTGCGGACCGAACCCGCGTTCGTGCTCTCCGCGCAGGAGCGGCCCGAACCGCTGCCGGAGGTGCTCGACCGGCTCGACGAGCACTGCGCGGAGAACGACCACTTCGAGTTCTACTGGTTCCCCTACGGCCACAAGGCCCTGACCAAGCGCAACAACCGGCTGCCCGAGGGTGCGCGGCCCCGGCCGCTCGGACCGGTGCGCAGGTTCGCCGAGTACGAGGTGATGGAGAACGTGGCGTTCGGCGCGCTGTGCCGCGTCGGGCGCGCGGTGCCGCGGCTGGTGCGCCCGCTGAACCGGCTCTCGGCCTCGGCGCTGTCCCCGCGCGCCTACAGCGACGTCTCGCACCGGGTGTTCGTGACCAGCAGGCGGGTGCGGTTCGTGGAGTCGGAGTACGCGATCCCGCGTGAGGCGCTGGCCGACGTGCTCGGCGAGCTGCGCGCCCGGGTGCCCCGGCTGGCCGACCCGGTGATGTTCCCGGTGGAGGTGCGCGTCGCCGCGGCCGACGACATCTGGCTGTCCACCGCGTACGGTCGCGATTCGGCGTACCTGGCCATCCACCAGTACGTCGGGATGCCGTACCGGGCGTACTTCGACCTGTTCGAGGCGGTCGTCGCCCAGGTCGGCGGTCGGCCGCACTGGGGGAAGGTGCACACCCTCGACGCCGAGGCGCTGCGCGGGCGCTACCCCCGGTTCGACGACTTCCGCCGGGTGCGGTCCGAAGTGGACCCGGAGGGCCGGTTCCGCAACCCCTACTCGGCGCGGGTCCTGGGCAGCGACTGAACCGCCTCGGCGACCGGGGTGCCACCGCCGACGAGTTCCACAGTGAGCCCGGCGGTGCCCGGGGCGTCGAGCAGCGCCAGCACGACCGCGGCCACGTCGGCCCGGCTCACCGCGCCGGGTTCGACGGACTCGGCGAGGGCCACCGCGCCCACGGCCGGGTCGTCGGTGAGCCTGCCGGGGCGCAGGATCGTCCAGTCGAGGTCCCGGTCGCGCAGGGCGCGCTCGGCGGCGTTCTTGGCGCGCAGGTAGACGGCGAAGACCTCGTCCACCCCGGGGTCGTCGGCGCGGTCGATGCCCATGGCGCTGATCTGCACGTGGCGCCGCACGCCCGCGATGAGGGCGGCGTCGGCCAGCAGTGCGGCGGCGTCGCGGTCGACGGTCTCCTTGCGGGCGGTGCCGCTGCCCGGCCCGGCGCCCGCGGCGAACACTGCGGCGTCGGCACCGGCGAGGGCGGCGGCGACCTGCTCGGCGGAAGCCGACTCCAGGTCGAGCACGACGGCGTCCCCACCGTGGTCGCGGACGTCCTGGACGTGGTCGGGGTTGCGGACCAGCCCGACCACGGTGTCGCCGCGCCCGGCGGCGAGCCGGGTGAGCAACAGCGCGATCTTGCCGTGGCCACCCGCTATGACGATGCGCATGGGGCCGAGGCTACGACCGGGGCGCCGGTCCCGCAGAGTCGAGGATCTGGTCGTAGGCCAGTTCGCTGACCCAGCGGTAGAGGCTGTCGGCCTCGGGGACCGCCCGCTCGGTGCGCGCGGGCAGGTCGACCTGCACCTGGCCGTCCGGCTCGGCGCTGGCCACCGCGACGCCGTAGGCGCGGGTCCGGGGCAGGCAGTTGGCCAGGTAGTCGTGGGTGAGCACGGCGGAGGTGGGCAGCACCATCGCGGCCTCGCCGTAGCGCAGGAAGGGCACCGCGTTGGCCAGGCCGGTGCGCCAGTGCCGGGCCACCGCGACGGCGCCCACGATGCGCACCGCGGGCTCGGGCACCCGCCCGGCCAGTTCCGGCCAGGCCCAGGTGGAGACGCTGGCCCGGTCGGTCACCGGCTCCTGCCCGAGGCAGATCCGCTCGGCGTGCACGTCGGCCAGCAGGTCGGCCACCAGGCAGACGCGGCGGCCGAAGAGCGTCATCTCCGGCAGCACCGTCCCCACCCAGCCGAGCGCGGCCACCGCGCCAACGGCCAACTCGTCCACACTGGCGGGGAGTTCCACCGGCGGGGTGAGCTGAGCGGGCAGCGCCTTGAGAGTCTCGGTTACCGCCGTGCGCCCTGGAATGCCGCTCACAAACTTCCGCCCTTCTCTCCCCCCGCTCCGGTGAACTCGCGTTCCCCGCTCGGGCGGTGTCGATTGGTACTTCAATTGAGTACCAGTCCGACCCCCACCGATAAGACCCTCGACACCCACCCCTGCGACCGGCGGCCATCCATCGTCGGCGACCGGTCGACGACCGGTAATCCGACTTCACCCCCACTGTCCCGCCATCCGGGTGAGCACCAGGTTGAGCGACGACAACAAAAACTACCCACAGTGCAGTGACCTAGATCATCACTCGCCAACCCCCAGGAAAACCCGCAAAAACAGAGTCCCCCAATCGGGCTACGCGACACCGCCACCCCACCCACATTCCCACTCCCGCCGACCACTCATCCCCCGTTTTCCGCCCCCACAGCCAATCCACCCCCCAAATTTCCACCCCCCACAACAACACTCCATTAAGCACCCGACCAACCACACACAGCAACAAATTCAGACACCCCTCTCAACCACCACCCCACACCCCCCACCCCCCAACCACTCAACGCAAACCCCCACCCACCCCCACCCCAAACCCCCCGACCACCACTCACCCACCACTCACCCACCCCCACCACACCATCCACCCCATCCCCACAGATGACCCCCACTGCGCCCAACACCCCACCGCGCATCCACCCCGAGCCCCGTCTCCAGACAAGGTCGCCGAACAAGGTCGCCAAATCACTCTCCGCAGGAGATCCCCGCTGGTCAACACGATCGCGCCCAGCGCCCGCCAACCCAGGGAGCACGCACCGTGGGGGTCTGGGGGGTCGCCCCCCAGTGCGAAAACGAAAGAGGCGAGTGCTCTACATGAGCACTCGCCTCGCAACGTGGGCGAGGGGGGAGTTGAACCCCCACGTCCTTTCGGACACACGGACCTGAACCGTGCGCGTCTGCCATTCCGCCACTCGCCCGAGTGGTTGTGTTCCCCGGGGGGAACGGGGAGAACACTAGCACGGTCCGCGGGGGGCCTCGCACGGGGTTCGCACATCCCCGTGTCGTGCCTGGCGCACCCGGATACGATCGGCACAGGAGCACGCACGGGAAGGAGGGTCCATGGGCATCGGGCAGCGGTTGAACCGCAAGCTGGAGGACATCGTGGGCAACTCCTTCGCGCGTGTCTTCGGTGGCAACGTGGTGCCCCAGGAGGTGGCGCAGGCGTTGCAGCGCGAGAGCGAGGACAACGTCCGCGAGTTGGCTGGTGGCCGGATGCTGGCGCCGAACCACTACGTGGTTCAGCTCGGGCCCGGCGACCACGACAACTTCGCGGGCGATGAAGACCGCATGAAGGCGCTGCTCGCGGACTGCGTGGCCGAGCATCTCAGCGAGCACGGCTGGGACACCTACGGCGACGTCGTAGTCTCCTTGGAGCGCTCCGACGCGCTGCACACCGGACAGTTCCGAACCCGCTCGTCCGTCGACCCCGACGTGAAGGCTCACGTCTCGGGCGCAGGCCACCAGGCAGGCAGACGGTCGGCACAACCCCGCAACGCAGGAGACCCATCCATGAGCCAGCCTCCCGGCTACGGCCAAGCGCCCGAGGGCGACCCTTACGGACAGCAGTACGGGTACGGCCAGGGGCAGTACGGCAACGATCCCAACTACGGCCAGCAGCAGGGCTACGGCCAGCAGCCGCAGCAAGGCGGCTACGACCAGCAGGGTTACGGCCAGCAGGGTGGCTACGACCAGCAGGGCGCCGGTTACGGCCAGCAGGGCTACGACCAGGGCTACAACCAGGGTTACGGCCAGCAGCAGGGCGGCTACGACCAGCAGGGTTACGGCCAGCAGCAGGGGTACGACCAGGGCTACAACCAGGGTTACGGCCAGCAGCAGGGCGGCTACGACCAGCAGGGCTACGGCCAGCAGCAGGGGTACGGCCAGGACCCGTACGGGCAGCAGGGCGGTTACGCCCCGCCCGCGGTGCAGACCCAGCGGCAGCTCTCGGCCAGCCTGCAGCTCGACGACGGTTCCAACCGCAACTACTCGCTCAAGCAGGGCGGGAACGTCGTCGGCCGGGGCCAGGACGCGGACTTCCGGCTGCCGGACACCGGCGTGTCGCGCAGGCACCTGGAGATCACCTGGGACGGTCAGAGCGCCACGCTGGCGGACCTGGGCTCGACGAACGGCACCACGGTCAACGGCACCCCGGTGCAGACCTGGCAGCTCGCCGACGGCGACGTGGTGCGCATCGGGCACTCTTCGCTGGTGTTCCGTACGCAGGGCTGACCGGCCTGCCCGCAGGGGCGGGCAACGTCCGAGAGGGGCCAGACGTCCTGGGGGGCTGTCCGGGGGTTCGTGGGCCCGGGCAGTCCTCGTGCTGGATCTGGTCCGGTGGGGTGGGTCCGGCGCGAGCGGACCTGCCGGTGAGAAGCGGGAGCGGCAACAACAAGTGCCAGAGTTGGTCATGCAGTTGACCAGAGCGGGGTTCCTTGCCCTGCTCTGGCTCTTTGTGCTTGCCGCGCTGCGGGTGGTCCGGTCGGACCTGTACGCCGCGTCCGGGCTCCGCGTGGCGGTGCCCGGGTTCCGCAGGTCGTCGGAGAAGAAAGTGCGCGGGAAGGCGCCCAGGCAACTGGTGGTGACGCACGGGGCCCTGCAGGGCACCCGGATCACCCTGGACGGGCGGCCGATCATGATGGGCAGGGCGGACGACTCGACGCTGGTGCTCGACGACGACTACGCCTCGACCCGGCACGCCCGGCTGTCGCTGCGCGGAACGGACTGGTACGTGGAAGATCTGGGCTCGACGAACGGGACGTACCTGGACCGGGCTAAGGTCACCCAACCCCTCCGGGTGCCGCTAGGCGTCCCGATCCGCATCGGCAAGACGGTGATCGAGCTGCGCTCATGACCCTGGTACTCCGTTACGCGGCCCGCAGCGACCGGGGCCTGGTGCGCTCCAACAACCAGGACTCCGTGTACGCGGGCCCCCGCCTGCTCTCCCTGGCCGACGGCATGGGCGGCCACGTCGCGGGCGAGGTGGCCAGCAAGGTGGTCATCGCCGCCCTGGCCCCGCTGGACGACGACGAGCCCGGCGACGACCTGCTCGGGCAGCTCCGCGAGGCGACCCTCGCGGGCAACGGCGCCATCGCCGAGCTGGTCGCGGGCGACCCGGACCTGGACGGGATGGGCACGACGCTGTCGGCGATCCTGTTCGCCGGGAACCGCCTGGGCCTGGTGCACGTCGGCGACTCGCGCGTCTACCTGCAGCGCAACGGCCAGTTCACCCAGATCACGCACGACGACACGTTCGTGCAGTCGCTGATCGACGAGGGCCGGATCACCGAGGACGAGGCCGCGGTGCACCCGCAGCGTTCGCTGCTGCTCAAGGCGCTGACCGGGCACGAGGTCGAGCCGACGCTGACCGTGCGCGAGGCCCGCCCGGGCGACCGGTACCTGCTGTGCTCGGACGGGCTGTCGGGGCCGGTGAGCCACGAGACGCTGAGCGAGGCGATCCAGATCCCGGACCCGCAGGAGTGCGCGGACCGGATGATCGAGCTGGCGCTGAAGTCCGGTGGGCCGGACAACGTCACGGTGATCATCGCCGACGTGGTGGACATCGACTACGGCGACAACAACCCGATCGTCGGCGGTGCCGCGGGCAACGGTTCCGACGAGCGGCCGCCGCCGGATTCCCCGGCGTCGCGCGCGGGGGCGATCACCGCGCCGCGCCCGGCGCCCCGGCCGCAGGCCCAGCCGGAGCCGCCGGACCCCAAGATCAAGAAGCGCAAGCGGTTGCGCGCGCTGCTGGTCCTGCTGCTGGTGGCGCTGCTGCTGGGCGCGGGCGCGGTGGGGGTCCGGTACTGGGTCAACACGCAGTACTTCATCGGGGAGGGCGGCGCGGGTGAGGTCGCCATCTTCCAGGGCATCCAGGGCAGCGTCCTGGGGTTGTCGCTGAACAGCCAGGTCCAGGGGAGCTGCGGCCCGGAAGACCCGGTGCCGTGCGACCGGCTCTACGTCGACGACCTGAACTCCATCGGCCAGGACGTGGTGCGCTCGGGCCGCAACACCGCCGACAACCTGTCCGACGCCAGGGAGAAGCTCAGCCAGCTCCGCACGAACCGGCTGCCGCTGTGCGAGGACCCGGCCGACCAGGCGACCCCGACGGAGACCCCGGGCGCCCCGCCCGCGGCCCCCCTGCCGAGCACCGGCGTCGCCACGACCACAGCCGTGGGCCCGACCACGACGACCGACAGCGCCACGAGCACCACCGATTCCACCGACCCCGCACCGGCGGGCGCCTGCCGCCAGCCGCGCGACGAGGACAAGGGCGGCGGCTGATGGCATCACCGGCCCAGGGCGCGGTGGGGAGTCCGGCGGTCGGGCAGGGCGCGGCCGCCGAGAGCACCACGCCGACGCGGCGCGGCACCGAGCTGTGGCTGCTCGGCTTCGCCGCGGCGCTGGTGACCGGTGCGCTGATGCTGGTGGAGGCCAACCAGGAGCAGACGCTCACCTTCCGGATCGTCTGGTACGGCCTGGCCTTCCTGGCCCTGTTCGGCGTGGCGCACGTGGCGGTGCGCCGGTTCGCCCCGTACGCCGACCCGCTGATCCTGCCCTGCGTGGCGGTGCTCAACGGGCTCGGGCTGGTGATCATCTACCGGATCGACCTGGCGCTGAGCGAGCGCGCGATCCAGGCGGGCCGGGAGTTCAACAACGACGTCCCCAAGCAGATCCTGTGGACCACGGTCGCACTGGCGCTGCTGCTCGCGGTGCTGATCCTGATCAAGGACCACCGCACGCTGACCAAGTACAGCTACACCTTCGGCCTGGCCGGGCTGGTGCTGCTGGCGCTGCCCGCGGTGCTGCCCGGCTTCATCGCCCCGACCATCAACGGCGCGAAGATCTGGCTGCGGGTCGGTCCGTTCTCCATCCAGCCAGGTGAGTTCTCCAAGGTCTTGCTGCTGGTCTTCTTCGCGGCGTTCCTGGTCTCCAAGCGCGACCTGTTCATGGCCGCGGGCCGCCGGGTGCTGGGCATCGACCTGCCGCGCGCCCGCGACCTGGGGCCGGTCCTGTTCGCCTGGGCGATGTCGCTGGGCGTGCTGGTCTTCCAGAAGGACCTGGGCACCTCGCTGCTGTTCTACGGCACGATCCTGGTGATGCTCTACGTCGCCACCGAGCGCGGCGTGTGGGTGGGCATCGGCGTCACGCTGTTCGTCGGCGGCGCGTTCGTGGCCTACAAGCTGTTCACCCACGTGCAGCAGCGGGTGGCCAACTGGTTCGACCCGCTGGCCACCTACAACGACATCGGCGGCGGCTACCAGATCGCGCAGGCGCTGTTCGGCCTGGGCACCGGCGGGGTCGGCGGCACCGGCCTCGGCGCGGGCCGCCCGGACCTGGTGCCGCTGGCCAACACCGACTTCATCGTCGCCGCCATCGGCGAGGAGCTTGGCTTCATCGGCCTGGCCGCGCTGCTGCTGATCTACGCGGTGCTGGCGCTGCGCGGGATGCGCAGCGCGCTCGCGGTCCGCGACACCTTCGGCAAGCTGCTCGGCGGCGGCCTGTCGTTCCTGCTGATCATGCAGGTGTTCGTGGTCGTCGGCGGGGTCACCAAGCTGATCCCGATGACCGGCATCACCGCCCCGTTCCTGTCCTACGGCGGCTCGTCCCTGCTCGCCAACTACATCCTGGTGGCCCTCCTGCTGCGCATCTCCGACGCCGCCCGCCGCCCGCAGAGCGGTTCCCGGCCCCGGCCGGTCCCGCAGGCCCCGATCGCCGAGGCGCACACGGTCATGGTGGAGCGGCCGTCGTGAACACCCCGCTGCGCCGCGTCGGCCTGGCCATGCTCGGGATGGTCATCCTGCTGCTGGCCAACGTCACCTACATCCAGATCTTCAAGGCCGACGACTACCGCAAGAACATCAACAACAAGCGGATCGCGCTGGAGGAGTACTCCCGCGAGCGGGGCAAGATCCTCGTCCGCTCCGGCGACAACCCCGAGATCCTGGCGACGGTGCAGGCCACCAACGACCGCCTGCGCTACCTGCGCCAGTACACCAACGGCCCGCTGTACGCCCCGGTCACCGGCTTCTACTCGACCCGCTACGGCGCGGGCGGCCTGGAGAAGGCCGAGGACGAGATCCTCAACGGCTCCGACGACCGGCTGTTCGTGCGCAGGCTGTCGGACCTGATCACCGGTCGCGACCCGCGCGGCGGCAACGTCGAGCTGACCATCAACCCGGCCGCGCAGACCGCCGCCTACCAGGCGATGGAGAGCAACGGGTTCAAGGGCGCGGTGGTGGCGCTGAACCCGAAGACCGGCGAGATCCTGACCATGGTCAGCACCCCGTCCTACGACCCGAACCCGCTCTCGGCGCACGACGGCGACGCCCAGGAGCAGGCCTGGAACGGCTACAACAAGGACAACCCGGCCAAGCCGATGCTGAACCGGGCGATCGCCGAAAGCTACCCGCCGGGGTCGACGTTCAAGCTGGTGGTGGCCGCGGCGGCGCTGGAGGACGGCCGGACCAAGGACGACCCGGTCACCTCGACCGACCGGATCGCGGTCGGCGGGTCGGAGCTGCGCAACTACAACCGCGGCTTCTGCGACAACAACCGGGACTCGGTGTCGATGACGACCGCGCTGGCGCTGTCGTGCAACACCGCCTTCGCCCAGCTCGCGCACGACCTCGGCGACGAGAAGTTCCTGGAGCAGGCGGAGAAGTTCGGCATCGGCGAGGACAACCTGACCGTGCCGATGCCGGTGGTGCAGTCCTGCGTCGGCCCGAAGCCGGACGAGTGCATGTCGCTGTCGGACTCGAACGCGATCTACCAGAGCGCGATCGGGCAGCGCGACGTGCGGCTGACGCCGCTGCAGAACGCCGAGATCGTCGCCACCATCGCCAACGGCGGCGAGCGGATGCGCCCGCAGCTCGTGAAGTCGATCCTGGCGCCGGACCTGTCGAAGATCTCCGACTTCGACACCGACAGCCTCGGCGACGCCATGTCCCGCAGCTCCGCCGAGCAGCTCCGCGACATGATGGTCGAGTCCGAGGCGAAGACCGGCGGCGCGGGCAAGCGCGGCGACCTGGTGATCGCCTCCAAGACCGGTACCGCCGAGACCGGCAACGACCCGAAGAACACCCCGCCGTTCGCCTGGTACGTGGCGTTCGCCCCCGCCAACGACCCCAAGGTCGCGGTGGCCGTCGTGGTGGAGAGCAAGGACGTGGCCGCCACCGGCGGCAAGCTGTCGGCCGCGGTCGGCCGGGCGACCATCAACGCGGCGCTGGCCGGGGGGAGCTGACCATGCTCACCTCGGGCCAGTTGCTCGCCGACCGCTACCGGCTCACCCGCCGGATCGCGGTCGGCGGCATGGGCGAGGTGTGGGAGGCCGCCGACACCCGGCTGGACCGGCGGGTCGCGGTGAAGGTCCTCAAGCCGGAGCTGTCCGGCGACGGCGAGTTCCTGCACCGGTTCCGCACCGAGGCGCGCACCACCGCCTCGATCAACCACCCGGGCATCGCCGGGGTGCACGACTACGGCGAGACCGCGGCCGTCCTCGACGGCCCGGAGGACACCGCCTACCTGGTGATGGAGCTGGTCGAGGGCGACCCGCTGGCGGCGATCCTGGCCAAGGAGGGCAGGCTGGCCGCGGACCGGACGCTGGACGTCCTGGAGCAGTCGGCGCACGCGTTGCAGGCCGCCCACGAGCGCGGGTACGTCCACCGCGACGTCAAGCCCGGCAACATCCTGATCACCCCGACCGGCGTGGTGAAGCTGACCGACTTCGGCATCGCCAAGGCCGCCGACGCCGCCCCGGTGACCCGCTCCGGCATGGTCATGGGCACCGCGCACTACATCGCCCCCGAGCAGGCCCTCGGGCACGAGGCGGAACCGGCGAGCGACGTCTACTCGCTGGCCGTGGTCGGCTACGAGTGCCTCACCGGGCGCAGGCCGTTCCTGTCGGAGAACGCGGTGACGGTGGCGATGATGCACATCCGCGACCTGCCGCCGCCGCTGCCGCCGGACGTGCCGCCGGGCACCCGGGCGCTGATCGAGGCGACCCTGGTCAAGGACCCGAGGCAGCGCTACGCCAACGGCGGCGAGTTCGCCGCCGCGGTGGCCGCGGTGCGCGCGGGCCGCCCGCTGCCCGCCCCGTCCGGGCTGGCGATGGCGGGCGCGCAGCAGCAGCACCACGGCGGGCCGGGGGTGGGCGCCCACCCGGGCACGCACCCCGGCATGGTCCCGGTGACCCCGCCCCCCGGTCAGCCCGGCGGCCCGTCCGGCGGCTTCGGGGCGCCCGCGCACCCGCCGCGGGAGTCGCGCACCGGCCTGTGGATCACCATCGCGGTGCTGGCGGTCGCGCTGATCACGGCGCTGGCGTTCGGCCTGCCCGCGATCTTCCGCGGCGACCAGGCCCCGCGCGACGCCGACGACCGGGGCGGCGAGGTCGAGACCACCCAGCAGCCCGAGCCGACGGAGTTCCCCGAGCCCACGGTGGAGGACACCGAGCCGGGCGGCCCCGGGCTGCCACTGCCGACCGCCAACCCGACGACCGGCGGTGGGCCGTTCGTCGACGTGGTCCGCGAGGACTACGTCGGCCGCGGCGCCGCCGACGTGGTGGTGGAGCTGGGCACGCTGCGGCTGCGGTCGACGGTGGTCACCGCGGGCCAGGGCACCACCCCGGAGGACCCGGCGAACTGCCTCGTCACCTCGCTCAGCCCGACCGGGATGGTGCGGGTCGGGACCTCGGTGCGGATCGTCTGCGACCCGCAGCGCGACGGACCGCCTTGATGGTCGGCGCACCGGGCACCACCTTGATGGGACAGGACTTGACTAGGAGCGGGACTACGCACTGATGACCACACCGCGACTGCTCTCCAACCGCTATGAGATCGGCGAGACGATCGGCTATGGCGGCATGTCCGAGGTCCACCGCGGCCGCGATGTCCGGCTCAGCCGCGAGGTCGCGGTCAAGGTCCTGCGCGCCGACCTCGCCCGCGACCCCCAGTTCCAGGAGCGGTTCCGCCGCGAGGCGCAGAACGCCGCCGCGCTGAACCACCCCGCGATCGTCGCCGTCTACGACACCGGCGAGACCCGGATCGACACGGGCCCGCTGCCCTACATCGTGATGGAGTTCGTCGACGGGCGGACCCTGCGCGACATCGTCAAGACCGAGGGACCGCTGCCCGGCCAGCGCGCCATGGAGATCATGGCCGACGTGTGCGCGGCGCTGGACTTCTCCCACCGGCACGGCATCGTGCACCGCGACGTCAAGCCCGCCAACGTGATGATCACCAAGACCGGCGCGGTCAAGGTGATGGACTTCGGCATCGCCCGCGCGGTGGCCGACGGCCAGGTCGCGGTCACCCAGACCTCGGCGGTCATCGGCACCGCCCAGTACCTGTCGCCGGAGCAGGCCCGCGGCGAGTCGGTCGACGCCCGCAGCGACGTGTACGCCACCGGCTGCGTGCTGTTCGAACTCCTGACCGGCGAACCCCCGTTCACCGGTGACTCCCCGGTCGCGGTGGCCTACCAGCACGTCCGCGAGGACCCGCGCTCGCCGTCGCAGGTCAACCCCCGGGTGAGCCCGCAGCTCGACGCGATCGTGCTCAAGGCGATGTCGAAGGGCGCGGCGAACCGCTACCAGTCGGCCGCGGAGATGCGCACCGACATCGTCCGGGTGCTGTCCGGGCAGCGGCCCGCCGCCCCGATGGTGATGACCGACGAGGACCGCACCGCCGTGCTCGGCGCGCGCAGCCCGCAGCCGGAGATGCGCGGGCGCCACCGCCCGGAGTCGATGGCCGACGAGTACGACTACGACGACTACGCCGACGAGGACGAGGAGCGGCGGCGCAGGCAGCGCAAGACCTGGCTGATCGTGCTGGTCGGCCTGATCGTGGTCGGCCTGATCGGGCTGCTGTTCTTCCTGACCAGCGGGGACGAGAAGCAGACCGGCGGGGACAACGTCCCGGTCCCGGACGTGGCGGGCAAGACCGAGGCCGAGGCGTTCGCCCAGCTCAACCAGCTCGGCTTCCAGCCGGTGCGCCAGGGCGTGCCGTGCCAGCAGACCGACGCGGGCACCCCGGGCCCGTGCGGCCCGGACCGGATCGACAAGGTCCTGGGCACCGACCCGGCCGCGGGCGCCAACCTGCGCAAGGGCGAGCGGATCACCGTCCGCATCGGCGAGTCGCCGCAGAAGGTCGCCGTCCCCGACGTGGCGGGCCAGTCGCAGCAGGAGGCGACCGCCGCCCTGCAGGCGGCCAAGCTCACCGTGTCGGCCACGGTCGACGAGGAGCAGACCGACGACGAGGACCTCTACGGCAAGGTGCTGCGGACCAGCCCGGCGGCGGGCACGCAGGCCAGCGTGGGCAGCGAGGTCCGGCTGACGATCGGCAAGCAGCCCGCCAAGGTGGACGTGCCGAACCTGGTCGGCCAGGACTACGACACCGCGGCGGCGAACCTCAAGGCGGTCGGGCTGACCCCGCAGCGCAAGGACGTGTCCTCGGACAAGCCGGTGGGCACGGTCGTCGACCAGGCGCCGAAGACCGGCAGCGTCGCACCAGGGCTGACGATCGTGCTGAGCGTCTCCAACGGCGACAAGATCGAGGTCGACATGCCGAACCTGGTGGGCAAGACGCGCGCCGAGGCCGAGGCCGCGCTCAAGCAGGTGGGCTGGAACGGTTCGTTCAACGTGGTCGACGACGAGACCCTCGACCCGCGCGAGGTCGGCAAGGTGACCGAGCAGGAGCAGCAGCCGGGCGACAAGATCGCCAAGGACGAGACGATCAACGTCCGGATCGGCACGTCCCCGCTCGGCGGTGGCGGCGGTACCTCCACCAACCCGACCCGGTAGTCGAACGCGCGAAGAGGGCCGCTCCCCGAGGTGGGGGGCGGCCCTCTTCGCGTTCCGGGTTCAGGAGGAGATGGCGGCGGTGAGCTTGCGCATCCCCTGCTCCAGCTCCGACACGGTGGCCTCGGCGACCGGGAACCCGGCCGACGCCAGCCAGTTGGCGAGCATCCGGTGACCGCCGTCGGTCAGCACCGACTCCGGGTGGAACTGCACGCCCTCGATCGGCAGCTCCCGGTGCCGCATGGCCATCACGATGCCGGTCTCGGTCCGCCCGGTGACCTCGAACTCGTCCGGGATCGTCTCCGGCAGCACGGTCAGCGAGTGGTAACGGGTGGCGGTGAACGGGTCGGGCAGCCCGGCGAGCACCCCGGCGCCGCTGTGGCCGACCAGGCTCGTCTTGCCGTGCAGCAGCTCCGGCGCCCGGTCGACCGTGGCGCCCCAGGCGACACCGATGGCCTGGTGCCCGAGGCACACGCCGAGCAGCGGCAGCCGGGCCTGCGCGCAGCGCTTGACCACGTCGATGCTCTGCCCGGCCCGCTCGGGCGTGCTCGGCCCCGGGCTGACCAGGACCGCGTCGAACCCGCTCAGCGCGTCGGCGGCCGACAGCTCGGGGGCGTCGTTGCGCCAGACCGTGCACTCGGCGCCCAACTGGGCGAGGTACTGCACCAGGTTGTAGACGAAGCTGTCGTAGTTGTCGACGACCAGAACGCGCATACCCACAAGCTACCGCCGCCGTCCACCGCTACTGGGTGGTCACCTGGTTGAACGGCAGCTTCGGCTCCGCCCACGGGAACACCACGAACATCAGCAGCGCGACCACGCCCGCCACGAGCAGCACCGCGGTGATCGCCCGAACGGCGACCGGGCCGGGCAGGTGCCGCCAGATCCACCCGTACATCAGCTCGTCTCCTTCAACTCGGGCGGCGTCTCGCCGGGCTTGTCCGGGTTCTTGGCCCACTGCTTGACCATCACGGCGTGCACGACGAGCCGTTCGCGGTCGGAGAAGCGGGGGTGGCAGGTGGTCAGCGTCATCAGCGACGCGGTCGCGCCCGCGTTGTCGGTCACGTCGTCGCGGTTGGGCACCGGCAGGATCACCGAGCCCTGGGTGGGCGAGACGATCTCCTGGCCGACGACCCGGTCGTAGGGGGCGCCGAGCGGGCCGACCCCGGTGCACCGGGGGTCCGCCGCCCGGCTCGCCCAGTCCGCCACCTCGTCGGCCTTGGGCAGCACCCGGTAGACGAACCAGCTGAAACGCGTCTCCACCACGATCGCGTCGCAGGAGTTCAGCAGGTCGATGTCGTTGAACGGGGCACCCTTGCCGACCCGGTGGCCCGCGACGGCGAAGTTGCCGGGCAGGCCGGGGTCGCCGCTCTCGGTGTAGTGGCCGGGGCCGACCTCAAGGGTCTTCTCGGTGGTGCCCCGCAGGATGGTGAAGGAGTAGTCGGCGCCGAACGCGGGGACGTACATCTTGGCGATGCCGGAGCCCTCCGGGCCGTCGTAGTGCTCCTGGCGCTGCTGCTGCTCCTCGGGGGTGCCCTGCTGCCACTCCTGGTCGAGGGCCGCGGTCGCGTCGCGCTGCTTGGCCGCCGAGGTGATGTCGGTGACGTACACCTCGTAGACGACGAACAGCAGCACCACCAGGCCCGCGGTGATCAGCAGCTCACCGATCGCGCGCACGGCGGTGCGCACCGGGTCGCGCCGGTTCCCGCCACCCGCCGGGCCGACGCGGGTGTCGGAAACCGGGGGATCGCTGTGGTCCACCGTGCTCACGCGGGGCTCCTCCCTGCACGGCCTGCCCGCGGGCGGGGTCAGATCGTTGGCGACTGGTGATTCGCTGCCCTGTCCGTTTACGTTAACGTGTTGCTCCGGCGGGAGTTGCGCCTGTGCTGAACGAACCTGCCGGAACGACCTGCCAGAACGAACCGCACCGCACCCAACGCTCCACGTCAGGCGAGGACACATGCCCAAGTCCAAGGTCCGCAAGAAGGCCGTCTACACCGCCCCCACCACCGACCGGCGCACGCCGGTCAAGGTGAAGCAGGCAGGCCCGTCGCACCCGGTGTACGTCGTGGTGATGCTGGGCGTGATGCTGATCGGGCTCGCCTGGCTGGTCGTCAACTACATCGCGGGCGAGAAGATCGGCTTCATGGCCGAGCTGGGCAACTGGAACTTCGCCATCGGCTTCGCGCTGATGATCGCGGGCCTGCTCATGACGATGCGCTGGCGCTGACGCTCCGACACCCGCTCCGCGGAGCAGGACTCCCCCGTCGTGCGCTCCTCGCACGGACGGGTTGAGCCGTTTGGCCCAACGTCATTGAACCACACGGATGTAAGTCATCCCCATTGTGGATAACTCCTGTGGACAGCTATGCGGCACCATGGAGGGGTGACCCCCCTGCACTGGTCCCCGCGCCCCGCCGTCGTCGGTGTCGCCTGGGCATCGGCCCTGGTCGCCGCCCTGCTGGCGGTGCTGATCGACGACCCGAGGGGCACGCTGCTGCTCGCCGTGGCCGCCGTGGCGCTGGGCGTGCCCGCGCTGTTCGGCACGCTCGCGCGCCCGCGGCTGGCCGCCGACCACGAAGGGGTGACCGTCCGCGGGCTGACCGGCAGCAGGCACTGGCGCTGGCGCGAGGTCAACGTCCGCCTGGTGCGGACCCGCAGGCTCGGCCGCGAGTCCAGCGTCGTCGAGATCGACGCGGACAACGCCGAGGTGCCCGGCCTGGTGCTGCTCGGGCAGCTCGACCTGGGCGTCGAACCGCACGAGGTGGTCGACTCCCTGCTCCGGCTGCGGACCTAGCCCAGGACTAGCCCAGGACCTGGTAGCACACCCCGGTGGTGGGCTCCGGGCAGAACACCCGCTCGTTGATCTGCGGCGTGCGGACGGCGAAGGCCACCGCCAGCACCACCAGCACCCCCGCGACGACGAGCGACTGCCACAGGGTGCGCCGCGCCGCGGGCGCGTAGAGCATCCCAGCGGTCAGCACCGCGCCGATGACCAGGCCGCCGAGGTGGGCCAGCAGCGAGATCTGCGGGATGGCCACGCTGAACGCCAGGTTCAGCGCGATGACCCCGACGACCTGCATCAGCGCGTGCCGGTCCTGCTTGAGCCGGATCACCGCGACCAGCAGCCCGCCGAGCAGGCCGTAGATCGCCCCGGAGGCACCCGCGCCCTCGGTGCCCAGGGCGCTGAACAGGTACGTCCCCACCGACCCGCCGACCACCGAAACCAGGTAGACGACGCCGAACCGCACCTTGCCCAGCAGCAGCTCCAGATCGCGCAGGAACCACAGCGCCACCATGTTGACCACCAGGTGCAGCAGGCCGAAGTGCAGGAAGCCCGCCGTCACCACCCGCCACCACTGCCCCGCCGCGATGGACGGCGCGTAGGCCGACAGCGCGTGGAACAGGTCGGAGTTCTCGTTCGACATCGGGTCGCGGGCCAGCAGCGCGGTGATGGCGTACATCACCGCGTTGAGCCCGACGAGCACGGGCACCAGCACCGGCTTCGACGCGAGCGCCGCCCCGGCGACGGTGGTGGGCCGCCGGACGCCCCGGTTGCCCTCCCGCACGCAGTCGACGCACTGGAAGCCGACCGAGGCCTCGACCAGGCATTCCGGGCAGGCCGGGCGACCGCACCGGGTGCAGCTCAGCGCGGTCTGCCGGTCGGGGTGCCGGGCGCAGGCGGGCAGGCCCGCCTGCGCCCCGGGCTGCGGTTGGTGCGGCGGGTTTCCCACTCAGCCCTCGGCGCGCTCGACGGTGATGTTCTTGATCACGACGTCGGTCAGCGGGCGGTCGCCCGGGCCGGTCGGCGCGTGCCCGATCTTGTCCACCACGGTGCGCGAGCCCTGGTCGGCCACCTCGCCGAAGATGGTGTGCTTGAAGTTCAGCCAGGTCGCCGGGCCGACGGTGATGAAGAACTGCGAGCCGTTGGTGTTCGCGCCCGAGTTGGCCATGGCCAGCAGGTAGGGCTTGTTGAACTGGAGCTCCGGGTGGAACTCGTCGGCGAACTGGTAGCCGGGACCGCCGCGGCCGGTGCCGGTCGGGTCGCCGCCCTGGAGCATGAAGCCGTCGATGACCCGGTGGAACACCGCGCCGTCGTAGAACGGACCGGACTTGGTGCCGCTCGCGTTCTCCGTGCTGTAGTCCTTGGTGCCCTCGGCCAGCCCAACGAAGTTGGACACGGTCTTCGGAGCCTGGTCCGGGAACATGTTGATCCGGATGTCGCCCTCACTGGTGTGCAGGGTGACGGTTACCTTCGTCCCAACGAGGGATGCGTTGCTGTCAGCCACGACGCCATCGTGCCATCTTCGGCGAAATCCGTCTGGAACGGGCAGGATTGGGTACGTCGTGGAAGACAACTGTGTTCGAGCACGAGATCGACGAGATGGACGAGGTGAAGCCATGACCCGGGCCGGAGAGACGGTCGGCAAGGCCGTCGGCACCGGCTGGCGCGCGGTGCGAGAGGGCGCCGTTCGCGCCGGTCAGGCGGGTGCCGAGGCGGCACACGTCGCCGAGCAGAAGCTGGCCGCGAAGGGCCTCGCCCCGCAGCAGGTCGCCGGTGCGCTCGCGGAGAGCGCGCAGGTGGCCAGGGAGGAAGCGATGGCCTCGACCCGCAGGGCGCGCAAGCGCCTGGCCAAGACCGCCGAGCAGACCCGCAAGGACCTGGCGAAGGCCGCGAAGCAGGCCCAGAAGGACGCGGCGAAGAACAAGACGGTCAAGAGCGCAGTCGCCGCGACCGCGCCGGTGAAGAAGCAGGTCAAGCAGCTCAAGAAGGACCTCAAGCCGCAGGTCAAGCAGTACCGCGGCGAGTTGCAGGCGCAGATCAAGGCGGCCAAGGTCGCGGCGCGCGCCGCCGCCAAGGACCCGGCCAACAAGAAGAGCCGCCGCTGGCCGTGGCTGATCCTGCTGGCCGCGCTCGGCGCCGGTGCCGCCGCGGCGCTCAAGGGCAAGCAGCAGGCCCCGGCCCAGCAGCCGGTCGTGCCCGCCAAGCCGACGCCCGCCAAGCCCGCGCCCGCCAAGCCCGCCCCGACGGCTGCCGCCCCTGTGGCGAAGCCCACTCCGGCGGCGGCAGCGGCCCCGGCGGCTCCCGTGCCCCCCAAGGCGGCGGAGAAGCCGGTCGGCGCGCCCGAGACCAACGGCCAGGGCAAGCCCACCAAGCCGATCGGGTCCGACAAGAACTAGTCCGACGAGGACCGGCGTAGATCCCACTGGCCCGCACCCCCGCGATCCGGGGTTGCGGGCCAGTGGTCTGCCTACAGGCCCAGGTTCTCGATGGCGGCCTCGGCGATCCGCCTGGCCTTGATCGTCTGCTTCTGGTTGGAATCGACCACCACCGCCGAACCGCCCTTGGCGACGGCGTAGACGGCGTTCTCCTCACCCGAGATGGAGCCGCCCTCCCAGCCCGCGGGCGAACTCGCCGGGTTGGAGGTGTCGATCGGCGCCGCTTGGTCGACCAGCGCCTTCGCCACCGCGGGCTCCCCCTGGTACACCCGGATGGTGAGCTGAACGCTGCCGTCGGGGCGGTAGAAGAAGCACGCCGGGGTCGGCTTGTCCGCCGAGGTGCGCACCTTGGTGACGTGCTGCCCGTTCGCGTCGGCCACGACGGCGCTGGTCAGGTAGGGGCACGGCCCGTCGGCGACCGGTTCCGGCTCGGCGGGCGGCGCCGCCTCCGCCCGCGTGGTCGGCGCCGCGGCCCGGGTCGCCGAGGTCGTCGGGGCGTCCGACGCGGGCGGCGGCGCGGAGTCGGTGGTGCACGCCGCGAGGGCGAGCAGGGGCGCGGCAAGTATCACGGCTCGTCTCATAGCGAGAGCAAGTCAACCAGATCGAGACCCCCTGTGGGCCACAGCACTCTTTGAACCTCACTCACCGCAGAGGCATACACACCGTCGGTGGTCCCCCGCCACCAATGGAAGCCGAACACCTCCCTGCTGATTCGAGTGAGAGAGAGCGAAGATGGACTTGTTCGACCGGACCAAGCCCCATGTGCTCGCCCTGTTCCGGATCGTCGTCGGTCTGCTGTTCGCCGCCCACGGCGTCGCCACGCTGTTCGGCGTCCTGGGCCGGGCGGGTCGCACGCCCGAGTTCGCCGCCTGGCCGGGCTGGTGGGCCGCGGCCATCCAGTTGGTGGCGGGCGCGCTGGTCCTGCTGGGGCTGTTCACCAGGTGGGCGGCGCTGATCGCCTCGGGCTCCATGGCGTACGCGTACTTCGTCGTGCACGCCCCGGAGGGCCTGTGGCCGATGGAGAACGGCGGTGAGCCCTCGGCCATGTTCTGCTGGGCGTTCCTGCTGATCGCCTTCCTCGGCCCGGGCGCCTGGGCCGTCGACCAGTTCTTCTCCCGCTCCTCGTCGAGCCGCCGGGAGACCGTCACCGCGTGACCGACCACGGCCACCACCCGCCCGGACAGTCCCTCACCCGGGCGGGTGGTTTTGGCCCGGACCAGATCACGCGCCGTGTGGTTCCACGTGGAACCTCAGCCCAGCGCCCGCGCCAACCGCGCCAACGCCTCGTGCACCACGTCCACCGGCGCCGCGAACGACAGCCGCACGTACCCCTCGCCGCCCGCCCCGAACGCCACCCCCGGGGTGACGGCGACGCCCGCGTCCCGCAGCGCCCACTCCGCGAACCCGACCGAGCCGCCCTTCCCGGCGCCGGAGATGTCGGCGAACGCGTAGAAGGTCCCCTCCGGCAGGGCGCAGGACACCCCGGGCAGCGCGTTGAGCCCGTCGACCACCACCCGCCGCCGCCGGTCGTAGGACTCCACCATCCCCGCGACGTACTCCTCGGGCCCGCTCAGCGCCGCGATCCCGCCGCGCTGCACGAACGACCCCGCGCAGCTCACGGTGTGCTCCTGCACCTTCACCAGCTCCGCCATGACCGCACCCGGCCCGGCCACCCACCCCAGCCGCCACCCGGTCATCGCGTGGCTCTTGGAGAACCCGTTCACGGTCAGCGTCCGCTCGGCGCACCCCGGCAGCGCGGCCACGCTGAGGTGCCGCCGCCCGTCGAACAGCACCGCCTCGTAGATCTCGTCCGCCACCACGTAGAGGTCGTGCGCCACCGCGAACTCGGCGAGCACCCGCGCCTCCTCCGCGTCCAGCGCCCGCCCGGTCGGGTTGTTGGGCGTGTTGACCAGAACCGCCTTGGTCCGCCCCGACACAGCGCCTTCCAACACCTCCCGGGTCAACCGGAACCCGTTGGCACCACTCAGTTCCGCCTCGACGGGAACACCACCCACCAGCCGCGCCATCGCCTGGTAGCTGACCCAGCTCGGCGTGGGCACCACCACCTCGTCCCCCGGGTCCAACAGGGTCAGCAGCGCCGCGTACAACCCGTGCTTGGCCGACGGCGTGATCACGACGTCGGCGGGCGGGACCGCGATCCCGTTGTCCGCCAACAGCTTCGCCGACACCAACTCGCGCAGCTCGGGCAGCCCGCGGCTGGCCGTGTAGTGCGTGAACCCCTCGTGCAGCGCCGCCACCGCCGCCGCCACCACGTGCTCCCCGGTGGCGAAGTCCGGCTGCCCCCCACTCACATCCACAACGGACCGCCCCGCCGCCCGCAACTCCCCCACCAGGTCGAACAGCGACACCGTCGCCGACCGCCCCACCCCAGCAACCCGCCCCGACACCCCGCGCACCACAGCAACCTCCCAAAACGCCAGCGAGGCCGACCCACAGGATGGGCCGACCTCGTTCACGTGGAGATGAGGGGAATCGAACCCCTAACCCCTGCCTTGCAAAGGCAGTGCTCTGCCAATTGAGCTACATCCCCTCAGGCCGACACGGTACCCCGTGCCGACCGGAAGTACGTTCAGGCCTTCTTCGTGCCGTTGTTCGCGGCCGGAGCAGTGGCCTCGCGCCACAGGTCGGCCTCAGCCTTCGCCGCGCTCTTGCGACGAACGACAAAGAGCACACCACCCGCAACCGCAGCAAGCGCGAGGAGCTTCTTCACGTCCGATGCCTCCTTAAGGCACTACAACACACCAACACCAACATCAACGCCCCAGACACACCCCCGAGACGCACCCCACATCCTGCCACACCCCCCACCCCCCACAACGAGGGAGAGCCCAGAAGCCAACAGCCACCCAGAGGAGGAGCCGGAGGAGAAGGGAGCGGAAGGGGCGGGGGAAAGAGCGAGCGCGAGCAAGCAAGCGGGAGCGAGCAAGGAAGGGCACGCAGCAAGAGAGGAACAGAAGGCAGAGGAGAGGAAGAAGGGAACCGAGGCGAGGCGAGCGAAGCTCCCTCAAGCCCCAAACGGCGGCAAAGCCGCCAACCACGCTGGTTCAGCAACCAACCGCACCGTGGGGGTCTGGGGGGTCGCCCCCCAGAACGAGGACGGACGACCCGGCTCGCGCTTTCCGCGAGCATGGGTCGCCCGAGTCCGTGGGCCTAGGAGGACTTGAACCTCCGACCTCTTCGTTATCAGCGAAGCGCTCTAACCGCCTGAGCTATAGGCCCCTGTGGGAACGCAGGAAGATTACCGCATCCTCCTGCGCGACCCCAAATCGGTATCCCCTACTCGCGTTCGGCGAGGGTGACCTCAAGCCCTCCGGCCAGGTCGGCGGACACGTTGTAGACGAACGCGCCGACCGTCGCCAGGGCGCTGAACAGCACGATGTTGATGGCGCCGATGATCGCGGCGATGCCGAAGACGCGCCCGGCGCTGATCAGCGGGTCGCCGCTGGAGCCCTCGGAGGCGTTGAGGAGTTCGCTGGAGATGCCGTTGACCTTGTCCCAGACGCCCATGCCGTCGAGGACGGCGTAGAGGACGCCGACGGCGACGAGCCAGACGAAGAACAGGGAGACGCCCAGGACCAGGGAGAGCTTGAGCACCGACCACGGGTCGAAGCGCTTGACCTGGAGGTTGGCCCGGCGGGGGCCGCGGCCGGGCCTGCGCAGGGCGCTGGGGGGTGTGCTGGAGGCGCCCGTGGCGGTGGGGGTGCCGCCGATGCCCGGGGGGGCCGCGGAGCGGTCGTCGTCGGTGCTGGTGCCGAAGAGCCTGCCCGCCGCGGTGCCGGTGACGACGGGGCGCGGGACGTTGATCGTGGGTTCGGAGTCGGCGTTGTAGGAATCAGCACTGTAGGAGTCGGCGCTGTAGGGATCGGCGCCGTGGGGATCGGTGCCGTAGGAGCCGGGGGCGTGGGCGGCTGGGGTGTGGGAGGCGGGGGTGTGGCCGTTGCCGACCGGGGGCAGGGCCTGGGTGGCGTCGCCCCCGGCTTCGGCTTGGGCGTCGGCGGTGACCCTGGCCCACGGCGGCGGGGTGTGGTTGTCGCCGCCGGGTTCGCCCGCGGGTTTCGGTGTCTGCACGGTGGTGTCCGCGTCCGCGGGCTGGGGGTCACCCGCCGGGGCGGCCGCGGCGGGCGCGGTGGCGCCCGCCGCGGTGCCGTCGGTGATGATCGACGTCCGCTCCGATTCGGCTGCGGTGCTGTCCGGCTTCTCGGCTGGTGTCACGAGCGGGTTCCCTACTGCCTTCGTCTGCGGGTCTTACTCGGCGGTCGGTTCGTCGGTGGAGCCGGTCTCTTCTGTCGACGCGTGCTCGGCCGCGACGACCTCGGCGGGCGTCCCGGTGGCCGGGGTGGGGTCCCCGGACTCGATGGCGTCGGCGACGGCCTCCACCGTCTCGACGGCCGCCGCGGTCTCCTCGGCGCTGCGGGCGATGGCCACCAGGGTGGTCCCTTCGCCCAGGTTCATCAACCGGACGCCCTTGGTCTGCCTGCCCGCCTTGCGCACTTCCGCCGCGGTCGTCCGGATCACCCCGCCGGAGGAGGTGATGGCGTACAGCTCGTCCTCCAGCTCGACGATGACCGCGCCGACCAGCCTGCCGCGCCTGCTGTCGTGCTGGATGGTGAGCACGCCCTTGCCGCCGCGGCCCTGCACGGAGTAGTCCTCCATCGGGGTGCGCTTGGCGTACCCGCCGTCGGTGGCGACCAGGACGAACGTGCCGTCCTTGACCACGCCGAGGGCGAGCAGCTCGTCACCGGCGTTGAAGCGCATGCCCTGCACGCCGGAGGTGGCCCGGCCCATCGGGCGCAGCGCCTCGTCGCTGGCGTGGAAGCGGATGGACTGCCCACCGGCGGAGACCAGCAGCAGGTCGTCGTCGGCCGAGCACAGCACGGCGCCGACCAGTTCGTCGTCCTCGCGCAGGTTGATGCCGATCAGGCCGCCCGCGCGGTTGCTGTCGAAGTCCGACAGCTTGGACTTCTTGACCAGGCCGTCGCGGGTGGCGAGCACCAGGTACGGCGAGACGGTGTAGTCCTTGATCTGGATGACCTGGGCGATCTGCTCGTCGGGCTGGAAGGCGAGCAGGTTGGCCACGTGCTGCCCGCGCGCGGCCCGGTTGGCCTCGGGCAGCTCGTAGGCCTTGGCCCGGTAGACGCGGCCCTTGTTGGTGAAGAACAGAATCCAGTCGTGGGTGGAGCACACGAAGAAGTGCGCCACGATGTCGTCCTGCTTGAGCGCCGCGCCCTGCACGCCCTTGCCGCCGCGCTTCTGCGCCCGGTACAGGTCGGTCTTGGTGCGCTTGGCGTAGCCGGTGCGGGTGATGGTGACGACCACGTCCTCGACGGCGATCAGGTCCTCGATGGAGACCTCGCCGTCGAACGGGATGATCTTGGTGCGCCGGTCGTCGCCGTACTTCTCGGCGATCTCCTTGAGCTCGTCGCGGACGATCTCGCGCTGCCGCTGCTCGCTGGCCAGGATCTCGTTCAGCTCGCCGATGTAGCGCTCGATCTCGCCCAGCTCGTCGATGATGCGCTGGCGCTCCAGGGCGGCCAGGCGGCGTAGCTGGAGTTCCAGGATCGCGGTCGCCTGGACCTCGTCGACCTCGAGCAGCGCCATCAGGCCGCTGCGCGCCTCGTCGGCCGAGGGCGAGCGGCGGATGAGCGCGATGACCTCGTCGAGGGCGTCGAGGGCCCTGGCGTAGCCGCGCAGGATGTGCGCGCGCTCCTCGGCCTTGCGCAGCCGGTAGCGGGTGCGCCGGACGATGACCTCGAGCTGGTGCTTCACGTAGTGCCGGATGATCTGGTCGAGCCGCAGCGTGCGCGGGATCTGATCGACCAGGGCCAGCATGTTGACGCCGAAGTTGTGCTGGAGCTGGGTGTGCTTGAACAGGTTGTTCAGCACGACCTTGGCCACCGCGTCGCGCTTGAGCCCGATCACGATGCGCATGCCGATGCGCCGGTTGGACTCGTCGGCCACGTCGGAGATGCCGGTGATCTTGCCGTCGCGCACGAGCTGCGCGATGTTCTCGATCAGGTTGTCCGGGTTGACCTGGTAGGGCAGCTCGGTGACGACGAGGATGGTGCGCCCCTTGGCGTCCTCCTCGACCTCGACCACCGAGCGCATCCGCACCGAGCCGCGCCCGGTCCGGTAGGCGTCCTCGATGCCGCCGGTGCCCAGGATCAGGCCCCTGGTCGGGAAGTCCGGGCCCTTGATCCGGGTGAGCAGCGCGGCCAGCAACTGGTCGTCGTCGGCGTCGGGGTTGTCCAGCGCCCAGACCACGCCGTCGGCGACCTCGCGCAGGTTGTGCGGCGGCAGGTTCGTCGCCATCCCGACCGCGATCCCGGAACCGCCGTTGACCAGCAGGTTCGGGATGCGCGACGGCAGGACCAGCGGTTCCTCGGTCTTGCCGTCGTAGTTCGGCGCGAAGTCGACGGTGTCCTCGCCGATGTCGCGCAGCATCTCCATGGCCAGCGGCATCAGCCGGGCCTCGGTGTTGTGGCTGATGAACCCGTCGGTGACGAACGCGTGGTCCTCGGTGTCGACCCGCAGGCTGAACACCGGCTGGACCCCGGCGTCGGCGACGGCGGTCACCTCGGCGTAGTGGAACCGGCCGTCGACCAGCGGTTCCGCGGCGGCCCGCAGCTCCGGGTCGTCGATGCCCGCCAGCGGGTCGACCGCCTCCACCGGGGCCTCGGCCAGCGCGTGCACCAGCTCGTCGTGCGCGACCGAGCGCAGCCCGACCCGGGCGGCGAGCAGGCTCACGTCGTGGTGGCCGACGACGACCAGCGCGGGCACGCCCTCGCTGGTGCTCAGCCGCGACAGCACGCCGAACTCCAGCAGCATCCGCTGCACGTCCGACACCAGGCCCGCGCTCGGGGCGGTGTAGGTGAGCCGGATGGTGCCGTCGTCGGTGAAGACGGTCCCGCCCGCGGTGAGCAGCAGGCGGAGGAACACCCGCTTGAGCACCGGGCCGCCGCGCCAGACGTGCTCGGGGGCGCGGTCGGCGTCGGTGGGGTGCTTGATGAACCGGGCCGCGGCACCGAGGGCGTTGGCCTGCTCGCGCGCGGTCGGCTGGTCGACGTCGTCGATCGGCACCCGCTGGACGGCGACCCGGTCACCCGGCTCGACCTCCTCCAGCAGCTTCCACAGCAGCGTCGGCACGCCCTCGACCGACACCAGCGCCAGCACCGGGTGGTTGCGGGTGCCGGTCAGCTCGAAGCCCTCGGCGGTGCGCAGGGTCAGCGTGGGGTGCTCGCCGGAGTGGAACAGCGCGTCGGCGCGCACGGGGTCGCCGTTGCGGTCGAGGACCTTGAGGTCGACCTCGTTGTCGGAGTTCGGCGCCGCGTCGGGCACCAGGTCGCCGATGCGCGGGGTGGACCCGTCGGCCAGCTTGACCCGCGTGTCGGCCACGACGCAGTAGCGCATGGCGGCGGCGGGGTCGTTGCCCGGGGAGCCGAAGTTGCCCTGGCCGTCCACCAGCGGGTAGCGCATCGACCACGGCTGGGCCAGGCGGACCAGGGTGTCGTAGATCGAGGTGTCACCGTGCGGGTGGTAGTTGCCCATCACGTCGCCGACGACGCGGGAGCACTTCACGTAGCTGCGGTCGGGGCGCAGACCGGTGTCGAACATCGAGTACAGCACCCGCCGGTGCACCGGCTTGAGGCCGTCGCGCACGTCGGGCAGCGCCCGGCTCACGATGACGCTCATGGCGTAGTCGATGTAGGAGCTCTGCATCTCCTGCTGGATGTCGACTGGCTCGATGCGATCGCCAGGCGGCGGCAGGGTTTCGGTCACGACCGGGTTTTCCCTTCGGGATTTCGGCTAGGGCGGTGCGGGGTTCTCGGCTGCCGGGTGCTCAGACGTCGAGGAACCGCACGTCCTTGGCGTTGCGCGTGATGAACGACCGGCGGGCTTCGACGTCCTCGCCCATGAGCACGCTGAACAGCTCGTCGGCCTGGGCGGCGTCGTCGAGGGTGACCTGGCGCAGCAGCCGGTTGGCCGGGTCCATGGTGGTCTCCCACAGCTCCTCGGCGTTCATCTCGCCGAGGCCCTTGTAGCGCTGGATGCCGTCTTCTTTGTTGATCTTCTTGCCCGCGGACAGCCCGGTCTGGAGCATCCCGTCGCGCTCGCGGTCGGAGTAGGCGTACTCCGGGTCGGTCCGCTGCCACTTGATCTTGTAGAGCGGCGGCTGGGCCAGGTACACGTGCCCGTGCTCGATGAGCCCGCGCATGAACCGGAACAGCAGCGTCAGCAGCAGCGTGGTGATGTGCTTGCCGTCGACGTCGGCGTCGGCCATCAGCACGATCTTGTGGTAGCGCAGCTTGGTGACGTCGAAGTCCTCCTGGATACCGGTGCCCAGGGCGGTGATGAGGCTCTGCACCTCGGTGTTCTTGAGCACCCGGTCCAGCCGGGCCTTCTCCACGTTGATGATCTTGCCCCGGATCGGCAGGATCGCCTGGTACAGCGAGTCCCGGCCCTCCTTGGCCGAGCCGCCCGCCGAGTCGCCCTCGACGATGTAGAGCTCGCACTCCTCCGGGTTGGTGGAGCGGCAGTCCTTGAGCTTGCCCGGCAGGCCGCCGATGTCCAGCGCGCCCTTGCGGCGCACCAGCTCGCGGGCCTTGCGCGCGGCGAGCCGCGCCTGCGCCGACGACACCGCCTTGGTGACGATCGTCTTCGCGTCCGCCGGGTTGCGCTCGAACCAGTCGGCCAGCCACTCGTTGCAGGTCTGCTGCACGAACGTCTTGGCCTCGGTGTTGCCCAGCTTCTGCTTGGTCTGGCCCTCGAACTGCGGCTCGGCCAGCTTGATCGACACGATCGCGGCCAGGCCCTCGCGCACGTCGTCGCCGCCGAGGTTGGTGTCCTTCTCCTTGAGCAGCTTCTTCTCCCGCGCGTACACGTTGACCACCCGGGTCAGCGCGGCGCGGAAGCCCTCCTCGTGGGTGCCGCCCTCGGGGGTGTTGATCGTGTTGGCGAAGGTGTAGACCGACTCGCTGTAGCCGGTGTTCCACTGCATCGCGACCTCGACCTGGACGCCCTTGCCCTCGGCCTCGAACGCGATGACGGACTTGTGCACGGCCTCGCGGCTGTGGTTGATGTGCTTGACGAAGTCCTCGAGGCCACCGGGGTAGTGGTAGGTGCGCTCCTTGATCCTGGCGGCCACCCCGTCGGCGTCCGCCTCGGCCTCGGCGTCGGCGACCCGCTCGTCGCGCAGCACGATGGTCAGGCCCTTGTTGAGGAAGGCCATCTCCTGGAGCCTGCGCGCGACGGTCTCGGCGTTGTACTCGGTGGTCTCGAAGATGGTGTCGTCGGCCCAGAAGGTGATCGTGGTTCCGGTCTCGGCGGTCTCCTCGCCCCTGGCGACCGGGTCGACCGGCTTGGAGTCGCGGTAGGTCTGCGTCCAGACGTACCCGTCGCGCTTGACCACCGCCTCCAGCTTGGTGGACAGCGCGTTGACCACGGAGATGCCGACGCCGTGCAGGCCGCCGGAGACCGCGTAGCTGTCCGAGTCGAACTTGCCGCCCGCGTGCAGGACGGTCATCACGACCTCCAGCGCGGACCGCTTCTCCTCCGGGTGCTCGTCGACCGGGATGCCCCGGCCGTCGTCGACCACCCGGACACCGCCGTCGGCGAGCAGGGTGACCTCGACCCTGGTGGCGTGCCCGGCCATCGCCTCGTCGACGGAGTTGTCCACGATTTCCCAGATCAGGTGGTGCAGTCCGCGCTCGCCGGTGGAACCGATGTACATGCCGGGGCGCAGCCGGACCGCCTCAAGCCCCTTGAGCACGCCAATGGAACCGGCGCCGTACGAGTTCTCCTGCTTGTCTGCTGCCACGTGCCCGGTGTCTCCTCGTGCGTCGGATCGACTGCGACGGCGGTGCGTGCTCCCGCCTGTCCGGCCGGGGCTCGTCACACCTCTCCCGACATAGTACCGGTGCGGTCCCGCAGAACGGGGTCAAGGACACCCCTGGTTTGCTCACAGAGCGATCGGACGGAACGGGCACGTGTCCGGCCGTCGGCAGGGCAGGTTCGGGGCGCGAGGTTCAGCCGTAGGTGTCCCGGGGTCCGCGGCCGGAGACGTGCCGGGTGCCGAACCGCCAACTCGGCGCCGAGGGGCCCTGCACCTTGAGCCTGCGCACGACGTCCGGACCGACCCCGGCGGCGATCTTGACCAGCAACTGGCGCTGCAACAGCCGCAACTGGGTGGCCCAGGCGGTCGACTCGGCCTGCACGGTCAGCTCGCCGTCCCGGAGCGCGATCGGCTTGGCGTGCTCGGCGACCTCGGAACCGACCAGTTGCGTCCACCGGCCGAAGACCTGACCACCGGCAAGATTCTCGTGCCAGTTCCGCTCGGCCGCGACCCGGGACGCGAGCCTGCCCAGCGGCTGCGGGTCGCGGTCGTCGGACCCCGCACCGGACCACCGGCGCCGGGCTCGCGAGCCCCCGCCCGCTGTTCCACGTGGAACAGTCCGCCGCTTGGGCTTGGCCCGGGCGACCTGCCGCGCGGCCTCCAGGGCGGCTCTGGCAAGATCTGGTCCCCTGAGCACGGCGCCGCCCTCCGCGGCCTCGGAGCCACCACTCTCCGCAGTCGGATTCCCGTCGCCCACGGGCGCGCCTGTGGATGGATTGCCGAGTTTTCCACCGGGGGCTGTGGATTGATCTGCGCCCAGCGGTCGGTCTGATACTCCAGATGGTGGGCGGCGGACCGAGTTGTCCACACTATCCACAGGTTTATCCCCAGATGTGCGTCGGGGGACGTCACGGTCCGTCACCGACTGTGACGGGGTCAGCGCACCCCCGAAGAGGTCGTCCTCAGTCACGCTCCACCACCCCGTCCGCCACCGTGTACCGCGCCCCGGTCAGCTCACCGGGCACGTCCTCCGCCACCGCGGCGGTCACCAGGACCTGCTCGGCCGCCACGGCCACCTCGGCGAGCCGCTGCCGCCTGCGCCGGTCCAGCTCGGCGAACACGTCGTCGAGCACCAGCACCGGTTCGCTGCCGTCGGCGCGCAGCAGCTCGTAGGACGCCAACCGCAGCGCCAGCGCGAACGACCACGACTCGCCGTGGCTGGCGTAGCCCTTCGCGGGCGCCTCCCCCAGCACCAGGTCCAGCTCGTCGCGGTGCGGCCCCACCAGGCTCACCCCGCGCTCCAGCTCGTTGTCCCGCCGCCGCACCATCTCCGCCAGCAGGACCTCGGCGACCACCTCGGGGTCCGCGCGCTCCCCGTCGGGCTTGCCGTACCCGGCGGGCAGCGCGTCCTCGATCTTCGAGCGGTAGCCGATCTGCGCCGGGCGCGACTCCGGGGCCACCCCCGCGTACGCGGCAGCCACCCTCGGCCCCAGGTCCGCCACCAGGTCCAGCCGGGCCGAGAGCAGCGCGGCCCCGTGCGCGGCCAGGTGCCCGCTCCACACGTCCAGGGTGACCAGCGCGTCCGGGTCGCTGCGCCGGGCCCGCCGGTTCGCGGCGGCGCTCTTGAGCAGCGCGTTGCGCTGGCGCAGCACCCGGTCGTAGTCCGAGCGCACCCCCGCGTACCGGGGCGCCCGCAGCACCAGCAGGTCGTCCAGGAACCGGCGGCGCTCCCCGGGGTCACCCCGGACGAGCGCCAGGTCCTCCGGCGCGAACAGCACCGTGCGCAGGATTCCCAGCACGTCGCGCGGGCGCGGGACCGGGCCGCGGTTGACCCTGGCCCGGTTCGCCTTGCCCGGGGTGATCTCCAGCTCGACGGTCAGCTCCCGGCCGTCGTTGACCACCGCGGTCCGGATGATCGCCCGGGACGCGCCGAGGCGGACCAGCGGCGCGTCCGAGGCGACCCGGTGCGAGCCGAGCGTGGCGACGTACCCGATCGCCTCCACCAGGTTCGTCTTGCCCTGCCCGTTGCGCCCGACCAGCACCGACGGCCCCGGCTCCAGCTCCAGGTCGGCCTGCTCCCAGGAGCGGAAGTCGGCGACCTGCAAGTGCCGGACGTGCACTACTTGGTTTCGCCGGACCCGGAGGTCGGACCCGCCTTGTGCACCGCGTGCCCGCCGAACTGGTTGCGCAGCGCCGACACGGCCTTCATCGCGGGCGAGTCGGCCTGCCGCGAGGCGAACCGGGCGAACAGCGCCGCGGAGATGACCGGCGCGGGCACCGAGTGGTTGATCGCCTCCTCGACGGTCCACCTGCCCTCGCCGGAGTCCTCGACGTACCCGGACAGCTCCGCCAGGCCCGGGTCCTCGTCGAGCGCCTTGACCAGCAGGTCGAGCAGCCACGACCGGACCACGGTGCCGCGGGTCCACGCCTTGAGCACGGCCGGGACGTCGGTGACCTCGCCCGCGGCGTCGAGCAGTTCGTAGCCCTCGGCGTAGGCCTGCATCAGGCCGTACTCGATGCCGTTGTGCACCATCTTCGCGTAGTGCCCGGCGCCGACCTTGCCCGCGTGCGCGAAGCCCTCGTCGCGCGGACCCTCAGGGCGCAGCGCGTCGAAGATCGGCATCGCCCGCTCGACCAGCTCGGCGTCACCGCCGACCATCAGGCCGTAGCCGTTCTCCCTGCCCCACACCCCGCCGGACACACCGCAGTCGAGGTAGCCGACGCCCTTGGTGGCCAGCAGGTCGGCGTTGCCCCGGTCGTCGGTGTAGCGGGAGTTGCCGCCGTCGATGACCAGGTCACCCTCGCTGAGCACGTCGCCGAGGTCGGCGACGGTCGCCCTAGTCGGCTCACCCGAGGGCACCATGACCCACACGACCCGCGGCGCCTCGAGCTTGCCGACCAGGTCGGCCAGCGACTCCGAGTCGCTCACGTCGGGGTTGCGGTCGTAGCCGACCACGTCGTGGCCCGCCGCGCGCAACCGCTCGCGCATGTTGAAGCCCATCTTGCCCAGGCCGACGAGTCCGAGCTGCACGATGAAGTTCCTCTCCGTCAGGGGGTGCCGGGGATCAGCCCGGCAAGCGCACCGGCATCAACAGGTAGAGATAGCCGGGGGTGACCTCGCCGTCGGCGTTGACGGGCTTGATCAGCGCGGGTCGGTTCGGAGTGGTGAACGACAGCTCGGCGCGGTCGGCGTGCAGTGCGGCCAACCCGTCCTGGAGGTAGCCGGGGTTGAACGCGATCATCACCGGCTCGCCGGTGAACTCCACCGGCAGTTCCTCCTCGGCGCTCCCCTCGTCGTCGCCACCCGCGGACAACCGGAGCACGCCGTCGGCGAACTCCAGCCGCACCTGGGTACCACGGTCGGCCACCAGCGACACGCGCTTGATCGCCTCGACCAGCGGCGCGACCCCGATGATCGCGCTGGAGGTCTGCTCCGACGGCAGTAGCTGCCGGTAGCGCGGGAACTCCGCGTCGAGCAGGCGGCTGGTGGTGCGGCGGCCGGAGCCGGACAGGCCGAGCAGGCCGTCGGTCGGCGACAGCGCCAACTCCACCGAGCGCCCGGCGCTGCCCAGCGCCTTGGCCGCGTCGGCGAGCGTGCGGGCGGGCACCAGCACCGCGGCGTCCTCGACGTCACCGGAGGGCTTCCACTCGAACTCGCGCATGGCCAGCCGGAACCGGTCGGTGGCGACCAGGGTCAGCTTCTCCCCGGTCATCTCCACCCGGACCCCGGTCAGCATCGGCAGCGTGTCGTCCTTGCCCGCCGCCACCGCGACCTGGCTGACGGCCTGGCCGAAGACCTCACCGGCCAGCTCCCCGGCGTGCTGCGGCATCGCGGGTAGCTGTGGGTAGTCCTCGACCGGCATGGTCGGCAGGCTGAACTTGGCGCTGCCGCACGCGATCGCCACCCGGGAACCGTCGACGGAGATCTCCACCGGTTGCGCGGGCAGCGACTTGGTGATGTCGGCGAGCAGCCTGCCGGAAACCAGGGTCCGACCGCCGTCGGCGACCGTGGCAGGCACGCCGACCGTCGCCGAGACCTCGTAGTCGAACCCGGAGACGGTGAGCCCCTCGGAGCCGTCGGTGGCACCGGCGTCCAGCAGCACCCCACCCAGCACCGGAACCGGAGGCCGGGAGGGGAGGCTGCGGGCGACCCAGGCGACGGCGTCGGCGAGGCCGTCGCGCTCGACGCGGATCTTCATGGGAGTCCTTTCCAGGCCCGACGACCCGCACCGCGCACCGTGTCGTGCGAGCCGGGTCCGTCGAGCTGTCCACGCTGTAGGGCCCAACCGTAGAGCGTGGCCCGCCCCGCCGTCATCCCGGGCGGTCGGTGCCCGCACCGCTCCGAGGGCCGCTTGTCCCCAGATCCACAGCTCCCCTATTTCTTTTCTTTTCTTCTTCTGGAGAAGAGAAAAAGACAGCAGTACCAGTAGGTCCTGTGGATTGTGTGGACAACCCCTGTATCAGCAGGTCGGACCACCACCAACCCTGTGGAGAACCCGTGTGTGGAACCCGTGGACAACTCGGGCCCCCCGTGGATGAGTTATCCACAGGCCAGATCCATCCACAGGCAAGCCGAGTTGTCCACAAAACTGTCCCCAGATGTGTGCCAAGTTGCCAACAGGTTGCGCGTCGGCCACCCACAGGCTTGTCCACAGGCAAAGTCCCCCATACCGGTGACGCAGACCACCCAAAACCAGCCCTGGTGCTGGGTTTTTGTGGGTGTGGAGCGGTCTCCCCAACCGGGAAAAACCCGCGCGCCAGCCTGCTTCGAGGGGTCGGGAGGCCCACCGGGCCCGAGGTCGGGAGTCCACACCGACCGATCGCGCCGAAGCGCAGACTTTTCTGCCGCTGTGCACCGGCCTCCACGGCGGCAATAAAACCCCCGCACACGCGATCCAACCGTGACCCAGGCAGCGGCCATCCGCCCACCGCGCGCTGCCTGGCCCGCCCAGGCGACCCGGCCTGGCTCAGCCCGCCCCGCCCCGGCCCGCCCCGGTTCGGGCTGGCCCGGCCCGGCCCGGCCCGGTTCGGCTGAGCTCAGCTCGGCCGGGCCTGGCCCGGCTCAACTTGGCCCGTCGGCTCGGCCCGATTCGGCCAAGTCCAGCCAGGTCGAGCTGGACCTGCGACAAGTCCGCCCGACACCTGGCAGGCAGGCCAGGTGCCGGACCTCGAGTGCGTGACTCGGCGCCGGTTCAGTGCAGAGTTCGGTTGTCCGGCCCGGGTGCCCGGCGCTTGGCCGGGCTGGGTGTCTGACCCCGGCACCCGACGGCCACGCAGCGGCCGCGACCTTTTTTGGTTCCGGGGAGGCCTACGCACAGCGGCAATAAGAACGCGCGGACGGCGGGCGCCCCGCAGAACCGCCGTGCTGGGAGGCCGCAGGCCGGCGTTGCGGGTTGGTGCTGCGAGACCGAGCGCGGCTCACCGCACGCGGACGATCACCGGGCGAAGTCTGCCGGCCCCTGCGGCCGCCCCCGATCGCGGCCGGCATTCTGCGTCGCCGGGAACCGAACGCCCGCACGAGCCCGCGACCGCGACCCAAGCGGCCGCGACTTTTTTCGGGTGGTGGAGGCCCGTCCCCAACAGCAAAAAGATCGCGCGCCCAGCGGTGGTCGCAGTGGCGGGCACAACGGTGGGATGCGCAGCCGAACGCGGCTGACCGCAGCCGAATGCGACCGATCGGTGACGCACTGGAGTCTGCCGGCCGCGATGCCCGCGCCAACCCGACCCCCGTGGTGCTGAGCAAGTACAGCTCAAGCGGTCGCGACTTTTTTCAATCGGTGGAGGCCCCTCCCCAGGAGCAAAAAAATCGCGCCAACACCGGAGTTGCCGGAGTGCGAGGGACGGCTCCGCTCTCGACCGCCGCTCTCCGCCCTGGCCCGGCTCGGCCCGGCCCGGCCTGGTCCGGCCTGGTCCGGCTGAACCCGGCTCGGCTCGGCCTGGCGTGGCTCGGCCTGGCCCAGCTAGGCCTGGTTCGGTCTGGTCTGGCCAGAGCGGCTTCGCTCAGTTCGGCTCGACTGATTTGGCCAGGTCAAGCGGGGTCTGGTTCGGCTGACCTTGGTCTTGCGCGGCGGTGCGGCGTGGCGGCCTGGTCCAACTCGGCCGGGTTGGTCGGTTGTCGGGTGGGTGCCGTCGGCGGGTGCCGTCGGCGGGTGCCGGGGCGGGGGTTCGCGGGTTTTTGCCTGCCTGGGGAGGCTGCTCCACGACCGCAATAAAAAGTGCGCCGACCCGTGGGTGCTCGGGGGTGTGGGCACCGCAGGGGTCAGGAAGAAGGGTGCCGGCTTCCGGCGCCGGCCGGGCGCAAGCGCGCATGACTTTTATTGGTGTCGTGGAGGGTTGTCCACCGGTGCAATAAGAAGACCCCGCGCCCGGGATCGGGTGCGGGGTCGGCAGGGGCGGGGCGCAGTGGTTCGCGGTGGGGCGGGTGGGTTTGTTGGGCGGGCCCGGGAAGACCGGCAGGTCAGGGCGGGCGGACAAGGCGGGGCAGGGCAGGGGGGCGGAGCGGGGCAGGGCAGGGCAGGCGGTGCGGGCTGGGTCAGCCGCGGGCGCGCTGCTTGATGCGGGAGGTCAGTTCCTGGACCTGGTCGTACACGCGCCTGCGCTCGGCCATCTCCTTGCGGATCTTCTTGTCCGCGTGCATGACCGTGGTGTGGTCGCGGCCGCCGAAGGTTTGGCCGATCTTGGGGAGGGAGAGGTCGGTGAGTTCGCGGCACAGGTACATCGAGATCTGGCGGGCTTGGGCAAGCGCTTTCGTCTTGCCGGGGCCGCACAGGTCGTCGATGGCTACGCCGAAGTACTCGGCGGTGACGGCCATGATCGTGGCGGCGCTGATCTCGGGGGCCTGGGAGTCGGGGATCAGGTCGCGCAGGACGATTTCGGCCAGGGTGACGTCAACGGGTTGGCGGTTGAGGGAGGCGAACGCGGTCACCCGGATGAGGGCGCCCTCCAGTTCGCGGATGTTGGCCTCGACCCGGGCGGCGATGAACTCCAGGACCTCGGCGGGGGCGGCCAGGCGGTCCTGGGCGGCCTTCTTGCGGAGGATGGCGATGCGGGTTTCCAGCTCGGGGGGCTGGATGTCGGTGATCAGGCCCCACTCGAACCGGGTGCGCAGGCGGTCCTCCAGCGTCTCCAGGCGCTTGGGGGGGCGGTCGGAGGAGACGACGATCTGCTTGTTCGCGTTGTGCAGGGTGTTGAAGGTGTGGAAGAACTCCTCCTGGGTGCCTTCCTTGCCCTCCAGGAACTGGATGTCGTCGACCAGCAGCACGTCGATGTCGCGGTAGCGGCGCTGGAAGGCCACCTTGCGGTCGTCGCGCAGCGAGTTGATGAAGTCGTTGGTGAACTCCTCGGTCGACACGTACCGCACCCGCATGCCGGGGAACAGGCGCTGGGCGTAGTGGCCGACCGCGTGCAGCAGGTGGGTCTTGCCCAGGCCGGACTCGCCCCAGATGAACAGCGGGTTGTAGGCGCGGGCGGGTGCCTCGGCCACCGCGACCGACGCCGCGTGCGCGAACCGGTTGGAGGCGCCGATGACGAAGGTGTCGAACGTGTACTTCTCGTTCAGCCGGGTCTTGGAGGTCTGCGGCTGGGCGGGCGCGGTGTAGGGCTGCCCGCTGACCGGGGGTTGGCCGGTGAACGTCGGCCAGATCTCGTGGACGGTGGCGAGCGCGTCGGCGGTCTCGTCCACTTCCTCGGAGTCGTCGTCGTCGAGGGAGAGCACCGGGTGGGCCGCGTCGCCCGTGTACTGGCCGGGGGCCTCGGCGACCGGGGTCCCCGCGGCGGCGGCGACGTCCGCGGCCGGGATGGTGATGGTGTCGCCGTCGAGGTTCAGCGGGGGGGCGACCGGCGGGAGGACCGGCGGCGGCACCGCGGTCCGGCTCGGGGCGGTGGGAGCGGCGTCGACCTTGACCGCCAGCGACACCACCCGGCCCAGCCGCCGCGACAGGGCCGCGGTGATCGGCTCGCGCAGCGCGCGCTCGATCGCCTCCTTGGCGAAGTCGCTCGGCGCGGACAGCAGCGCGGTCCCGTCGAGCAGGCCGATCGGCCTGGTCATCCGCATCCACGCGCGCTGCGATGGGGACAGGGTCCCGGCGGACAGCTCGCGCACGACCTGTTCCCAGACCACACCGAGATTCATCTGGTGCTCGGACAACGCCGCTCCCCTCCCCTCGCGGGCATGCTCGATCCAAGGCTCGTGCCGGATGTTGGGTCAGGACCGTGGGTGTCGTCAAACGAGCATCCACAGGGTTGTCCACAACTGTGTACGAAGGTACGGCGAACCTCAGGAGGCACCCGGCGTGGGGCTTCAAGGTACTCAGTGGTTCTGCGGCACCGACCCGGCAGGGGCTCCCATCCCCGGCAGTCGGGCAAGGGACAGCACGGTAACAACGGCCGCCCGCCGCCACAAGGCGCCCCCGTCCGGCGACCCGGATTTGAGCCCCGGCGACCGGGTGCGTACCCTCAACAGGTCTCCCGCTTGCGGCGGGTGGGTTCCGCGTGCCATTCGGCCGCGACCCACCGGGTCGTGGACCGGCAGGGGGGCCGTGGAGACCTGATAGACCAGCCAGACCGGGAGATTGAGTCGTGAGCAAGCGCACCTTCCAGCCGAACAACCGCCGTCGCGCCAAGACGCACGGCTTCCGCCTGCGCATGCGCACCCGTGCGGGCCGGGCCATCGTCGCCGCCCGCCGCCGCCGGGGCCGCGACAAGCTGTCGGCCTGATCCCAGCCCGTCGCCGTGCTCCCCGCGGCCTCGCGGCTGACCGACAGCGCGGACTTCCGCTCGGTGACCAAGCGCGGTCGTCGAGCGGGCCGTCCCCGACTCGTGGTGCACGCCGTGACGGCGGGGACGCGTGACGCCCAACCCGAAGCCGACCCCCGCGCGTCGCGGACCCCCGCGACGCCGAGGGTCGGTTTCGTCGTGAGCAAGGCAGTGGGCAACTCGGTGGTCCGCCACCGGGTCGCCCGCAGGCTCCGGCACGTGGCGGCCGACCGGCTCGGAACTCTTCCCCCGGGCAGCGCGTTGGTCGTGCGGGCTCTCCCCATGGCGGCCGAGGCGAGCAGCGCCGAACTCGGTCGGGACTTCGACGCGGCGATCCGCAGGCTCGGCCTGCTCGGTGGTGGTCGCGGCGGTGATGATCGCGCAACTGACGATCGCGGCACTGGCGGTGGCGGGTGAACGACGGGACGACGGTCGACGACCGGGCGGCCGATGCCGCCCGGCCCAGCCCGGTGGCCGCGGTCCTGCTGCTGCCGGTGCGCGCCTACCGGCGGTGGATCTCGCCGTTCCTGCCTCCCGCGTGCCGGTTCCACCCGAGTTGCAGCGCCTACGCGGTCGAGGCGCTCACCGCGCACGGCGCGGTCCGCGGCTCTTGGCTCGCCCTGCGCAGACTGCTGCGGTGCGGCCCCTGGCACCCTGGTGGGCTCGACCCCGTGCCACCCAGGACACACGACCCCGGGAAGACCGACCCGGCCGATCAGACAGCAGCCGAGGAGTAGTCCGTGCTCGATTTCATCTACTACCCGGTGTCCTTCATCCTCTGGTGTTGGCACTGGGTCTTCGGCCACATCTTCGGTGAGTCCAGCGCGGTCGCCTGGGTACTGGGCATCGTCTTCCTGGTCTTCACCCTGCGCGCGATCATGTTCAAACCCATGGTCAACCAGGTGCGCTCGATGAAGAAGATGCAGGAGTTCGCGCCGGAGATCAAGAAGCTCCAGAAGAAGTACGCGAACGACAAGCAGAAGCTCGCCCAGGAGATGCAGAAGCTCCAGTCGCAGCACGGGGTCAACCCGCTCGGCGGCTGCCTGCCGATGCTGCTGCAGATCCCGGTGTTCATCGGCCTGTTCCACGTGCTCCACGAGTTCAAGCCGGGCAAGACCGAGAACTACTACTTCGACGAGCAGGGGGTGGCCTCCTACATCCAGGCCGACCTCTTCGGCGCCCGCCTCGGCAACTGGATCACCCAGCCCGCCGCCGAGCTGGCGAACTTCGAGGTCTCCCGCAGCTCGATCATCCTGGTGGCCATCCCGCTGCTGCTCACCGCCAGCGCGCTGACCCACCTCACCGCGCGGCACTCGGTCAGCAGGCAGAACCCCGAGTCGGCCACCCCGCAGACCGCGATCATGAACAAGCTGACGCTCTACATGTTCCCGCTGGGCGTCCTCGTCGGTGGCTTCTTCTTCCCCTTCCCCATCGGCCTGATCCTGTACTGGCTGAGCAACAACAGCTGGACCCTCTGGCAGCAGCGCTTCGTCTACAAGCGGATCGACGCCGAGGAGGCCGCCGCCAAGGAGGCGGCGATCGCCAAGCGCTCCGCGACCGCCCCCAAGCCGGGGCAGCGGCCGACCGCTCCCCGCCCGGGGCAGAAGCCGCAGGCGAAGAAGCCCACCGCCCAGCCCGCGGACGCCACCACCGCCGAGGCCCCCGAGTCGGACCCGACGAAGGCGACGTCCGCCGAGAAGCCGACCGGCACCGGCTCGACCGCGTCGACGGGGTCCACCGGCTCCTCCGCGGGCGGCACCGAGATTCCCGGTCTGATCTCAGACCGTTCCCGCAAGAAGTCAGGTCGCAAGAACCGCTGACGCAGTTCGACCTGGAGAGGAGAGACCGTGCCGGAGACGGTGCAGGAAGCGTCCGAGCCGGCCACCACCGAGGTGGCCGGGGACGGGTCCGAGGGGAACGCCGAGCGCTCCCCCGGCTCGACCGAGGAGCTGCTGGTCCAGGAGGGCGACATCGCCGGTGACTACCTGGAGCGCCTGCTCGACATCCTCGACTACGACGGCGACATCGACCTCGACGTCGAGGCCAGCCGCGCGGTGGTGAGCATCGACGGCGGTGAGGACTTGGAGAAGCTGGTGGGCCCCCGGGGCAACGTCCTGGAGTCCCTCCAGGAGTTGACCCGCTTGGCGGTCCAGCAGGAGACCGGCACCCGCAGCAGGCTGATGCTCGACATCGCGGGCTGGCGCGCGGACCGCCGCGAGGAGCTGAAGGACCTCGGCACCGCCACGGCGCAGAAGGTCCTCTCCAGCGGCGAGCGCGTCCGGCTCCAGCCGATGACCCCGTTCGAGCGCAAGGTCGTCCACGACGCCGTCGCGGCGGTCGCGGGTGTGCACAGCGAGAGCGAGGGTGAGGACCCCCGCCGCCGCGTGGTGGTCTTCCCCCAGTAGTCCGCCAGCACGAAGGCCGAGGCGCGGCCCCCTCCCGGTCGGAGGGGGCCGCGCCTTTTTGCGTGCCCACGTTTCACGTGAAACGTGGGCACGCGGAGGCGGCAATTCCGGCGCGGTGGTGGCGGTGTGCGATCGCGGCACCCGATCGAGCGCCTACCCGTGAGCCGACGTCGTCCACGCTGCGTCATGGGTGAGAATGGGGACGGACGTTTCACGTGGAACATGGATGGTGTGCTGCATGACCGAGGTCGACCGGTTGGAGGTGCCTTCGGTCGCTGCGGAGGTGTTCGGGGACCAACTCCCCCGGGCTGAGCGGTTCGTCGAACTGCTCGCCGTGCACGGGGTGGAGCGGGGGTTGATCGGGCCGCGCGAGGTCGATCGGCTGTGGTCGCGGCACGTGCTGAACTCCGCCGTCATCGGCGAGCAGGTCCCCCGGGACGCGCACGTGGTCGACGTGGGTTCGGGTGCGGGACTGCCCGGGGTGCCGCTGGCCATCGCTCGGCCGGACCTCCGGGTGACACTCGTCGAACCGATGGCCCGGCGGGTGGCGTGGCTGGACGAGGTCGTGGAGACTCTGGGCTTGTCGACGGTCACCGTGCTGCGGGGGCGGGCGGAAGAGCCCGCCATCGTCGCCCAGGCGGCAGGCGCCGACGTGGTCACCGCCCGGGCCGTCGCCCCGCTCGCCAAGCTCTGCGGTTGGTGCCTCCCACTGGTTCGCCAGGGCGGCGCGGTCGTGGCGTTGAAGGGGGCGAGTGCGGCCGAGGAGATCGAGCGGGACCGGCGTGCCGTGGTGAAGGCCGGTGGCGCCGAACCCCGCGTGGTGACCTGCGGGGCCGTGTTGGACGAACCGACGACGGTGGTCGTCGTCGAACGCGTGAGGCCCGTCGCCGGGCGTGACCGGCCCCGGCGGGCGAGGAAGGATCAGGGTGCACATCGAGCTTGAGATCGGAGCCATGATGTTCCACGTGAAACCGGCGTCGGAAACCGCGCCGCGGGGAGGGTGCTGACCGATGGACCAGCCCTCCCCCTCGTCCGTCGCAGGCTGGACGCCGATCGCCGAGGAAGCCGCCCGGGCCACCCGCCTCAAGCACCCGGACCGGATGTTCCCACCGCCCGCGCACCGCCGGGTCATCACCGTCGCCAACCAGAAGGGCGGCGTCGGCAAGACGACCAGCACGGTCAACCTCGCCGCCGCGCTCGCCATGCACGGGCTCCGGGTGCTCGTCATCGACCTCGACCCGCAGGGCAACGCCAGCACCGCCCTCGGCGTCGAGCACCGCTCCGGCACGCCGTCGGTCTACGAGGTGCTGCTGGGCGAGGTGACCGTGGCGGACGCCGCCCAGGTGAGCGACCAGTCCGACAGCCTGTTCTGCGTGCCCGCCACCATCGACCTCGCCGGTGCCGAGATCGAGCTGGTTTCGATGGCCGCCCGGGAGTCCCGGCTCAAGGAGGCGCTGTCCGACGAGGCGCTCGACGAGCTGAACCCGGACTACGTCTTCATCGACTGCCCGCCGTCCCTCGGGCTGCTGACCGTCAACGCGATGGTCGCCGCCCAAGAGGTGCTGATCCCGATCCAGTGCGAGTACTACGCGCTGGAGGGGTTGAGCCAGCTACTCCGCAACATCGAGCTGGTGCAGGCGCACCTGAACCGCTCCCTGGTGGTCTCCACCATCCTGCTCACCATGTACGACGGCCGCACCAAGCTGGCCGACCAGGTGACCAACGAGGTCCGCCACCACTTCGGCGAGACCGTGCTCAAGACCGTCATCCCGCGCAGCGTCAAGGTGTCCGAGGCCCCCGGCTACGGCCAGACCGTGCTCGCGTACGACCCCGGCTCCCGCGGCTCCCTGAGCTACTTGGACGCCGCACGTGAGGTAGCCGAACGAGGAGCGGAGAAGCCGCAATGAGCGGTTCAGGACCAGCCGGACGCAAGGGCGGATTGGGTCGCGGCCTGGCCGCGCTCATCCCCCAGGGACCGCCCACGGGGAACTCGCTGCCCGGTTCGGGCAGCCTCAAGCTGCCCACCCGGACCGCCGAGGCACCGGTGGACGCCGCCGCCGCTCCCCCGGCCGAACACACCGGCGCGGTGGCGGGGGCGGTGTACCGGGAGATCCCGACGTCGGCGATCAAGGCGAACCCGAAGCAGCCCCGGCAGGTCTTCGACGAGGACGCGCTCAGCGAGCTGGAGCACTCGATCCGCGAGTTCGGCCTCATGCAGCCGATCGTGGTGCGGGAGCTGGGCGACGACACCTACGAACTGGTCATGGGCGAGCGGCGGCTGCGGGCGTCGCAGCGGGCCGACATGGACCGCATCCCGGCGATCGTGCGGCAGACCGCGGACGACGCGATGCTGCGCGACGCCCTGCTGGAGAACATCCACCGGGCGCAGTTGAACCCGCTCGAAGAGGCGGCGGCCTACCAGCAACTGCTGGACGAGTTCGCGGTGACGCACGAGGAGCTGGCGGGTCGGATCGGGCGCAGCAGGCCGGTCATCACCAACACCATCCGGCTGCTCAAGCTCCCCCTCCCCGTGCAGCGCCGCGTCGCGGCCGGGGTGCTGTCGGCCGGGCACGCCCGCGCGCTGCTCGGCCTGGACGACGCGGGGGCGCAGGAGGAGCTGGCGACCCGGATCGTCGCGGAGGGGTTGTCGGTCCGCGCGACCGAGGAAGCGGTGACCCTGGCGAAGGGCGAGCCCGCGGCGAAGCCGAAGGCGGCCCCGCGCAAGCCGATGCAGGCGCCGGGGCTCCAGGCGGTCGCGGAGCGGCTGTCGGACAAGTTCGACACCCGGGTCAAGGTCGAGCTGGGGCGTCGGAAGGGCCGGATCGTGGTCGAATTCGGCTCGGTGGACGACCTGGAACGCATCGTCGAGATGATGTCCGACAAAGGGGCAAATCGGACATGAGAAAGGCGCAGGGGATCACCCCGGCGCCTTATGTCACGGTGACGATTGCTCCGCGTGCGGCGGAACTGACTCAGCGTGCGCGGGCCACGGCCCGTTCGACGAGCCCCGCGTAGATCTCCCCGAAGGACAGACCGGCCGCCTCGATCGCCATCGGCACCAGCGAGGTCTCGGTCAGTCCGGGTGAGAGGTTCACCTCGAGGAAGTGCACCGCGCCGTCGGCGTCCACGACGGCGTCGGTGCGCGACACGTCCCGCAACCCGAGCAGCCGGTGCGCCGACACGGCGAGGTCGGCCACCGCCGCCGCGGTCTCCGCGCCCAACCGGGCCGGGGTGTGGAAGGTCGTGAGCCCGGCGGTGTAGCGGGCGGTGTAGTCGTACACCCCGGACTCCGGGGCGATCTCCACCGCGGGCAGCGCTGTCGGCCCGTCGGGCCCGTCGATGACGGTCACGGCCACCTCGACCCCGTCGACGTACTTCTCCGCCAGCACGGCGTCGCTGTAGGCCAGGCAACCGACCATCGCCGTGGGCAGCTCACCCGCCTCCCGCACGACCTGCGCACCCAGCGCCGAGCCGCCCTGGTGGGGCTTGAGCATCATCGGCAGCCCGAGCCGCTCCACCATGGCGTCGAGCACCGGCTGCGCGCCCAGCTCGCGGAACGTGCTGTGCGGCAGCACCACCCAGTCCGGCGTCAGCAGCCCGGCGCGGGCCAGCTCCGCCTTGGCGCTCGGCTTGTCCCACCCGCGGCGGCAGGCGTTGACGTCGGCGCCCACGTACGGGATGCCGAGCAGCTCCAGCACCGTCTGGATCGACCCGTTCTCCCCCTCGCCGCCGTGCAGGGCGATCACCACCGCGTCCGGCCGGGACTCCCGCAGCCGCGGCAGCAGCGACGCGTCGGCGTCCCACTCCTCCACCACGACCCCGGCGGAGCGCAGCGCGGCCGACACCCGGCGACCGGAGCGCAGCGACACGTCGCGCTCGTGGGACAGACCTCCGGCGAGCACAGCGACCCAGCGGTCGGACACGGCGAACTCCTCGGTGTGACCGGTTGTCGAACCGGGCTGCGGGCATCAGGACAGGACCGGCGGCGGGCACCGCAACAGCGACGGGCCCCGCCGCACGGGCACCGGACGGTACCGGGTGCCGGACGTCAGGCCGTGTCGGGGGAAGGCGTCTGCGGACCGGTCAGCGAGCGGCTGGTGGTCGGGCCGAACGTGTTGAGCAGGTCGATCTCCTGCGCCAGCACGCCCGCGAGCCGCCGCACGCCCTCGGAGATCCGCTCCGGCGGCGGGTAGCAGAACGACAGGCGCATCTGCCTGCTGCCGAACCCGTCCGCGTAGAACCCGGTGCCCGGCACGTACGCCACCCTGGCGGTGACCGCGCGCGGCTGCATCGCCTTGGTGTCCACGCCCTCGGGCACGGTCATCCACACGAAGAAGCCGCCGTCGGGGTTGGTCCAGCTGCACCCGGCGGGCATGTGCTGCTCCAGCCCGGAGATCAGCGCGTCGCGCCGCTCGCGGTACATGGTCTGGAAGGACTTGATCTGGCCCTTCCAGTCGTGCGTGGCCAGGTAGCGGGAGACGACCATCTGGTTGAGCGTGGGGGCGCACAGCGCGGCCGACTCGGCGGCCAGGACCAGCTTCTCCCGGACCGCGTGCGGGGCCAGCGCCCAGCCGACGCGCAGGCCGGAGGCGAAGGTCTTGGAGAACGAGCCCAGGTAGATGACGTTGTCGCGGTCCATCGAGCGCAGCGCAGGGTAGACCTGCCCGTCGAAGCCGAGCAGGCCGTACGGGTTGTCCTCGACGACCAGCACGTCGTGCGCGGCGCAGATGTCGAGGACCTCGGCCCGCCGGGCGACCGCCATGGTCACCCCGGCGGGGTTGTTGAAGTTCGGGATCGTGTAGAGGAACTTGACCCGCCGCCCGGCCTGCTTGGCGGCGTCCAGGGCCGCGCGCAGCGCCTCCGGGACCAGGCCGTCGGCGTCCATCACCACGTGCCGGACCTCGGCCTGGTAGGAGGCGAAGGTGCCCAGCGCGCCGACGTAGGACGGCCCCTCGGCGAGCACGATGTCGCCCGGGTCGCAGAAGATGCGGGTGACCAGGTCCAAGGCCATCTGCGAGCCGACCGTGACGACCAGGTCGTCCGGGTGCCCGGAGATGCCCTCCAGCGCCATGACCTCGCAGATCTGCTCGCGCAGCAGCGGGACGCCGTGCGCGGAGCCGTACTGCAGGGCGGTGAGCCCCTCCTCCGCGATGATCCGCCCGACCTGCTCCGACAGCGACTCCAGCGGCAGCGCCGCCAGGTTCGGCATCCCACCGGCCAGCGAGACCACCTCGGGCCTGCTCGCCACCGCGAACAGCGCCCGGACCTCGGACGCGGTCATCCCGCCCGCCCGTGCCGCGTAGCGCCGCAGGTGCGGGTCGAGGCTGCGGGAGCCGGTTCTCTCGGGCTGCTGTCCAGGCGTGGTCATGGCTCGCTCCGTCGCTGTCAAGTCCGATCGAGTGTAACCGGAGGGGTGACTTACCTCCGATAATCGGTCCCTGCGGTTCCGGCGCAGCTCACATCGCCCTATTGTTGGACGGGTCATATTGTGTTGGCCGTTGTCACCCATGCAACTCGCCGTCGGCGATCCGTGCGGGCGTTGCGACAGGTCCGCGAGGCATCAGGAGGTTGGGTGTCCCGACGTGTCGTGGGCGTCACCCTGGACAACCTGGAGCACCTGCCGAAGCACTGCCGCGGCTGCGTGTACTGGGAATTGGCGCCGCACCTGAAGGAGCAGGCCGAGGAGTTCGGCACGACCGAGCTGGAGAAGGAGGCCTGGGTCTCCAGCGTGCTGCTGGAGTGGGGCTCCTGCGGTCGGGTCGTCTACAGCGACAAGCTCCCGGTCGGGTTCGTGCTCTACGCCCCGCCGAACGCCGTGCCCCGCGCGTCGGCCTTCCCGACGTCGCCGATCAGCGCCGACGCGGTCGTGCTCACCGGCTTCCACATCGTCCCGGAGTTCCGCGGCGGCGGCCTGGGTCGGATGCTGGTGCAGGCGGTGGCCAAGGACCTCACCCGCCGCGGCGTGAAGGCGATCGAAGCCTTCGGCGACGCGCAGCCGGACGAGGAGCGCTCCTGCGTGGTCCCGGCCGACTTCCTGACCAGCGTCGGCTTCAAGACCGTGCGCCCGCACCCCCGCTGGCCCCGGCTGCGGTTGGAGCTGCGCACCGGGATCACCTGGAAGGAAGACGTCGAGGCGGCCCTGGAGCGCCTGCTGAACACCGTCTCGGTGTCCACCGCGAACCCGGTGCTGCAACGCGGGTGAGCGCTGGCAGACGCCCCCGCAAAGGCTTGCGGGGGCGGTCGGTCAGCCCCGGGCCAGCAGCTCGTGGGCCATCACGTCGGCGAAGCTGAACGTGCCGGTCGGCTGGTCGTTCTCCCCCAGCAGGTACAGCCGCTTCACCGCCACGACGATGCCCTCGGCGACCACGTCCCGGAACGCCGGGTCGACCAGCCGGGCCCGGTCCTCGGCGTTGGACAGGTAGCCGATCTCGATCCGCACCGCCGGGCAGCGGGTCAGCCGCAGCACGTCCCACGTCTTCGGGTGGGTGCCGCAGTCGCGCAACCCGGTGCGCATGGCCAGTTCGCGCTGGATCAGCCCGGCCATCGCCTCGCCCAGGGTGGACGTGGCGCCGTTGCCGGTGCCGAAGTGGAAGCTCGCCACCCCCTGCGCGTGCGGGGAGCTGTTGGCGTCGGTGTGCAGGGACAGCACCAGGTCGGCCCCGGCGTCGTTGGCGAACCGGGCGCGCTCGGACTCGTCCGGGCACTGGTCGGGGCCGCGGGAGAGCAGCGCCTCCATGCCGGTGGCCACCATCCGGCCCTCCAGCCTGCTGGCCAGGTCCCACATCAGCGCGGCCTCGGTGACGTCCCCGGCGACGATCCCGGTGTCGGCACCGCCGTGGCCGGGGTCGATCACGATCCGCTTGCCGCGCAGCCGCGGCCCCGAGCGGCGGACCCGCTCCTGCTCGCGCAGCAGCACCGGGCGACCGCCGCGGGCGCGCGGGGAGAGCTGGCGCAGCGCGCGCACCGTCTCCGGGCCGCAGATGCCGTCCACGGTCAGGCCGTAGTCGCGCTGGAAGTTGCGCAGCGCCGACTCGGTCTGCCCGACGAACACGCCGTTCGGGCGGCCCGCGTCGTAGCCCAGCTCCAGCAGCCGCTCCTGCAGCGTCAGGACGTCGTCACCGGTGATCGGCGCGGACACCATGTACGCCAGCGGGCGACCGCCGAGCTGGTGGGTGGCGTCGCGCAGCGCCCGGTAGGTGGCCGGGCCGACCAGCCCGTCGGTGATCAGCCCGCGCTGCTGCTGGAACGCGCGGATCGCGCCCTCCATCAGCGGGTCGAACAGGACTTGCTCGGCCGGGCCGGTGACCGGGGGCAACAGGCCCAACGCTGCGAGCGTGGACCGAACCTCGGCCACGGCCGGTCCCCCATCGCCGCGGCGCAGTACCCGCATTCACGCTCTCGCTCTCCGGACGGGCACCCGCGGGAAGGGACGGGCGCGGAATCGGTGACGACTGACCATTGTGCCTTGTCCACCTGGCTTGCACCCGGAGGGGCGTGCGACGTGCGAACGGGGCCCGTGCGTCGCACACAGGACGCACGGGCCCCGGGTCGGGGTTGCCTCGGTTTGGGCTGATCAGCCCGGCTCGGCCCGGGATCAGCCCGGGATCTCAGCCCAGGTAGTCGGCGAGGTCCTTGAGCAGCACGGCCTTCGGCTTGGCGCCCACGATGGTCTTCACCGCCTTGCCGCCCTGGAACACGATCATCGTCGGCACCGACATGATCTGGTAGTCGCGCGCGGTGCCCGGGTTCTTGTCGATGTCGACCTTCGCCACGGTGATCTTGTCCTTGTTCTCGCCCGCGATCTCGTCCAGCACCGGCGAGACCATCCGGCACGGCCCGCACCAGGTTGCCCAGAAGTCCACGATCACCGGCTTGTCGCTGGTCAGGACCTCGTCCACGAAGGTCTTGTCGGTCACGTCGACGGTGTTGCCAGCCATCTCTTCTTCTCCTCAGACAGGTTGCGGGATGTCAGTTGGTGCCGGGGCCGTAGCCGCCGCCGACCAGCTCGGGGGCCGACTCGGCCTGCGCCGAACCGTGCTCGGCGAGCCAGCGCTCGGCGTCGATCGCGGCCGCGCAGCCCGACCCCGCGGCGGTGATGGCCTGGCGGTACTCGTGGTCGACCAGGTCGCCCGCGGCGAACACGCCGTCGAGGTTGGTGTAGCTGCTCTTGCCCCTGGTCACCACGTAGCCCTCGGCGTCGACGTCGACCTGGCCGGTGACCAGCGCGCTGCGCGGGTCGTGGCCGATGGCCAGGAAGAAGCCGGTGACGTCGAGCACCGACTCCGCGCCGGTCGCGGTGTCGCGCAGCTTCAGGCCCTTGACGGTGCCGTCGCCGGTGACCTCGGTGACCTCGGAGTTGAGCTGCCAGCGGATCTTCTCGTTGGCCCTGGCCCGTTCCAGCATGATCCGGGAGGCGCGGAAGTCCTCGCGCCGGTGGATGACGGTGACCGACCTGGCGAACCGGGTGAGGAAGGTGGCCTCCTCCATCGCCGAGTCGCCGCCGCCGAGCACGGCGATGTCCTGGTCGCGGAAGAAGAAGCCGTCGCAGGTGGCGCACGCCGACACGCCGCGGCCGAGCAGCTCCTGCTCACCGGGCACGTTCAGGTAGCGCGCGGCGGCGCCCATCGCCAGGATGACCGCGCGCGCGGCGTAGCGGACGCCGTTGGCGGTGACGTACTTGACCTCGCCGGTCAGCTCGACCTCGTCGACGTCCTCGGCGCGCAGCTCGGCGCCGAACCGCTCGGCCTGCGCGCGCATCTGCTCCATCAGCTCGGGGCCCATGATGCCGTCGCGGAAGCCGGGGAAGTTCTCCACCTCGGTGGTCGTCATCAGCGCCCCACCGAACTGCGATCCCTCGAACACCAGCGGTTCGAGCTGGGCGCGGGCGGCGTACACGGCGGCCGTGTACCCGGCCGGACCGGAACCGACGATGATCAGGTCACGGATCTGGTCCGCTTGCGCAGCCATGCTGCTCCTCCGTCGACAAGTCGCCCGGGCCGTTTCCCTGGCGCTCTGGTGTCAACGCGATCGTATGCGCCGGTTGTTCCGCGCCCGCCGTGACGGGTCGCACCGGCGGGACTCGGAGGAAAACCGCAGCGGGAGGACCGCCGCGACCGCGTCAGCCGATGACGGTGTCGGCCAGCGCGGAGCAGTCCGGCTCGACCACCAGCACCCGGAACTTCCCCAGTTCGCCGGGCACCAGCAGGATCGCCATCGTCCCCGGCTTCCCGTCGAGGGTCACCGGGCGCACGCCGATCGTCTGCGCCTTGGCCGGGTCGACGTCGTTGGCCGCCAGGCACCGGTCCAGCCCGGCCTGGTCGCCGAGGTCGCCGTAGTCCTTGGTGGTGCCGACCTTGCCGATCGCGCCACCCAGGTCGGAGCTGGAGGCCGCCAGCGGCGGCTGCGCCCCCGGGACCTGGGTCTGCCCGCTGGGCGGCATCGCCGCCTTCGGCACCCCCGTCGTCGACGTGGGCACGACCGCGATCGAGATCGCCACCGCGGCGGCGGCCGCGGTCAGCAGCCCACCGGCCCACGCGGCCATCCGGTTGCGCTTGCGCCGCGCGGCGTCCAGGTCGACCACCGGGGCCAGCCCCGGCTGCGGCGGCAGCGGCGCGACCGCCACCCCACCGCCGGGAGCCCGTCGGGCCTCGGCGTCCAGTGCGGCGTCCAGGCGCGCGGCGAAGTGGGCGGGCATCGGCGCGACCGGGGCCGCGCCGAGGTCACCGAGGTCGGTGCGCACCGATTCCAGCGCGTCCAGGATCGCCCGCGCCGCCGGGTCCGCCTCCACCCGCGGCCACAACCGGGCGCTCTGCTCCCGGTCCAGCACCCCCGCGTGCAGGTCGGCGAGGAGGTCGACAGACCACGGCGGGCCTGAGGGGCCTCGACCGCCCCGAACCTCGTCCGTCATCGTCCCTCCCGCTGGCGCCTGCTCGGCACATCTCGCCCGTCCATACCGCCACCTGGGACGTTCGCATCTGCATCGGGGTTCCACAGATGTCCGAGAACTTTCGCCAGCTTCGCCCGACCGCGCGCACAACGGCTCTTCACGGTGCCCTCGGCGATGCCCAGCATCTTCGCCGTCTCGGCCACCGAGTAGCCCTCGACGTCCACCAGCAGGATCGGCACCCGCTGGTCCTCGGACAGCTCCTGCAACGCCGTCTGCACCACCAGCCGCGTCTCCCGTTCCGCCATCGCGTCGCGCGGGGTGACCGGCTCGCCCGGCCCGGTCTCCGGCAGCGGCACCGTCGGGCGGGCCTGCCTGCGCCGGACCCGGTCCAGGCAGGCGTTCACCACGATGCGGTGCAACCACGTGGTGACCTGGGACTCGGCCCGGAACGACCCCGCCGCGCGGAACGCGGAGATGAACGCCTCCTGCAGCGCGTCCGACGCCTCCTCCGGGTCGCGGAGGGTGCGCAGCGCGACGGCCCACATCCGGTCCCGGTGGCGGCGCACGAGCTCGGCGAAGGCGCGTGCGTCCCCCGCGGCGTGCGCCGCGATGAGGTCGGCGTCCGAACTGGCAGCGGCGGTCACGCGAACAGGGTATAGGGCACTTCCCGGGCGGTGTGACCGGCTCCGACCAGCAGTGACGGGCTGTGCCCGACCGGCGGACCCGCCGTCACCGGGAACGCACGAACCCGACCTCGGTGAGTTCGGACACGTTCCCCTCGCCCAGGGCGGTGATCCAGACCAGCAGGTGCTGGGACGGCTCGGCGCTGTCGAGCTGGAGCTTGTTCTGCCCCGCCGACAGGGTGGCCCGCCCGATCACCCTGGTCTCCTCCAGCGACGGCTTCTCCGACGGGGCCGTGCGGATCTCCACCACGGTGCCCGCGCTCGGCGAGTCGATGGTGACCTCGGCGAAGCGGACCGGCTCGGCGAACGACGCCATGATCCCCACACCGGGCTTGAGCGCCGGGAACTGCCGCTGGTACCTGTCGGTCTTCCACGCGGTCTGCGCGTCGCCGTCGACCGCGCGGCTGGCCCGGTTGGGGTTGTCGGCGGTGCCCTTGACGTTGAACACCTTCACGCTGGCGGCGTCGATCGGCTGGGCGGGCTGCGGCGGGGCGGGCGCGTTCTCCGGCACGCCGCCCGGGGCCGTGGCCACCGCGACCGGCCCGCCCGCGCTGGGGCCGTCGTCGCCGAAGAAGCCGATGAGCTGGGTGCCGAGCCAGGCCAGCACGCCGACGGTGGCCACCGCCAGCGCGGTCACGCCGATGGCGAGCTTGCGCCGCTTGGTGCGGTCGTTGCTGGGCCGCCGGGTCGTCCAGACCGCGCCGTCGTCCTCGTACTCCTCTTCCTCGTCGACCGCCGCGATGGTCTCGGTGACGTCCGGGGCCGCCTTCGCCCGCTCCAGCACCCGGATCAGCCCGGCGCTGGTGCGGATGCCGCCGGTCTCGTCGTCGGACAGGCTGCGGACCGCGGCGGCGGAGAGGTCGTGCGGGATGTAGCCGAACATCGCCCGCGGCGACACGACCCGGCCGTCCGGCCCGGTCGGCGCGGCGGGCACCCCGGCCGGGCCGTCGGGCAGCGGCCAGCGGCCGGTCAGCAGCAGGTACAGCAGCGCGCCGAGACCGCGCACGTCGTCCTGCAGGTCGGTGTCGGGCAGCGGGCCGGGGAAGGCGAGCTTGAGCGTGCCCTCGGGGCTGACCAGGACCCGCTGCGGGTGGTCGACGCCGAGGACCAGGCCGCTGTGGTGGGCCAGTTCGACCGCGGCGGCCAGCGGTTCCAGCAGCCGGGCGGCGGTCGCGGGCGGCAGCGGGTGCTCGGCGATGACGTCGAGCAGGTCGGTGCCCTGGGTCCAGTCGGCCACGATCATGCCCAGCAGGCCCTCACCGTGGCCGATGCCGTTGCCGGGGCTGAGCACGTCGAGCACCCTGGCCTGGCCGGGGTGGGTGATCGGGGCGGAGTAGGTGACCCGCTCCAGGGTGCGCCGGGCCGCCGCGGCGGCGGCACCGTCCCCCGGGTCGGCGATCAGCAGCGTCAGCGCCACGTCGCGGCGCAGTTGCCCGTCCTGGGCGCGCCACAGCTCGGCGCGGGCGCGCTCGTCGACGCCGAACCGGGCCAGCAGCCGGTAGCGGCCGTCGCCGACGACGGCACCGGGCACGAGGAGACCGTCCTTGGCCCGCAGACCAGCCGATCCCTCGCCCCCTGGGTACTCGGTCCGTCTTGTCGTCACCGTTCTCTCCGCCTGCCGACGCCCCTGCCGACGTTGCTCACGAGGGTACGGGAAATCCGCCGCCCACCGGCGACGAGCGGATCAACCGCGGCGCACCAGTCGGGTGATCCGGTCGGTCGCGGGCTTGAGCTCGGGCACCCGGAACAGCGCGAGCACGCCGAACGCGACCACGCTCGCCACCAGCCCCTGCACCACCAGCGCCACCCACGCGCTGACCCGCCCCTCGACCCCGGCGGGCAGCACCAGCCCGGTGACCAGCCACCCGGCGGCCACCCCGGCGACCCCGGCCACCACGCTCATCGCGATGACCTTGACGACCTTCTTGCTGTGCAGGTTGCCCAGCCGCACCCACAGCCACATCTGGCCCAGGACCGCGCCGACGACGAAGGTCAGCGAGTTGACCAGCATCACGCCGATGACCACCTGGTCGGGGCGCACCACGGCGGCGGTCATGTACAGCAGCGGGACCTTCACCACGGTCATCACGACCATGATCAGCGTCGGCGTGCGCGCGTCCTTCATCGCGTAGAACACCCGGAGCTGCAACATCACCAGCGCGTAGGGCAGCAGGCCGAACGCGGAGAACGCCAGCGCCAGGCCCAGCCGCTGCGCCGCGACGAAGGTCGTCTCACCGGCGTTGAACAGCGCCACGCCGATCGCCGACCCGGTCACGGTCAGCACCGCGCTGATCGGCACCAGCATCACCGTCGACAGCCGCGCCCCCACCGACAGGTCGTCGACCAGCTTCTTCGTGTCGCCCGCGGCCGCGGCCCTGCTCATCCTCGGCAGGATCGCGGTCAGCAGCGAGACGCCGATGACGCCGTAGGGGAGCTGGAACAGCAGCCAGGCGTTGGCGTAGATCGTCGCGCCGCCGTCGGCCGCCGCGGTCAGCACCCGCTGGGTGATCACCATGCCCGCCTGGCTGATCGCCACGTACCCCAGAATCCACAGCGCCAGCCCGCCGAACTCCTTGAGCCGGGCGTCGATGCCCCAGGTCCAGCGGAACCGGAACCCGATCCGGCGCAGCGCGGGCAGCAGCATCGCCGACTGCACCACGATGCCCAGCGTCACCCCGACACCGAGGGTCAGCACGTGCGCGTCGGTCATCCGCACCGGGTCGATGGTGATCTCGCCGGGCAGCAGCGCGTAGGCGCCGAGGGTGGCGATGATGACCAGGTTGTTGACCACCGGCGCCCACGCGGTCGGCCCGAACACCTGCCGGGCCTGCAGGATCGCCGAGAGCAGCGCGAACAGCCCGTAGAACAGGATCTCCGGCAGCAGCAGGTAGGCGAACACCGTCACCAGGTCCGGGTTGGCCCGGCCGGTCGAGCCGTCCACGTAGAGCCAGGTGAACAGCGGCGCGGCGGCCACCGCGACCACGGTGCCGACCGCCAACCCGGTGAGCCCCACGGTGAGCAGCCGGTTCGTGTACTCGGCGCCGCCGTCCGGGTCGTCCTGCGAGCGCACCAGCAGCGGCACCACGATGCTCGCCAGCACCCCGCCGAGCAGCAGCTCGAAGATGATGTTGGGCAGCGTGTTGGCGATGGTGAACGAGTCGGACACCACGTCCGTGCCGACCACCCAGGCCAGCATGATCTTCCAGAAGAACCCGGTGATCCGGCTGACCAGGGTGGCGATCGCCATCGACCCGCTGGCCTTCGCCAGCGACGGCGTCGGCGCGGCCGCCCGCTGGGCCGGGGGCACCTGCGCGGTGCCCTCCCCGGGCGCGTCCTGCTGCACGCTGTCCGTCCTCGGTGTGCTCACTTGTACCCCGCCTGAGAGCTGGTCCTGCCCCGAGCCACCGCCGGGGCACCGTCAGAGCTGGTCGGTCACCGCGGTGCCCGCCGTGCGCCGCGCGCGAATCCTGCGGAACAACCGCAGGCCGACCAACAGCACGAGAACACCGGCGGCCAGGAAGGTTACCGCCAGGGTGATGCTGCCGTACGAGGTCGAGTTCAGTTCGACCCGGGAGGTCCCGCCGAGCCGGGTGCCCTGCTCGGTGGTCAGCCAGATGTCGACGCTGAACCGGCCGGACCGGGTGACCTCGGCGGGCAGGTAGCGCGGCAGCGACGCCTTCGCCGGGATCTGCACCACGATCTGCTGCTCCGGCTTGAGCCCGGGGGTGGACCCGAGGTTGATCCGGGCCTGCACCTTCACCGGCAGCCAGTTGGTGATGTAGACCGGGATCGGGCTGTCCGCCGAGGCCAGCGACAGCGGCCTGCCCGGGTCGGTCACCGTCACCTGCGACAGCAGCGCCGACATCTGGTTCGACACCTCGTTGGTGGCCGCCCCCGCCCGCTCCGGGGTGGACCGCCAAGCGGCCGACGACGCCCGGATCAACCCGGCGCGCAGCGGCTGCACCAGCGCGTCCGGCTGCACGAGCTGGGTGTCGTCCTCGAACAGCACGGTGCTGGTCAGCTCGCGCTGCATCGCGTCGACCTGGGCCACGGCCGCGACCGCCGACGACGGCAGCTCGGCGGCGGTGTCGGCGGCGGAGTAGTCCACCCCGCCCGCCTGCCCCTGCTCGGCGCCGTCGACCAGCGACTGCAACCCCAGCGTGTCGAGGTAGCCCTGGGCCTCCAGCGACTCGATGGCCTGCAGGAACACGGTCAGCTCCGCACCGGAGGCGTTCCACCTGCGCGGCGGGGCGACCAGCTCGACCTGCCCGGGAACGGCCTGGAAGGCGGCGCGGAACACCAGGGTCGCCAGCCCGTTCTGCACCGAGGACGTCTTCACCCCGGAGTCGTCGCCGGTGGTCCGCGGGGACAGCGAGTTGGCGATCAACTGGTCGTGGGGGACGGCGTTGAGGTTGTCGCCCAGCCGGTACGGCGCCGCGCCGGAGGTGTCGCGCAGCTTGCCGGAGTCGACCAGCACCGTGGTGCGGCGCAGCTTCGCCAGGTCGCCCAGGGTGCGCGCGTCGAGGGTGCCGGTCTCCGGCCACACCACCCCGGCCAGCGGTTTCGTGCCCAGCGCGGTCTCCACCAACGCGGCCACGTCGAGCGCGTCGGCCTGCAGGGTCGTCGCCCCGGCCCGCGACAGCGCCGCCAGGTCCGCGTCGGCGTAGGGCAGCGCCACCACGCACTGGCCGCGGGTCAGCTCCTTCACCCGGTCCAGCCACAACTGCGCGGCCCGGCCGCCGCTGCCGTCGACCAGCCGCCCGTCGGCGGTGCGCACCCGGTAGCCGGTGGTCATCACCTGCACGGACTCCAGCAGGTCCGGGTCCACGGCGAAGCACAGCGAGCGCAGCACCGCCGCGTTCGACCGCGCCGCCCGCTGCACCGCGTCGACCAGGTTGAACAACCGGCCGCCGGACACCGAGGAGGACAGGCCGTCGTCGGAGAACACCGGCGGGGTCCCGTCGAGCGGGGTCTGCACCCGGCGCGGCCGGTCGTCGACCAGCGGCCACAGCACGGTCAGCCTGCTCGGCGCGGCGGGCGGGGGAACCGCGCCGCCACCGGGGACCGACAGCACCGGCAGCAGCGTGCTCAGCGCGCCGACCCGCTCGGTGCGGCCGAACTCCGGGTCACCGTTGAAGTTGAGGGCCACCGGGTACACCCCGGGCCGGTCCAGCTTCAACGCGCCCCTGTCCGCGCCCAGCGGCACGGAGATCGAGAACTCCGCCGACTCACCGGGGTCCAGGCGGTCGGAGATCGGCTGGAAGGTGGAGCTGACCTGCGGGCGGTTCACCGCGTCGGTCTTCTGCGGGTCGTTGAGCGCGCCGCGCAGCGCCGACTCGGTGTCGAGCACCGCGCCGCGCTGCAACCGGGCCTCGATCTGCTCGACGTTGCGGTCACCGGTGTTGGTGATCCGCCCGGTCACGGTGATGGCCTGCGCCGCCGCGTCCACCACCCGGGGCAGCAGTTGGTCGAGGTCGACGCGCAGCCGCCCCGACTGCTGCGCCGCCGCCGAGGGCAGCGGCACCACCAGCGCCGCCAGGACCGCGGTGAGCACCACCAGGCCGGTGCGGCGCAGTCGATCAGTCACGGGTTCGCTCCAGGCATCGCGTTCAGGCCCGTCCGACCTCGGGCAGGTCCGACTCCACCGGATCGGGTGACAGTGGATGCTCGGAGAGTAGTTGGCGGGCTTTGCGCACCAGACGGCGCTCGTCGGCGTAGGCCAGCCGGGCGTCGAGCTCGTCGAAGTCCACCCAGGCCACCTCGGTCACCTCGACGTCCTCGTCGGACAGCTCGAAGGAGTGCGCCACCAGCAGGAAGTGGTGCACGGTCTTGTGGATGCGCCGGGTGCCGTCGGCCACGAACCAGTAGTCGATCGTGCCGAGCGGGCGCACCACCTCGCCGTCGATGCCGGTCTCCTCGGCGACCTCGCGCACCGCGGTCTGCTCGGGGGTCTCCCCGGCCTCGATGTGCCCCTTCGGCAGCGACCACAGCAACCGCCCCCGCCGGTCCAACCTGCCGATCAACGCCACCCGGAAGGTGGAGCGGTCGATGACGAGACCACCCGCGGAGGTCTCGTCGACCGTGGTCAGCTTCCGGCCGCGGCGGCGCAACCGGCGGCCGGACCGCGCGCCTCGGGACCTGCCGGAAGACGGGGGCATGGAGGCGATGGTAGTGCGATCGGCGCAGTGGGGGCGGCGGGCGGACGGCGCGCGGGCCGTTGCGGATAACCTCGTCAACCGTGTCCCGAACCTCGGCAGCCCAGAACGCGGTGGTGGAGCTGCTGCGCGTCTCCCCCGTCGCCGACGACCTGGCGGCCCGCTTCGCGCGTGCAGGCCACAGCCTCTACCTGGTCGGCGGCAGCGTCCGCGACGCCATGCTCGGCCGGTTGCACGGCAACGACCTCGACTTCACCACCGACGCCCGCCCGGAGCAGATCCTCGCCCTGGTCTCCCCCTGGGGCGACGCGGTCTGGGACACCGGCATCGCCTTCGGCACCGTCGGCGCCAGCAAGGGCGGCATCGTCTGCGAGATCACCACCTTCCGCTCCGACGCCTACGACCGGGTCACCCGCAACCCCGAGGTCCGCTTCGGCGACACGGTCGAGGCCGACCTGGTCCGCCGCGACTTCACCGTCAACGCCATGGCCATCGACCTGGCCTCACGCGAGTTCATCGACCCCCACGACGGCACGTCCGCCCTGCGAGACCGCGTCCTGGACACCCCGGCGACCCCGCAGGAGTCCTTCGCCGACGACCCGCTGCGGATGCTGCGCGCGGCCCGCTTCGCCAGCCAACTCGGCCTCACCCCGGCCCCCCGGGTGCTGGAGGCCATGACGTCGATGTGCGCCGAGATCGCCCGCATCACCCCCGAACGCGTCCAGGCCGAGCTGTCCAAGCTCCTCTGCGGCAAGTTCCCCCGCCGCGGCGTCGAGCTGCTGGTCGACACCGGCCTCGCCGCCCACGTCCTCCCCGAGCTGCCCGCGATGCGCCTGGAGATCGACGAGCACCACCAGCACAAGGACGTCTACGAGCACTCCCTCGTCGTCCTCGACCAGGCCATCGACCTGGAGGAAGAGGGCGCCGAACCGGACCTGGTCCTGCGCCTGGCCGCCCTCCTGCACGACATCGGCAAGCCCGACACCCGCCGCCACGTCGAAGGGGGCGGCGTCAGCTTCCACCACCACGAGGTGGTCGGCGCCAAGATGGTCCGAAAGCGCTTGCGGGCCCTGCGCTACAGCAAGGACCTCACCGAGGACGTGGCCAAGCTGGTGTTCCTGCACCTGCGCTTCCACGGCTACGGCAAGGGCGAGTGGACCGACTCCGCGGTCCGCCGCTACGTCACCGACGCGGGCGACCTCCTCCCCCGCCTCCACAAACTCGTCCGCGCCGACTGCACCACCCGCAACCGCCGCAAGGCCAACGCCCTCCAGCGCACCTACGACGGCCTGGAGGAGCGCATCGCCCGCATCGCGGAGGAGGAAGACCTCGCCAGGGTCCGCCCCGACCTCGACGGCAACGAGATCATGCGCCTGCTCGGCCTGCCCCCAGGTCCCCTGGTGGGCCAGGCGTGGCGCCACCTCAAGGAACTCCGCCTCGACCGGGGCCCGATGGACCACGAAGAGGCCATCGCCGCCCTGCGCGAGTGGGCGGAAGAGCAGGGCATCGCCCCCGCCTGACCCCAGGTGCGAGGATGGGCCGGTGAAGCTGAACGAACTCACGGATTGGCTGGACGAGCGCCTGCGCGCACTTGACCACGATGAGATCACCGAGTTCGTGGACATGCGGCGGGGAGTGGAATTGTCCCCGGACGTGGCCTACAACCACGTGCTGATCAAGGCGAACTTCGCCAATGGTGGCACAGGTGCCGTCCAGGTGATGCAGACCAGCGGCCCGGGCATCCCGGACCACAGGGACTACCAGCCGCCGAAGCAGGGGTGGTGAGCCGTGCGCAACAGCCGTTTTCGGGCTCTGGTGAGTGATCTGCTCACGGAGCACCCCGGAGTCTCCTCGGTCGAACCGGTGGACCTAGGCAACCGGGGCCAGGTGCTGCGAGTCACCTGCGCCGACGGGGTCGTCACCGACCTCCTGGTCACCAACATGGCTCCACCCGGGGGCGACAACTACCAGGAAGACGAGCGGATCGTGAGCAAGCGCGAGACGGCACCGGGGAGGTAGCGCGTTAGCAGGTGGTGGCATGCCCCCTGTGCACTCACAGCGCGCAGCGACGCACCCGGGTGACACGCGTGCGATGCACCAGGGCTCGACCGGCGCCACGTCCGCGAGCAGCGGCCAGACGGCGAGGTAGCACACGGCCCGGAACGGCTTCGGCACCTGCACAGCACCACAAACCCCGTACCTGAGGTGCGAGGAAACCGCGTCATTCCACCCTGCCCGGATGCGGCTATCAAGGCAGGTCCGCGGCCACCCGCCCGCAAAGCAGCCCCCGCCACTCCCTGGGGGGCGTCCCCGAAGCCAGTCTATCGCTCCTGACCTGCGGGAACAGACCTGCCGAAAACCTGTGGACAACCATGGAGTGACGCGGCGGAAAAACCCTCGCCTGTGGACAACCCGCGTCACCCGTGGCGGGTGACCGCCGTGAAGCCGACCAGGCCCACCAGGTAGCACCCGCCCGCCGCCAGGATCAGCCCCGGCGACGCCCCGTCCGGGGCCACCACCAGCGCGGCCAGCGCCACGGCCGCCACCTGCGTGACGTTGAACAGCGTGTCGTAGAGCGCGAACACCCGCCCGCGCGTGTCGTCCCCGATGTCGCGCTGCACGGCCGCGTCCACGCACAGCTTCACGATCTGCCCGGCGAACGAGATCAGCAGTGCCGCCGCCAGCACGGTCGGCATGGCCAGCGGCAGCCCGAGGCCCACGATGGCCACCGCCCCCAGCACCAGCACCCCCTGCACGGTCCGCCGCCGCCCGAACCGGGCGACTATCCGCGCGGTGGTCAGCCCGGCGACCAGGATGCCCACCCCGAACAGCCCGGCGACCAGGCCCAGACCGCCCAGGCCGGAGTCGAACCGGAACCGCATCAGCAGGACCACCAGCAGCAGCGCCACCCCGAACGCCGCCCGGTGCGCCAGCAGCGCCACGAACCCGGCCAGCACCGACGGTGTCCGCACCGCCGCCCGACCGCCGTCGAACAGGCCGCGCGCGATGGCCCGCACGGTTTCCCTGGGCTCGTTGACCTCGTCCGGTCCCAGCGCACCCGCCGCGAACCGGCCTGCGAACCAGGCCGCCGCCACCGAGCCGAGCACCGCGAACGCCGTGGTCGCCCCCGACCCGACGTCCCCGTCGCCGAACACCGCGCGCAGGCCGACCGCGCAGACCGCGCCGAACACCGTCACCACCGAGCCCAGGGTGGTGGCCAGGGCGTTCGCCTCCACCAGCGTCGGCACCGGCACCACGTGCGGCAGCGACGCCGACAGCCCGGACCCCACGAAGCGGCTGATCCCCACGACCACCAGCGCCAGCCCGAACAGGCCGGTCGACCCCAGTGCCACGGCCAGCGCCGACACCAGCACCAGGACCCCGCGCAGCAGGTTCGCCACGACCAGCACCCGCCGCCGGTCCCAGCGGTCGAGGAGGGCGCCCGCGAACGGGCCGACGACCGAGTACGGCAGCAGCAGCGCGGTGAAACCGGCGGCGATGGCCAGCGGGTCGGCCTCGCGCTCCGGGTTGAACAGGACCGCCCCGGCCAGACCGGCCTGGAACAGGCCGTCGCCCCACTGGGCGGCGAAGCGGCTGTAGAGGAGTCGGCGGAACCCGGCCCCAGCGAGGAGCGCCCGCGCTCCGACCCGGTCGTGCCCGACGGTGCTCACGACGGGACAGCCTAGAAAACCGGATTGGGCGGCCCCGAGGGACCGCCCAATCCGGGGTCGACACCCGGTCGCCTCACGGCGGGTCGCGCAACGTGGCTCCAGCCGAGCGGTATTCCACGAAGGCGGTTCAGGTTGAGCCCGGGGGACACGGTGGTGCCGACCACCCCCTTCAACGCGCGACTCGCCGGTGTTGTTCCCGTCTGCGCCGTGTTGGCTGCCGCCTCCCGCCGCCGAGGTGGGATCATGGCGGGGTGACCTCCGATCCCGAGGTCGAGCCGGGAACGCTGCTCGTCGCGGCGCCGAGCCTGCTCGACTCCAACTTCCGCCGCACGGTGGTCTACGTCATCGACCACCGGGGCGAGGGCACGCTCGGGGTCGTGCTCAACCGCCCCAGCGACGTCCCGGTGGACGACGTGCTGCCGAACTGGGGCCCGCACGTGACCCGCCCCGGCTCCGTGTTCGTCGGCGGCCCGGTCGAGCAGAAGACGGCGCTGTGCCTGGCCGCCATGCGCACCGGGGAGAACCTCGACGGCGTCACCGGCCTGATCAGCGTGCGCGGCCCGGTGGCCCTGGTCGACCTCGACGCCGACCCGGAGGTCCTGGTCCCCAAGTTCCGGGGGATGCGGGTCTTCGCCGGTTACGCCGGGTGGGACGTCGGCCAGCTCGCGGGAGAGATCGACCGCGGCGACTGGATCGTGGTCCCGGCGCTGCCCAACGACGTGCTGGCCCCCGCGGAGGAGGACCTGTGGGGCCGCGTCCTGCGCAGGCAGGGGATGCCGCTGGCGCTGCTGGCCACCCACCCGGGTGACGTGAAGGACAACTAGGCGGTCTTGGTGAACGTCCCGCAGCCGCCCGCGCCGCACTGGCACCCGGCGCAACCCGCGGGCAGTTCCGGCGCGGGCTCCGGCACCGCGTCCGCCGCCCGGTTGCCCAGCACACCGCCCGCCAGGGTGATGGCGACCAACCCGACGAACGCGATCAGCGCCACCACCAGCAGCCCGCCGGTCCCCGGCATGGCCCACGCCGCCACCGCGCCCAGCACCCCGACCGCGCCCGCGACCAGCGTCGGCAGCCCGGCGACCTTGTTGCCCACCCGGAACGCCTCGTCGCTGCGCAGCGTCGCCGGGGTCCGCACGCCGCCGAAGCGGTTGCGCGGCAACCGCTCGGTCAGGCCGAGGAATCCGACGGCGAGCAGCGGGAGGCCCGCGACCAGCGGGGCGAGCGGCACGAGGTTCACGGCTCGATGGTAAGCGGCGCGCCGGGATCGCTTGGACGGGGTTCGCCGCAACCGGGGAGCGCTACCGAAAAGCGCTGCACGGGTGCGGTACCCTGTTCCACATGAGTACGGCTCGCCTGCTCCTTGCTGGGCCGCGCTGACCAGCCACTGGTGAGCGCGGCAACCCCTCATGCCATTCGTTGGCTGAGGGGTTTCTTGTTGTCAGGGCAAGCAGGAGACGCAGTGGAAGGAACCCTCGGATGAGCGACACCACACCGGACACGGTCCCGGGGCACCGGTACACCGCCGAGCTGGCAGGCCGGATCGAGCAGCGCTGGCAGGAGTACTGGGAGGCCAACGGCACCTACCACGCGCCGAACCCGGTCGGCCCGCTGTCGGACGGCGCGGAGGTCCCGGCCGACAAGCTGTTCGTGCAGGACATGTTCCCGTACCCGTCGGGCGCGGGCCTGCACGTCGGCCACCCCCTGGGGTTCATCGGCACCGACGTGTACGCCCGCTACCACCGGATGACCGGTCGCAACGTGCTGCACACCATGGGCTTCGACGCGTTCGGCCTGCCCGCCGAGCAGTACGCGGTGCAGACCGGCCAGCACCCGCGCAAGACCACCGAGGACAACATCCAGACCTACCTGCGCCAGATCCGCAGGCTGGGCCTGGGCCACGACGAGCGGCGCCGGATCTCCACGATCGACCCGGAGTACTACCGCTGGACGCAGTGGATCTTCCTGCAGATCTTCAACTCCTACTACGACGCCGAGCAGGGCCGCGCCCGCCCGATCGCCGAGCTGGAGGCGAAGTTCGCCGCGTCCGGGGAGACCTTCGACGGCAAGCCGTGGGGCGAGCTGTCCGCGGCCGAGCGCGCCAAGGTGCTGAACGAGCACCGCCTGGTCTACCTGTCCGAGGCCCCCGTCAACTGGGCGCCGGGCCTGGGCACGGTGGTCTCCAACGAGGAAGTCACCGCCGACGGCCGCACCGAGCGCGGCAACTTCCCGGTGTTCCGCCGCAACCTGCGCCAGTGGATGATGCGGATCACCGCCTACGGCGACCGCCTGATCGACGACCTGGACCGGCTGGACTGGCCGGAGAAGGTCAAGTCGATGCAGCGCAACTGGATCGGCCGCTCCAACGGCGCCCGCGTGAAGTTCGCCTCGGGCGCGGAGACCATCGTCGTCTTCACCACCCGCCCCGACACCCTGTTCGGCGCCACCTACATGGTCCTGGCCCCAGAGCACGCCCTGGTCGACACGATCACCACCGCGCAGTGGCCCGAGGGTACCGACGAGCGCTGGACCGGGGGCGCGGCCACCCCGGCCGACGCCGTCGCCGCCTACCGCCGCGCCGCGTCGACCAAGTCGGAGCTGGAGCGGCAGGAGAACCGGGAGAAGACCGGCGTCTTCACCGGCGCGCACGCGGTCAACCCGATCAACGGCGAGAGCATCCCGGTGTTCATCGCCGACTACGTGCTGGCCGGCTACGGCACCGGCGCGATCATGGCCGTGCCCGGCCAGGACCAGCGCGACTGGGACTTCGCCACCGCCTTCGGCCTGCCCGTCCGCCGCACCGTGCAGCCCCCCGAGGGCTTCGACGGCGAGGCGTTCACCGGCGACGGCCCGGCGGTCAACTCCGGCTTCCTGGACGGCCTGCCCATCGATGAGGCCAAGAAGGCCGCGATCGGCTGGCTGGAGGAGCACGGCCACGGCGAGGGCACCATCCAGTTCAAGCTGCGCGACTGGCTGTTCTCCCGCCAGCGCTACTGGGGCGAGCCCTTCCCGATCGTCTACGACGAGGCCGGAACCCCCATCGCGGTCCCGGAATCCATGCTGCCGATCGAGCTGCCCGAGGTCGACGACTACTCCCCGCGCACCTTCGACCCCGAGGACGCCGACTCCGAGCCCTCCCCCCCGCTGTCCCGGGCCGCCGACTGGATCACCGTCGACCTGGACCTGGGCGACGGCGTCAAGACCTACCGCCGCGACGCCAACACCATGCCCAACTGGGCCGGTTCGTGCTGGTACCAACTGCGCTACGTCGACCCCACCGACCCCGACCGCTTCTGCGAACCGGAGAACGAGCAGTACTGGCTGGGCCCGCGCCCCGAGCACGGCGCGAACGACCCCGGCGGCGTCGACCTGTACGTCGGCGGCGTCGAGCACGCGGTCCTGCACCTGCTGTACTCCCGCTTCTGGCAGAAGGTCCTGTTCGACCTGGGCCACGTCACCGGCGAGGAGCCCTACCGCAGGCTGTTCAACCAGGGCTACATCCAGGCGTACGCCTACGTCGACCCGCGCGGCGTGTACGTCAACGCCGGCGAGGTCGTCGAGCGCGGCGGCAAGTACTTCCACGGCGACCAGGAGGTCCGCCAGGAGTACGGCAAGATGGGCAAGAGCCTGCGCAACGTGGTCACGCCGGACGAGATGTGCGAGACCTACGGCGCCGACACCTTCCGCATGTACGAGATGTCGATGGGCCCCATGGACGTCTCCCGCCCCTGGGCCACCAAGGACGTCATCGGCGCCCAGCGCTTCCTGCAACGCCTGTGGCGCAACCTGGTCGACGAGGAGACCGGCGAAACCCGCGTGGTCGCCGACGCCCCGGACGAGGCCACGCTGCGCCTGCTGCACAAGTCGATCGCCGGTGTGCACGAGGACTACGCCAACCTGCGCTACAACACCGCGGGCGCCAAGCTGATCGAGCTGAACAACCACCTGACGAAGAACTTCCCCGGTGGCGCCCCCCGCGTCGTCGCGGAGGCGATCGTCCCGATGCTGGCCCCGCTGTGCCCGCACCTGGCCGAGGAACTGTGGTCGAAGCTGGGCCACGCCGAGTCCCTGGCCCACGGCCCCTTCCCGACCGCGGACGAGAAGTACCTGGTCGAGGACACCGTGGAATACCCCATCCAGGTCAACGGCAAGGTCCGCAGCCGCATCACCGTCCCGGCGGCGGCCACCCAGGACGAGGTCAAGGCAACCGCCCTGGCCGACGACAAGGTCGCCGCCCTGGTCGACGGCGGCACCCCCCGCAAGGTCATCGTCGTCCCCGGCCGCCTGGTCAACATCGTCCTGTAGCCGTGGGGGTCCGGTGATCGACCCACGGCGGCTGCGGGTGCTGCGGGCGCTCGCCGACCACGGGACCGTGACGGCGGCGGGGCGCGCGTTGCACCTGACGCCGTCGGCGGTGTCGCAGCAGTTGGCCGTGCTGGAGTCCGAGGCGGGGCAGGAACTCCTGCGCCGCAAGGGGCGGCGGGTGTGGTTGACGGCTGCCGGGGAACTGCTCGCCGAGCACGCCGATGCCGTCCTCGCGGAGTTGGACCGCGCGGAGGCGCGGCTCGCGGAGTTGGCGGCGGGGCGGGCTGGGCGGGTTCGGGTGGCCGCGTTCGCCACGGCCATCACGCGGGTGGTGGCGCCTGCTGTGGCGAACCTACGGCGGGTGGGGATCGAGGTGCACGTCAATGACGCCGAGGGGCACCACAGCCTGCCGATGCTGCTCGACGGCGAGATCGACATCGCGGTCACCATGCGTCCCGAGGAGAACCCCCGGGTCGCCAGCACGCCGCTCTACTCCGAGCCGTTCGACGCGGTCCTGTCGCCGGACCACCCGCTCGAGGGGCACGCCGAGATCGATCTCCGCGAGTTGGCCCGCGACCCCTGGGTGGTCCCCTCGGCGGGCAACCCCTGCCAGGACGTGGTCCTCCAGGCGTGCCAGGGCGCGGGGTTCCGGCCCCGCATCCACCACACCTCCGACGACTTCACCGCCCAACTGGCCCTCATCGCCGCCGGGGCCGTCGCGCTGATCCCGCGCACCGCCCTGCCCGAGGGCCGGGGGGTGGAACTCGCGATCCCGGCCGCCCGGCACGTGTTCGCGTTGACCCGGACCGGCCGCCAGGAGCACCCGTTGATCGCCACTGTCATCCGGGCGCTCGTCCAAGAGGCCTGACGGCCGCTGTGCAGGAGACCTGACAACGCAGTGCAGAAAGTCCGGATGGACCGCAGGGCCCACCGGCAGCAGACTCACGGGTGAGCGTCCCCATGCGACGGAGGCACCGTGAAGGCACTGGTCAAGACCGCACCCGGCCCCGGGTTGTCCCTGGTCGACGTGCCCGAGCCCGCCGTGGGTCCCGGGGAGGTCAAGCTGCGCGTGCTGCGCACCGGTATCTGCGGCACCGACCTGCACATCGATGCCTGGGACGGGTGGTCGGCCAGGACGATCAAGGCGCCGCTGGTCCTCGGGCACGAGTTCGTCGGCCGGGTGGTGGAGGTCGGGGCGGCCGTGACCAAGGTGCGGGAGGGCGACCTTGTCAGCGGTGAGGGGCACCTGGTGTGCGGCACCTGCCGCAACTGCCGGGCGGGTCGGCGGCACCTGTGTGCGCGCACGATCGGCCTGGGCGTGCACACCGACGGCGCGTTCGCCGAGTACGCGGTGATCCCCGAGCAGAACGCCTGGGTGCACAGCCACCCGCTCGACCTGGACATCGCCGCGATCTTCGACCCGTTCGGCAACGCCGTGCACACCGCGCTGTCCTTCCCCGTCCTCGGCGAGGACGTGCTGGTCACCGGCGCCGGGCCGATCGGGTTGATGGCCGCCGCGATCGCCAAGCACGCGGGTGCCCGGCACGTCGTCATCACCGACGTCAGCGAGCACCGGCTCGACCTGGCCCGCAAGCTCGGCGTGGACGTGGCCCTCGACGTCAGTGCTGCCAAGGTCGCCGACGTGTACCCGGTGCTGGCGATGACCGAGGGGTTCGACGTCGGCATGGAGATGTCCGGGCAGCCTTCGGCGCTGCGCGAGATGATCGCCAACATGACCAACGGCGGCAAGATCGCCATGCTGGGCCTGCCCGCCACCGAGATCCCGGTGGACTTCGCCGCCGTGGTGCAGAAGATGATCACCCTCAAGGGCATCTACGGCCGCGAGATGTTCGAGACCTGGTACGCCATGTCGGTGCTGTTGCAGGGCGGGCTGGACCTGGCCCCCGTGATCACCCACCGCTTCCACCACACCGAGCACGAGCGGGCGTTCGCCACCGCCCGCGCGGGCAACTGCGGCAAAGTCGTCCTGGATTGGGAGAGCTGAATGTTCGGCCGGCTACGCGAAGACCTGCGGACCACCCTCGGCGAGATCCGCGAGGCGGGCCTGTTCAAGGACGAGCGCGTTCTCAAGTCCCCGCAGCGCGCCGCGATCCAGGTCGCCTCGGGGAACGTCCTGAACTTCTGCGCCAACAACTACCTGGGCCTCGCCGACCACCCGGCGCTGGTGGAGTCCGCCCAGCGGGCGCTCACCGACTGGGGCTTCGGCATGGCGTCGGTCCGCTTCATCTGCGGGACCCAGGAGCCGCACAAGGAGCTGGAGCGCAGGCTGTCGCAGTTCCTCGGCACCGACGACACGATCCTCTACAGCTCCTGCTTCGACGCCAACGGCGGCCTGTTCGAGACCCTGCTGTCCGATCAGGACACGATCATCTCCGACGAGCTGAACCACGCCAGCATCATCGACGGCATCCGGTTGTCCAAGGCCCGCCGCCTCCGCTACCGCAACCGCGACATGGCCGACCTGGAAGCCCAACTCCAGTCCGCCCAAGACGCCCGCTACCGCCTCATCGCCACCGACGGCGTCTTCTCCATGGACGGCTACCTCGCCCCCCTCGACGAGATCACGGCCCTGGCGGAGAAGTACAACGCCCTGGTCATGGTCGACGACTCCCACGCCGTCGGCTTCATGGGCGCAACCGGTGCGGGCACCCCGGAACACTTCGGCGTCGGCGACAAAGTCGACATATACACCGGAACCCTCGGCAAGGCCCTCGGCGGCGCCAGCGGCGGTTACGTGGCCGCCCACCAGGAAATCGTGGACGTCCTGCGCCAGCGCTCCCGCCCCTACCTGTTCTCCAACTCCCTGGCCCCCAGCATCACCGCCGCCGCCCTCACCGCCCTGGACCTGATCACCCCGGACCTCCTGGACCGCCTCCGCGCCAACGCGACCCACTTCCGCACCCGCATGACCGAAGCGGGCTTCGACCTCCTGGCGGGCGAACACCCCATCATCCCGGTCATGATCGGCGACGCGGCCGAGGCGGGCCGCATGGCAGACCTCCTGCTGGCCCAAGGCATCTACGTGATCGGCTTCTCCTACCCGGTGGTGCCGCACGGCAAGGCCCGCATCCGCACCCAGATGTCAGCCGCCCACACAGCGGACGACATCGACCGCGCCGTCGAGGCGTTCATCGCGGCCCGCGCGCTGATGCACGCTGACAACACCTGATCCCTTGGGGTGAAACCCCCGCCGTGCCCGCCGGAATCGGCCACGGGCGCCCTTAGATTCACGGCATGACTTCCAAGTCCAAGGCCTGCGGCCGGGAACTGGGCGCGGCGCTGCGCGCACACCGCGAACGGGCGGGCCTCGGTCTGAACGAGCTGGCCCGGGTCCTCGGCTGGGACCCGGGCGTGCTGTCGCGCCTGGAAACCGGCGATCGGACCATCTCCGAGGTGGACATGGTCCACCACCTCGCCCGCTGCGGGGTTTCCTACGAGGGCATCACCGAGCTGGTCCCCTTGGTCAGGGCTGCCAACTTCGCCAATGGCCACTGGCTTGCCCCGCACGCCCCCATGCTGGATGAAGCTGTGCGCTCCCTGGTCTTCCACGAGGCTTCTGCCACCGCCTCGCACAGCTACGAGCCGCAGATGATCCCGGGCCTGCTCCAGACCGAGCGATACGCGCACGCCATGATCGGCGCCGAAGGGGGACACACCCCGGAGGAAGTGAACTTCCACGTCGGCGCTCGGATACAGCGCCAGCGGGCGCTGCACCGGGGAGACGCGCAGTTCGTGTTCTTCATCCACGAACACGCCCTCCACCTGATGATCGGCGATGCGGCGGTCATGCACGAGCAATTGCTCAGCCTGGTCTTCGCCACCGCTTCCCAGCGCGTGGTGGTGCGGGTGATCCCCGCCTCGGCGGGAGAGCGCTCGGTTTTCGGTGGTGCCTTCCGCGTGTTCAGCTTCGCCGAGAGCAGGCCCCTGGCCTACCTCGACGGCTACATCACCGGCCTCTTCATCGAAGACCTCGCCCAAGTCCAGCGGTACTGGAAGCTCTTCCCTCGGCTCGACGCGGTCGCACTCGATCCAGGACAATCCCGGGACGTGCTCGCCAAGCTGGCGAGCAGGTACGACCACCCGGGAGACAGGCATGGCCGACACCACCTGGCGCAAGAGCAGCTATAGCGGCGGTGCCAACAGCGACTGCGTCGAGGTCGCGCTGACCGGCGCTGACACCCTGATCCGTGACTCCAAGAACCCTTCCGGTCCCCGTCTGGCCCTGCCCGCCCCCGCATGGCGAGGGCTGCTCGCGAAAACCCTTGCCCCGGCTATCTCTACATAGCTAGAGTTGGCCCATGGCCGGTCCACCGTTCCGCATCACCGCGGCGACGCTGGACGTCCTGGAGGCCCTGCTCGGTCCTGATGACCAGCTCTACGGCCTCAAGATCGCCCAGAACGCGGGCCGCAAGACCGGCAGCGTCTACCCGATCCTGGCCCGGCTCGAAGAGGCCGGCTGGGTGGTCAGCGAGTGGGAGCTGGACGAGCCGAGCGCGCGCGGCCCTCGCCGCCGCTTCTACCGCCTCAGCCCGGACGGCCTCGGCGGCGCCCGGGCGTTGCTGGTCGAGCGCCGGGGGGCGGTCCGGCAGCGGACCTCCACCCCGTCCCGGGGGTTCGCGCCCCGGCCCGCGCCGGAGTGGAGGGGGTGGCGGTGAACCCGGTCATCGCCTTCATGCTGGGCGGTCTGCTGGTGCCGATCGTCGTGGCCGAGTGCGGGGAGGTGTCCCCGGCGCTGGCCAAGGCCCTGCTCAGGTGGGGTGCTCGGCGGCTGCGCTCGGCGCGGAAGACCGAGCGCTACACCGAGGAGTGGCTGGCCGACCTCGACCAGGTGCCCGGCAAGCTGACCAAGCTGCTCTGGGCCTTCGGCGTCGTCTTCCTCGGTGTGGTGCGCCTGCGCGAGGCCCGCCCCGGCCTGGACTGGACACCGCGCGAACCGACCACCCCGTTCGCCACCGACTCCCTCTTCGGCCGGGGAACCCCGCAGGTTCGGCACCGCCCGTTCGCGGTGCCCGCGCCCCGGGTGCCCCGACCCTCCCCGCCGCCCGCGCACAGGTGCACCGCGCGCTGCGACTTCTTCTGCTCCGAGGGGCGGCGGGCCTGCATCCCCGTCCTGGGCGAGCAGGCGCCGGAACCGGTCGTCCGGCCGCAGCCGCTCCCACCCCGGGCAGGCGGTCCTGGTTCACCGGGCAGCGACCAGCGGTTCGGGAGTCCACCCGCCGGGTACGGCTTCCAGGACGACTTCTACAACGAGCTCCTCTACGGCAAGCCGGGCAAGGCCGCCCCGCCGGTCATCGGGCTCTGACCCGCCTCAGTGCAGGCCGACCTCGCGGGTGAGGTCGGCCAGCATCGACTCGAACAGGGGCTCGGCGTTCGTCAGCGGGAACGGGACCTGGCCGAAGACCTCCAGCGCCACCTGACCGTAGAGCCGCACCCAGAACTGCAACAGCGCGTAGGCCATGCCCGTGCCCAGCAGGTCGGCGGGCAGGTCCACCCCGCTGCCGTTGATCGTCGCGAGCAGGTCGTCGCGGAAGCCGGTCAGGTCCGCGCGCAGCGGGTCGGGCACCGACTCGTCCGGCCTGCCCAGCAGCAGGCCGGTGGCCAGGACGCGGCCCGCCACCGCCAGGAAGACGCGGCCGAAGCTGTCCTTCTCGACGCTGTGCTGCTCGGCCGGGCTGCCCGAGGGGGAGGCGAAGACCAGGGCGAACTCCTGCGGGTGGGCCAGCGCCCACGCCCGGAACCCCCGGCACAGCGTCAGCACCCGGCCGAGGTGGTCTTCCTGGGGCACGTCGGTCAGCGCCGACTCCAGGTCCGCCGCCAGGTCGGTGCACACGTCTCGGCGCAGGTGGTCGATCAGGTCTTCTCGGGAGGCGTAGTAGCGGTACAGCGCGGGGGCGGTGATGCCCAGCTCCCGGGCGATCGCACGCAGGGTGACCGCTTGGGGGCCGTCGCTCACCAGGAGTGCTCGGGCCTGGGAGCGGATGTCCCGGTCGGTGTCGGCTCGGCCACGGTCACGTCTTGTGGCCTGCGTCATCTCTGGTCTCCGGAATCTTGTGAACGGTGTTAATCAATAGTTACCGTGAACAGTGTTAACTAAGAGCGTTGTTATCCAGACGGTAGCGGCCCTTCGTGGGGATCACCACCGACAAGAGCCATCAGGGGGAACGCCGTGTTCCGTGCGTGGGGTTCGGCCGTGCACGTCCACCGCTGGTTGGTGCTGACGATCGCGTTGGTGCTGACCGTGGGCGGTGGTCTGTGGGGGCTGGGCGTCTTCGACAAGCTCACGCAGGGTGGTTACGACGACCCGGCCAGCGAGTCCTACCGCGTGGACCAGGTCGTCGAGCAGGAGTTGGGGCAGAAGCCCGCCGAGGTCGTCATCCTCTACACCGCCGCGAACGTGGACGACCCGGACGTGGCGCGGAAGGTGACCGCGAGCCTGGACGCGCTGCCCGCGTCGGCGGTCGCGCAGCGGGTCGACTACTGGTCCACCCAGCAGGCCGCGCTGGCCACGCCGGACAAGACCAGGGCGCTCGCCACCATCTCCCTCGCGGGCGACAGCACCGACGCGCGGCAGAAGGCCTACGAGAAGATCGCCGACCGGCTGGAGGTCGACGGCGTGCGGACCGAGGTGGGCGGGCAGGTGCCGACCGAGGTCGCGATGACCGAGCAGTCCACGTCGGACCTGGTGGTCGCCGAGGCCATCTCGCTGCCGATCACGCTGATCCTGCTGGTGGTCATCTTCGGCACGGTGGTGGCCGCCTCGCTGCCGGTGCTCGTCGGCGGGTTGTCGATCTTCGGGTCGCTGGCCGTGCTGCGGTTGCTGAGCCTGGGGCTGGAGATCAACACCTTCGCCGTCAACGTGGCGACCCTGCTCGGGCTGGGCATGGCGATCGACTACGGGCTGTTCACCGTGGGCCGCTACCGCGAGGAGCTGGCGGCGGGCGCCACCCCGCAGCAGGCCGTCGCGCGGGCCATCGCCACGGCGGGGCGCACGGTCGCGTTCTCGGCGACGCTGCTGGTCATCGCCCTGGCGGGACTGCTGGTCTTCCCGATGGACTTCCTGCGCTCGATGGCCTACGGCGGCATGTCCGCCGTCGCCATCGCCGCCCTGCTGTCGCTGACGCTGCTGCCCGCGCTGCTGTCGATCCTCGGGCACCGCGTCGAGAAGGGCGCCGTGCCGTGGCGCAAGAACAGCGGGCCCGCGGAGAACGGGATCGTCGGCAGGCTGGCGGACGCGGTGATGCGCAGGCCGGTCTGGTTCGCCGGGGCGATCGTCGCCGTGCTGCTCGTGCTGGCCGCCCCGTTCACCGGCGCCACCTTCGGCACCGCCGACGAGAAGCAGCTCCCCCCGGGCGACCCGCACCGCGCCACCGCCGAGACCATCGCCACGAACTTCCCCGCCGCCTCCAACAACACCGCCACCGTCCTGCTGCGCGGGGTCGACGAGGCGGGCGTGCAGGCGTTCACCGCCGAGGCGAGCAAGATCCCCGGTGTCCTCGGCGTGGCGCCCAAGGGCGCCAAGGACGGCGTCGTGGCCCTCACCGTGCCGTTGCAGGGGGACGCCGCATCGCCGCAGAGCCACGACGCCGTGGTGGCCCTGCGCGAGCTGCCGTCCGGCGGTGAGGTGCTCGTCGGCGGGTTCCCCGCGCGCACCGCCGACCAGTTCACCTCGATCAGCGACGGCGTGCCGTGGATGGTCGGCACCCTCGTCCTGGCCACGCTGGTGCTGATGTTCCTGGCGTTCGGGTCGGTGCTGCTGCCGGTCAAGGCCGTGGTGATGAGCGCGCTGAGCCTGTCGGCCACCTACGGCGTGCTGACGTTCGTGTTCGAGGACGGGCACGGCGCCGGGCTGCTCGACGTCACCCCGCAACCCATGCAGGCGGGGATGCTCGTGCTCGTCGGCGCGGTGGTGTTCGGGCTGTCCACCGACTACGAGACGTTCCTGCTGTCGCGGGTGGTCGAGGCCCGCCACACCGGCCTGTCCACCCGCGACGCCGTCCGCACCGGACTGGTCCGCACCGGACCGATGATCACCGCCGCCGCCCTGCTGCTGGCGGTCGTGACGGGCGCGTTCGGCCTGTCGAGCCTGCAGAGCATGCGGCTCATCGGCGTCGGCATGATCGTCGCCCTGCTGCTGGACGCCACGGTCGTGCGGCTGCTGCTGGTGCCCGCCGTCATCCGCCTCTTCGGCGACCGGGCGTGGTGGGCACCCGCCCCGCTGCGCAGGCTCCAGGAGCGGGCGGGGCTGTCGGAAGTGGAGACCCCGGACCGCGAGCTGGAACGGGTCTGAGGAGGACGGGTCCGCGCACGGACCGCGCCACCGGCGCCGATCGCTCGGGGGGCTACGCGATCGACGCCGGTGGACACGGAAACCGACCCGGGTGCGAACACCCGGACCGGCACCCGGGGCGGGCCACGGGGGCCCGCCATCGGGACTCACGTGCGACCGGTTCCCCGGGCGCACAAAACAGTGACGCACATTGTGGCACCGCGGCTCCCCGGTACCCCGATATCGTTCACACTTGCGTACGTTCGCAATTGGCAACGGCCGCTGACTAGGCTCGATCCGTGGACGACACCGTGGTGGTTCTCGGCTCGGCGAACGCGGACCTGGTCGTGGCGGTCCCCGCCAGACCCGCCGGTGGTGAGACCGCCCTCGGCTCCGACGTGGAGACCATCCCCGGCGGCAAGGGCGCCAACACCGCCGTCGCCGCGGGCAGGCTCGGCGCCCCGGTAGCCTTCGTCGGAGCCCTCGGCACCGACGCCCACGGCGACCTGCTGCTGGATTCCCTGCGCTCGGCCCACGTCGACACCACCCGGGTCCGCCGGGTGGACCGTCCCACCGGGACCGCGTTCATCACGGTGACCCCGGACGGGGAGAACTCCATCGTCGTCTCCCCCGGCGCGAACGCCGCACTCACCCCCGAGGACGTCGACCTCACCGGCGCGGCGGTCCTCGTGGCGTCCCTGGAGGTCCCGCTGCCGGTGGTGGAGCACGCGGTGGCGCTGGCGGCGGCCGGGGGTGTCCGGCCCGTCCTCAACCTGTCCCCCGTGGCGGACCTGAGCCCGCGGACCCTCGCCGCCCTGGACCCGCTGGTCGTCAACGAGCACGAGGCCCACGCCCTCACCGGCGGCACCGGCGACCTCCTGGCGCTGGGCCCGCGCACCGCGATCATCACGCGCGGCGCCCGGGGTGCCCGGGTCCTCACCCCGGAGGGCACGACCGACATCCCCGCCCCCGCGGTCGCCGCCGTGGACACCACCGGCGCCGGGGACGCCTTCGCGGGCGCGCTGGCCGCCTCCCTCGCCACCGGGACCACCCTCGAAGAGGCGGCGCGCACGGCGGTCCTGGTCGCCGCCATCTCCGTCACCCGCCCCGGCGCCCAACCCTCCTACCCCACGGCCGACGAACTGGGCCGGGGGTAGCGGCCGTGTCCACCTGACGCGAGTGGCAGGACAGCCCGTGGGGCCGCCTGCGGTACGCGGTGGCGGAGGCGAACCTCGCCCGCCACCTCCTCCCGACCCCGCTGCGCATCCTGGACCTGGCGGGCGGCGACGGCGCCGACGCGATCCGCCTGGCCGCCCGGGGCCACCACGTCACGATCGTCGACCACTCCCCGGACATGCTCACCGCCGCCCGCGCCCGAGCCCACGGGGCGGCCCTCACCACCCGCATCACCTGCGTCGAGTCCGACATCCACGCCCTGCCACCGAGCGAGCACGACGCCGTCCTCTGCCACAACGTCCTGCCCTACGTGGACGACCCCGGCGCCACCCTCGCCGCGGCCCTGACCCACCTCCGCCCCGGGGGCGTGCTCTCGGTCATGGCCGTCAACCGGCACTCCGCCCCCCTGGTCGCCGCGATCCGCGACCTGGACCCCGAGGCAGCCCTGGCCGCCCTCGACAACCCCCGCGCGCGCACCGAACTCTTCGACCGGCACATCACCCTGCACACCGCCGAAGAGATCACCGACACCCTCGCCGACCTCGGCTGCCCGCCTCCGTCCCACTACGGCATCCGCACCACCAACGACTACATCACCGACAACGCCAAGAAGTCCGACCCCACCTTCTTCGCGGCCCTCGAACGCCTGGAACTGGCCCTCGCCGACCGGCACCCGTACAAGCACACCGCCCGCCTCTTCCACCTGGTCACCACCAAGCCCCACCGCTGATCCCGCCGAATTCCGCGGCACAGTCTTACTCAACCGTGTTAATATTTACTCATGCAGGTAAATGAGCAGACGGCGACCGAGCTGGCCCGGCGCAAGCAGATCACCGACGCGGCCATCGAGGTCATCGCCGACCTCGGCTACGGCAAGGCGTCCTTCGCCCGGATCGTCGAGCACGCGGGCCTGAGCAGCACCCGGATGATCTCCTACCACTTCGCCGACAAGTCCGACCTGGTGATGGCCGTGCTGGTCAGCGCCATCGCCGCCGGGGACGAGGTGCTCGACGCCCGCATCGCCGGGGTCGTCGACCGGGTGGAGTTGCTGCGCGCGCACATCGAGGCGCGGGTGGAGTACCTGCGCACCCACCCCAAGCACCTGCGGGCCGTCGTCGAGATCGGGACCGGCGCGCGCGAGCCGATGTACGCGGTGGTGCTGCGGGACTTCCGCGTCGGGCGGTTGCAGCGCCAGTTGCACCAGGGGCAGCGCGAGGGCGTCTTCGGCCGGTTCGACACCGCCGTGGTGGCCGAGGCCGTCGCGAGTGCCCTCGACGGCGCCGCCCAGCGCGCCGCCGCGGAACCGGACCTCGACCTCACCGCGTACGGGCGTGAACTGGCCGACCTGTTCACCCGCGCTGTCCGCCCTTGATCCGCATGCTGAGAACTGTCGTACCCCCCGGCTAGCGTCCCCGATCGACGTCCACCAGGGGGAACGACATGAGCACCGCACCGAACACAGCACTCGGGGCGCTCACCGCGCACCTCCAGCCCGCCGACCGCGAGCGCGGCGAGAACCGGCTGCGGCCGCGGTGGCGCCCGGCGAGGCGCCCGCGCACGGGCAACCCGGCTACCTGGCCAAGTACACCGAGCGCATCGGGGCCATGTTCGGCACCCCGGAGCGGTTCGCCGAGCTGTTCTCCACCCCGGTGGTGATCACGCCGACCCGGCTGCACGTCGTCTAGCGCCCAGGGGCTACCCGAGGCGGCGGCGGTCCGGGCGGTCGGTCCAGGTGAGCTTCCAGTGCCTGCCGATGACCAGCGGGCCGATGCGGGCCACGGTCGGGCGGCGGATGTTCAGGTTGCCCGCCTTGACCAGGCCCGTCACCACGAACCGGGTGCCGCCGCCGGTGGCCCGGCGGGCGCCGCGGTCGCTGACGGTGCCGCCGACGACGGTGTCGACGTGCAGGTCGCACGCCGCCTCATCGGGGACCACCAGCTCGACCGTGCCCATGGAGACGTCCACGTCCACGGTGACGACCGGGTCGGTGATCCGGGCCTCGGTGAAGTCGAGCTCGACCGTGCCCGCGCGGTTGCGCACCGACAGGGCGCGCGGGACGTCCCACGCGCCGCGGCGGCGGACGGTCGACATGGAGGCCCGGATCTCCACCGGTTTCGGCTCGGGCGCGGCCGGGGCCTCGGCGCTGACCAGGCCGGGGAGGTCCACCAGGACGGCGTTCAGCTCACCGCGGGTGCGGGCGGCCAGCGCGGTGTCGGCGCGGGCGGTGAAGTCGTCCAGGGACAGCAGGCCTGTCCCGATCGCCTTCTGCAACACGCCCACCACGTGCGTGCGCTCGGCGTCGGAGACTCGGAGTTCACGGGGGTCGATGGGCGTGGTCACACGTCCACTTTACGGTGATCCGTCGAGGCCGTGTTCGATCGCGTACCTGGCCAGTTCCACCCGGTTGTGGAGCTGGAGCTTGCGCAGCGTCGACTGCACGTGGTTCTCCACCGTGCGGTGCGACAGCACGAGCCGGTCGGCGATCTGCCGGGCGGTGAGGCCCTTGGCCACCAGCCGCAGCACCTCCGTCTCCCGGTCGGTCAGCCTCGGCGGGGACGGTTCGGCGGCCATCCGGCGGTACTCGCCGAGGACCAGCCCGGCCAGGCCCGGGGTGAACACCGCGTCGCCCGCGGCGGTGCGCTCGACCGCGTCCACCAGCTCCGCGGCGGAGGCCGACTTGACCAGGTAGCCCGAGGCGCCCGCCTTGACCGCCTGGAGCACGTCGTCGTGCTCGCCGCTGGCGGACAGGACCAGGACGCGGGTGGTGGGCAGCGACGCGGTGATCTCCCGGGTGGCGTCCGCGCCGGACTCGCTGCCCAGGTTGAGGTCCATCAGCACCACGTCCGGGCGCACCGCCGCGGCGATGCGAACCGCGGCGGCGGCGTCGCCCGCGGTGGCCCGCACGTCGAAACCGCGCTCGGCCAGGTCCCTGGCCACGCCGTCGCGCCACATCGGGTGGTCGTCGACCACCATGACCGAGATCGTTCCCACGTCCGGCTCCCCACCGCGTCCCGCTCGTCGCACACCAAGTCCCGCGTCAACCCGCCCGTCACCACGTCCTGGGCACCCGCAGCTCCCACTCCACACCCTGCCCCGGCGCGGTTTCCAGGGTGATGGTGCCACCCAGGTCGGCCACCCGGCCGCGGATCGACCGGGCCACCCCCATCCGCCCCTGCGCCGACGCCTCCGCCAACCGGCCCTCGGGAATCCCCACCCCGTCGTCGCGGACGCTGAGCACCACCGACGACCCCAGGTCCTCCAGCAGCACCCACGCCTTCGCCGACGGACCGGCGTGCCGCGCCACGTTCTCCAGCGCCTCCCGCACCAGGAACGACAGCTCCGAGGCCACCGACCCCGGCAGCGGCACCGGCGTCCCCGGCGCCGACACGTGCACCCGCTCGGTCGCCAACACCTGGAGCAGACCGCGCAGGTCCACCTCCCCGGAGGACGACTCCAGCGGCGCCGCCGACACCAGCGCGCGCAGCGCCACCTCCTGCCGACCGGCCAGCTCGCCCAGCTCCGCGGCCTCCCCGCCGACCTCCAGCCCGCGCTTGCGGACCCGGGCCAGCACCTGCAGCACGCTGTCGTGGATGCCGCGGGCCAGCCGCTCCCGCTCCGCGGTCGCCGCCTCGATCCGCTCCGCCGCCGCCAGCCGCAGCGCCGACTGCCGCGACGTCGTCGCCGCCAGGCCCAGCACGAACCCGATGCCGACCAGCAGCACCATGTCCCGCAGCAGGTCGATGTCGACGAACCCGCGCACCGCGAAGTTGCACAGCGACACCACCAGTCCGAACGCGGTGCCGCCGAGCATCCCGGCCCGGATCGCGCCGAACGCCACCACGGCCGTCACCCACACCGTCGGCACCAGCGGCACCTCACCGGCGAGCTGGGCGGGCGTCAGCGCCCACCGCGACAGCGCCATCAGACCGCAGCAGACCGCGAGGTCGACGAGGGTGAACCACAGCCCGGCGCCGCGCCGCGGGTAGTACAGCCCGGTGGCGAGCGTCCACACCGCCATGCCGCCGACGACCGCCCACGCCAGCCAGGTCCGCGCGTACTCGCCGTGGTGCGCGGCCACGACCACCCCGGCGAAGCACAGCGTGATCACCCGCAGCAGCACCCCGGCCCGCCACAGCGGCGCGGCCGGGTCGCGGGGGACCCGGGCGGTCACTCCACCCGCTCCACCCCGTCGTTGGGCTGCGACGCCTCGTCCTCCAGCGGTTCGACCTGCTCCGGGTCCGGGGCCGACTCGTGCAGCAGCGACCGGATGCCCGCGTTGAGCACCGCCAGCAGCGGCACCGACAGCAGCGCGCCGGAGATCCCGGCGGCGAGCAGGCCCGCGGCGATCGCCAGCACCACGGCCAGCGGGTGCAGCCGGACCGCCCGGCCGAGCAGCCACGGTTGCAGCACGTGGCTCTCCAGTTGCATCACCCCGACCAGGATGATCAGCACGACCAGCGCCGCCAGCGGCCCGTTGGCCACCAGCGCCACCAGGATCGCCACGCTGCCCGCGATCAGCGCGCCGATGATCGGGATGAACGCGGTGAGGAAGACCAGGGCGGCCAGCGGGATCACCAGCGGCACCCCGACGAAGTAGAGGCCGATGCCGACGCCGACCGCGTCCACCACGGCCACCGCCGCCGTCGCCCGCACGTAGCTGACCAGCGAGGAGAACCCGCGCTTGCCCGCCACGTCGACCCGGTCGCGCACCGGCGAGGGGACGCCGCGCACGACGAACGCCCAGATGGCGCCGCCGTCGTGCAGGAAGAAGATCAGCACGAAGATCGTCAGCAGCAGCCCGGTGAGGACCTCGCCGATGGTCGCCGCGGTGGTGATCGCCCCGGAGGTGATCTCCGCCTGGTTCGCCTTGAGCGAGTCGATCGCGTTGGTCAGGAAGCTCTGGATCTGGTCCTGCCGCAGGTGCAGCGGCCCGTTGGCCAGCCAGCCGCGGATGGTGTCCAGGCTGGAGCTGACCTGGGTCTGCAACTCCGGCAGGCCGTTGACGAACTCGGTGATCACGAAGGTCAGCACGCCGCCGAGCACGGCGATGCCGCCGACCATCACGATCAGCGTGGCCAGCGCCCTGGGCACCCGCCACTCCACCAGCTTGCTCACCCCGGGGGCCATCAGCGCCGCGAGCAGCAGCGCGATCGCGATCGGCACCACCACCGCGGCGAAGTAGCCGAGCAGCCAGATGATCACGTACAGCGCGCCGATGATCACCAGGAAGCGCCACGACAGCGCCGCGCTGACCCGCAGTCCCCGGGGCACGTACGGGGTCACGTCCTCGGTCAGCGGTACCGACCGGTGCTTCAGACCTGCGACGCGGTTTCTGCTCACCGCGATCACGGTATCGGGCGAAACCGCCTGCGGCGATCTCTTCATCTGATCTCATGGGAGCCGTGACCGCCCGGATACCGCCTGCTCAGCTCACGGAAACCGAGCGCGAGGTGTGGGCCGCGTTCGCGAGCGGGACAGTGCTGGACCTCTCGGCGCACGACGACCGCCGCGTCCGCGGCGAGGTGCTGACCGGGCTGCTGCTCGGCGCCTACCCGCTCGACGACGGCGCCATGCCCGCCCTGCGCCTGGACAACGCCCACGTCACGGGCGAGTGGGAGCTGGAGGGCCGCGAGGTCGGGCACGTGCTGAGCCTGCACGGCTGCGCCTTCGAGCGGCCGCCGGACCTGCGGATGGCGCGGCTGGTCACCCTCAGCCTGCGCGGCTGCGCGCTGCCCGGGCTGCGCGCGCGGAACCTGCGGGTCGGCAGCGACCTGCGGCTGGAACTCGGTTTCCACTGCACCGGTGTGCTCGACCTCACCGACGCCACCGTCGAGGGCACGCTGCGCCTGTCGGGGGCCACCCTCACCCACCCCGAGGGCGTCGCGCTGCGCGCCGAACGGCTCCGGGTGACCGGGTCGGTGCAGGCGATCGCGCTGCAGGTGGCGGGCGAGCTGCTGTTCACCGGCGCCGACATCGGCGGCGGCGCGCACTTCTCCGACGCCGAGCTGCGCAACCCCGGCCGGGTCGCGCTGGAGGCCTCCGGGCTCGTCGTCACCGACAGCCTGTTCTGCGACAACGGCTTCGACGCCACCGGCTCGGTCCGCTTCGCCGGGGCCCGCATCGGCGGCGACGCGGTGTTCTCCGGCGCGCTGCTGTCCGAGGCGCCCAGCCGCGACAAGCACGTGCTGGTGCTCACCGGCGACGCGGACGCCGACGGGTACGTGCTCGACGCCGACCGGCTGCGCGTCGACGGCGACCTGCGCCTCGACGCCGGGTTCACCGCCGCGGGCACAGTGGGCCTGCGCGGCGCCCGCATCGGCGGCCACCTGCTGCTCTCCGGCGCGGTCCTCGGCTCCCGGGGCGTGCTCCCCGGGCTGGAGGCGGCCTTCGCCTCGGGCACCCCGGTGACCACCGTCCCGTTCGCCCTGGTCGCCGACGGCATCGAGGTCGGCGGCGACGTGGAGGCCCGCGACCGGGTGCGCGGGCGGGCCGGGGACGCGCTGCGCGCCCACGGCCAGGTCCGCTTCGTCGACGGCGTGGTGCACGGCAGCGCCAGCTTCTCCCGGGCCCGGCTGCGCGCCCCCGGCCTCGACGCCCTGTTCGCCGACCGGCTGCGCGTGGCGGGCACCCTGTTCCTGCGCCACATCCGGGTCAGCGGCTCGGTGCGGTTGCAGAACGCGCACATCGGCTCCAGCCTCGACTGCTCCGGCGCGCACCTGGTCAAACCGCGGCTGCGCCCGGACGGCACCGTCAAGCCCTCGCTGGACGCCAGGGTCGCCACCATCGGCAAGGACCTGCTGTGCAGCCGCGGCTTCCGCGCCCTCGGCGGCGTCCGCATCCGGCTGGCCGAGGTCGGCAAGCGGGTCACCTTCCAGGGCGCCCGCCTCGGCGGTCGCACCAAACCCGGCCACCCGGTGCCGACCAGGGTGTTGCAGGCCTACGGGCTGATCGCGCAGGAACTGGTGCTGCTGTTCGACGAGCGCCACCCGCCCGCCGGGTCGGTCGCGCTGACCAGGGCCACCGCCGCGTCGGTCACCGACGGCCCCGGGCTGTGGGCCGCGCGCGGCGGGGTCGAACTGGAGGACTTCACCTACTCGGCGATCCGCGCCGACCCGGAGGTGACGGTCCGCACCCGGTTGCGCTGGCTGCGGCAGGTGCAGCCCGACTTCGCGCCCGGCCCCTACGAGCGGCTGGCCGCGGTGTACGCCGAGGGCGGCGAGGAGGAGATGGCGCAGGTGGTGCAGCTCGAGCGGCAGCGCCGCCGCTACTCCGAGCTGCACGTGGCGGGCCGGATCTGGGGGAAGTTGCAGGAGTGGACCGTCGGCTTCGGCTACCGGCCGTGGCTGGCGATCGTGTGGCTGGCGCTGTTCTGGCTGGTCGGGCTGGTGTGGTTCGCCACGCACCGGATGGTGCGGCTCAACTCCGACACCGACCCGGTGTGGAACCCGCCGCTGCTGGCCACCGACCTGCTGCTGCCGATCATCGACCTGGGCCAGGACAACATGTGGCGGATGGCCGGGGTCTCCCAGTGGATCGCGGGAACGCTCATCGCCGTCGGCTGGATTCTCGCCACCACGGTGGCCGCGGGCGCGACCCGGGTGCTGAAGCGCGGCTGAGCCGACCCGCCGCGCGGCTTGTGGACAGCTTTCCCGGATTGGCGGTCCAACCTCGGGATCATGACCGAGGGTTACCTGTGGAAACACTCTGTGTTGATCACACGATGTGATGAGGCTCGGTGGTCACGCTCGCATCACGGACCCCTCTGGTGACAGTGTCTGCCGGGCACGGACCCGACCGTGCGCACCCGATCGGAAGGCTGATCCGAAGGCGATGCGGAACCGAACCGTGGACCAGGAGCAGAGGGAGCCGTCCGCCGCACTGCGGCGCGCGCTCTCGCGCACCCTCCTCGTCCTCGGTGGCGCCGTCGCCACGACCGCCGCGGCGTGGGCCGTCTCCACCGCCACCGCCAGCGCGGACGCCCCGCTCGTCCCCCCGACCCTCCCCTCGGTGGGGATCACCCAACTCCAGGTCCCCAGCGTGGTCGGGGCCCCCGAACTGGTCGAACAGCTCGCCGACGGGGTCGGCAGGTTGCTCGACCCGGACCGGGCCAAGACCGCGGTCGAGGACCTCGGTCGTGATGTCACCCAGCACCTGACCCCGCCGCCGACCGCCCCCGCGCAGGTCGACGACGCGGTCGTCGGCGAGATCACGGCGCCGGTCGAGCAGCAGCCCGCGCCCCCGGCGACGACGGCACCGCCCGCGGTCGAGGTCGCCCCCGAGGCGGTCGCCCCCGCGGCGACCCCGACCCCGGTGGTCGAGACCGCGGCGGCCCCCGCCGCCGAGGAGCGCGCGCCCGCCGACGGCACCACCCGCCGCGGTTCCCCGCGCGCCGCGACGTCCACCCCGCTCCTCCCCCACCCCCAGGCCCCGAAGAACCCGTTCACCGCGCCCGCGCCGGTGAACCCGGGGCACACCACCGGGTCCGGCGGCACCGACGCCCCGACCCTGGGCCTGCTCTCCGCGGTCCCGGCCGACACCGAGCTGCTCCCCGTCGGCGCGCTGCGCACCGACGGCACCCGGCTCCCGGTGGTCGCCCAGACGCAGCCGGGCGTCATCCCCGACTGATCCCACGGCGTGACCCGGGAGCCCTCGCGCTCCCGGCCGGTCATGCCCGCGGTCGGCACGGCCCGCGTCCAGCCACACCCCCAGGGCTCCGCCCTACCGCAAGTCAGGGCGGTTCTCGCCCTGCGATCCCCGACGGGCCGACCCGTTGTCCCGACGCCCAGCGCGTCCGGTGGCCCGTGCACCTCCCGCCAGGGAAACCCCCGTATGGGAAAAACACTGAAGGAGAACACCAGAATGCAGACCTGGGCGAAGCGCGGAATCCACACCGCGCTGGTCACCGGTGGTTTGCTGATGCTCGGTACCGGCATCGCTTCCGCAGACGAGGACGTCAACCCCGACCGGCCCGCCTCCCCGCTGGACGCGGCGATCGCCGTCCCGATCCACCTGGACAACAACGTCATCGGCACCCCGGTGGGCCAGCGGGCGCTGCCCGCGGTCGACGCCGAGGTCCCGGTCGCCCCCGGCGCGCTGACCAAGCGGCTGCCGCACACGGCGACCCCCGCCGCGAACGCCGCCACCGCCAAGGCCACCGCCCTCGGCGGCACCACGCTGCGCGGCAACCGGGCGGGCGGCGAACTCGCCGTCCCGGTCGACGTCTCCGGCAACGCCGTCGCCCTCGGCGGCGGCGCCAAGGCGGAGAACACCTCCGGCCAGACCGCGGCGGGCACCACCGGGCCGATCACCACCGACGGCTCCACCCGCGCCCTGGCGGGCAACGTCGTCGCCCTCGACTGGGCCGCCCCGGTCCAGGTCACCGGCAACGCGGTGGGCGCCGTCGACGACGCCGACGTGGTCAACACCGCCGACCAGTCCGCCACCGCGGGCGGCGGCTCCACCACCTCCGGCCGCGGTCGGGTGCTCGCGGGCAACACCGGCGCCCTGCACGGCGCCACCCCGCTGCAGCTCAACGGCAACGCGGTCGCGGGTGCGGGCAACGCCACCACCGACTCCGCGACGTCGGCCACCGCCGCCTCCGGCGGGGTGCTCACCACCGACGGCACGGGCGCCGTCGCCGCGGGCAACGCGGGCGCCGTCCCGGTGGCCACCCCGGTGCACGCCAGCGGCCAGGCGCTCAGCGTGTTCGGCATCGCCGAGTCCACCTCGCACAACACCGCGGGCGCCCAGGCGGGTGCGGAAACCCCCGACTTCGCGGGCTACCCCACCTACGTCACCACCTACGCGCCGGACTCGGTGGTCTCGGGCAACGTCCTGCAACCCGCCGCCGCCACCCCGACCACCCTCGACTGCGCCACCGCCGGGGTCGTCGGCAACTCCGACGCCACCTGCGCGGCCACCGCCACCGCGGGCGCGGGCGGCGGCACCCGCACCGACGGCGCCGACGGCGTCCTCTCCGGCAGCACCGCCACCGCCCCCGCCGCCACCCCGGTCGAGGTCATCGGCACCGCCGCGGGCGTCGTGGGCAACTCCACCGCCGCCGACACCCACAGCTCCACCGCCGACGCGGGCGGCCACACCCACACCCACGGCCGCGACAGCACCCTCGGCGGCGCCCTGGTGAGCGCCCCCGTGGCGGGCCCGGTCGACCTGTGCGGCAGCGGCCTGGCCGGTGCGGGCGACACGTCCGCCACCTGCGACCACGCCGTCAGCACCCAGGCGGGCGGCGACGCGGGCAGCACCGGCGACAACTCCGTCGGCGGCGGCAACGGCGTGGTCGTCCCGGTCGCCACCCCGGTCGAGAGCATCGGCAACGGCGGCGGCGCCCTCGGCACCGTCGACTTCTCCGGCTCGCAGCGCAAGGACACCGTCGCGGGCGGCAGCGCCAACACCGCCGACGACGGCGCGGTGGCGGGCGCGAACCTGGTGCAGGTCCCGCTGGCCACCCCGGTGCAGTTCTTCGGCAACGCCCTCGGCACCGGCGCCAGGACCGGCAGCACCGCCGCGCTGCACGACACCACCCGGGCGGGCGGCACGTCCACCGCCTCCGGCGTCGGCGGCGTCCTCTCCGGCAACATCGCCCAGACCCCGAGCGCGCTGCCCGCCCAGGGCTTCGGCGCCAACGGCGTGGTCGCGGGCATCGGCTCGGCCGACGCCACCAACACCACCAGCGCCGTGTCCGGCAACGCCGCGGGCACCGACGGCTCGAACGGCTCCGGCTCGGGCAACATCATCTCCACCCCGACCGCGGGTGCCGCCCAGGGCGCGGGCGACTCGGTCGCCGTGTTCGGCCGCGGCACCGCCCTGGCCGCCAACACCACCGCCACCACCGCGGGCGGCACCACCGCCACCAGCGGGCAGTCGGGCAACGCGTCCGGCAACGTGGTGAGCCCGGCCCTGCTGCCGGTCGTGCAGCCCGCGGGCACCCCCGTCGCGGTGGCGGGTGCCGACAGCGCGTCCAGCTCCACCAGCCAGACCACCGGCACCTCCGGTGGCAACGCGACCACCGACGGCCGCGGCGGCCACGTGTCGGGGAACCTGTTCGACGTCCCGGCCGCCTCGCTGGCCCAGGTGCACGGTGACGCCGTCAGCGCGGGCGCCGCCCAGGCGGGTGGCACCTCGGACCACACCACCACCGGCTCCGCCGGCGGCCACTCCGAGACCAGCGGGGAGAACAAGAACCTGTCCGGCCTGCACGGCGTCCGCCCGATCGGCGTCAACGCCCCGATCTACAACGTCCCGATCAAGGTCTTGGCCGACGCCGTCACCGACGCCAAGCACACCAACGACGTGGCGGTCGGCGAGGAGAAGCCGCTGGAGCTCCCGCCCGTGGGCGCGCTGCCGCTCACCAAGCCCCCCACGGTCCTCAACCACGCCCGCAGCAACCCGCTGGGCACGCTGGGCCGCCCGCTCGGTGGCCTGTCCAACCCCGGTGGCCTGCCGCTCGTCGGCGGCCTCCTCAGCGGCGGCAACGGCGGTGGCGGCCTGCTGGGCGGCGGCCTGCTCGGCGGCCTGACCCGCGCGAGCGACGGCGGACTCATCGGCAGCAGGCCCGCGGGCCGTGCCGCGGGTCGCGCCGACCACCCCACCATGCCGATGCCCGCGATGCCGAGGCCCGCCATGCCCACCTCGTACGGCAACCCGGCCCACGCGCCGTACGGCCAGCCCGCCTGGCCCACGGGTGCCCCGGCCGGGGTGCCGGTGCGCGGCGTGCCCACCATGCCCACGGACGGCGTGCCCAACGTGCCCGCGGGCACCGCGGGCAGGCAGCAGCCCGTGGGATCGGTGGGGAACATCCCGATCGACGGCGCGATCGGCCTCCCGGTGGGCAAGCTCACCCAGATCGCGGGCCGTGGCGTGAGCAGGGCGGTCACGAACAGCATGGCCCCGTTGGCATCCCGCGACCTGCCGCAGCTCCCGGCGGGTGTGCCCCAGCTCCCGACCGGCGTGCCCCAGCTCCCGGCGGGTGTGCCGCAACTCCCGACCGGTGGGCTGCCCCAGCCGCTGACGGGTGGTGTGCCGCAGCCGCCCAACGGTGGGGCGGTCCCGCTGCCCACGGGCGGTGTGGCGCAGCTCCAGTCCGGTGGCCTGGTGCCCCAGTTGCTGCCCGGCGACCCGGCCCGGTCGGCGGGTCGTGGCCTGCCCCAGCCGCCGATCGGCGGCCTGCCGCAGCTCCCCAACGGCGGCGCGCTGCCCGCCGGTGGCGTGGCGCACCTCAACAACAGTGGTCTGCTGGCCCAGGACCTCACCCGCTTGACGGGTCGCGACCTGCCCCCGAAGCCGGTGGGTGGCCTGCCGCACCTGCCCAACGGCGGGTCGACCCCGCTGCCCACGGGCGGTGTGGCGCAGCTCCAGTCCGGTGGTCTGGTGCCGCAGAACATCGGCGTGCCCCCGCTCCCGGTCGGTGGTGCGCCCCAGTTGCCGGGCCGGGACCTGCCGCAGCTCCCGATCGCGGGGGTGACCCAGCTTGCCACCAACGCCCTCGCCCAGCTCCCGTCCAACGGCCTGCTGCCGCTCGGTGCCGTGCCCCAGCTTTCCGGCCGGGACCTGCCCGCCACCGGCGGTGCCGAGCCGGTCGCCGGGGTGACCCGGCCTGCGGGCAACGCCCTCGGTCACCTCCCGACCGACGCCCTGCTGGACACCGTCGTGGGTGTCCTCCCGGCGGGCCTGGGCGACAACCTCCCCGGCCGCTTCCACACGATGGACCCCCGGGACTTCCGCACCGACGTCTTCACCATGCCCGGCCTGGACGCCGCGTCGGGCATGTTCGCCGGTGACCTCTTCGAGGTGCCGGAGGTGCACACCCTGCCCGCGACCGGCGCGTCCGGTCTGACCTCCCTGACCGACACGCAGTCCAAGCTCGCCGACCTGTTCGGCACCTTCCCCAAGATCGGCTGACCGCCGCTCGAACGGACGGAGGACCCCGGGAGCACCCGCTCCCGGGGTCCTCCGCTGTCCGCGGCCGCGCTTGACCGTGCCGCAGCGGCATGGTTTCCACTGGTCGACAACCGGTACGCCGACCAGGAGGAACAAGATGCGCAGGAACCTGTCCGTGGCCCTCGCCGCCGCCGCGGTGGCGACGGCCGTGCTCCCGGGGGTGTCGGCAGCGGCCCCACCGAGCAGCCTGGACTGGGGTCCGTGCCCGGCGGGGGTCGCCGAACCGGGGCTGGAGTGCTCGACGCTCCCGGTCCCGCTGGACCACCGGAACCCGGGCGGCCAGACGATCGAGGTGGCGATCTCCCGCCTGCTCAGCAAGAACCCGGCGCAGCGGCGCGGCGTGCTGCTGGTGAACCCCGGTGGCCCCGGACTGGCCGGGCTGCACTTCCCGGTCGACCTCGCGCCCCTGCTGCCGCAGAGCGTGCTGGACACCTACGACGTGATCGGGTTCGACCCGCGCGGCACCGGCCACAGCGCGCCGGTGACGTGCGACCTCACAGCCGAGCAGCAGGTCGCGGGCCTGACCCCGCCGTACGCGCACGACGCGGCCGACGTCCGCGAGCAGGCCGGGGCCGCGCGGGCCGTCGCCCGGCAGTGCGCCGCCGCGCCGACGGCACCGCTGCTGCCGCACATCACCACCGCGAACACCGCGCGCGACATGGACCGCATCCGGGCGGCGCTGGGCGAACCGAAGACCTCGTACTACGGCGGCTCCTACGGCAGCTACCTCGGCGCGGTCTACACGACCCTGTTCCCCGAGCGCAGCGACCGCGTCGTGCTCGACAGCAACGTGGGCCCCGGCGGCCTGGACAGCACCGCCGTCCGCCGGTACGGCCGGGGCATGCAGGACCGGTTCCCGGACTTCGCCGCGTTCGCCGCCGCCCGCCCCCAGTACGGGCTGGGCATCACCCCGGAGCAGGTGACCGCGAAGTACTTCGACCTGGCCGCGCGGCTGGACCGGACGCCGGAGCAGGGGTTCGACGGGTCGCAGTTCCGCAAGCTCACCTTCGGCCTCCTCTACCTGAACAGCCGACTGCCCGCGCTGGCCGAGATCTGGCAGGCGTTCGACACGAGCACCCCGCTGACCGGGCCGACCCGCGACACCGCCGCGCGGGCCGCCGCGCAGGACGACGACAACATGTTCTCCAGCCACTTCGCCGTGATCTGCGGCGACTCCCGCTGGTCCAGGTCGGTACCGGCGTACCAGTGGGACGTCGCGCTCGACCGGGTTCGCCACCCGATGCTCGGCGCGGCCACGGCCAACGTCCGGCCGTGCGCGTTCTGGCCGTTCGACCCGGTCGAGCCGAAGGTGCGCATCGGCGACCGGGGCCCGTCGAACGTGCTCATGGTGCAGAACCTCCGCGACCCGGGAACGCCCCTGGTCGGCGCCCGCGAGCTGCGGTGGGCCTTCGGCGACCGGGCCCGGATGGTCACCGCCGACCAGGGCGGCCACGGCGCCTACCGGACCGGCGGGAACACGTGCGCGGACAACGCGGTGACGGCGTTCCTGACCACCGGGCAGCGCCCGGCGCACGACCTCGCCTGCGCGGCCGAACCCGCCTGACCGGGGGCGTCGCCACCGGCAGCGCTCAGGCCGGTGGCCAGTTGCGCAGTGCGGTGTCGGCGACCGCCTGGAGGTCGTCGCGGCTGGTGCCGCTGGCGGCTTGGACGGCCATGCCGAACGAGACGGCCATGACGTACCGGGCGAGCCGACCGGCGTCGGCGTCCCGTGGCAGGTCACCCTCGTCGATGGCCCGCCGGAAGCGCCGTTCGAGGTGCAGGCGCGCGTCGTTGCGCCACGCGGTCAGCACGTCGCGGGCGGGCCTGCCCAGGTCGCCGGACGCCAGTGATCCCTGTACGCCCAGGCACCCGGAGGGGCAGTCGGGGCGGGTGGTGGCCTGGACCGTGCCGTTGAGGAAGGCCGTGGCCACCGCCTTGGCGGTCGGTTCCTCCAGAGCCCGCAACCCGTATGAGGCGGGTCCCCCGGTGTAGAGCTCCACGGCTCTGCGGAACAGTTGCTCCTTGTTGCCGAAGGCCGCGTACATGCTGGTCCTGGTGATGCCCATGGCGCCGGTCAGGTCGGTGAGGCTGGCCCCCTCGTAGCCCCGCTCCCAGAAGACCAGCATGGCGCGCTTGAGCGCCTGCTCGACGTCGAACCCCCTGGGCCTGCCGATGGGGGCCTTCCGGTGATCGGTCACCCCCGGAGCATACGCCTTTGGTACCGAACGGTCTGGAAGTGCTACGGTCGCTTTCAGTACCGATCGGTGCTGAATTTTCAGGAGGTTGGGACATGGGGCAGCTCGAAGGCAAGACGGCAGTGGTGACCGGCGGCAGCAGCGGGATCGGCCTGGCCGCCGCCGTGCGCCTCGCGGCCGAGGGCGCGCACGTCTTCGTCACCGGCAGGCGCGAGGGCGAACTGGACGCGGCGGTGGAGGCCATCGGCTCGGCTACCGCGGTGCCGGGGGACATCTCGGACCCGGCCGACCTGGACCGGCTCTACGACGCGGTCCGCGCCCGGGGCGCGGGGCTGGACGTGCTGTTCGCCAACGCGGGCACGGCGGCCTTCGCGACCCTGGAGCAGACCACCGAGGAGCACTTCGACCGGATCTTCGGCGTCAACGTCCGGGGCACCCTGTTCACCGTGCAGAAGGCGCTGCCGCTGCTCAACGCGGGTGCCTCGGTGATCCTGAACCTGTCCGTCCGCGCCGACGACGGCGTCGAGGCGTTCGGCACGTACGCGGCCACCAAGGCGGCGCTGCGCTCCTACACCCGGACCTGGGCCAACGAGCTCAAGGGGCGGGGCGTCCGGGTCAACGCGATCTCGCCGGGCGCGATCGACACCCCCGCGATCGTCGGCATGGTCGGCGAGGAGGACGCCGAGGCGGTCAGGGCGGGCTTCGTGGCGGCGGTCCCGCTGGGCCGGGTGGGAACCGCGGCGGAGGTGGCCGCCGCCGTGGCCTTCCTCGCCTCGGACCAGAGCAGCTTCGTCCTCGGCGCCAACCTCTACGTCGACGGCGGTGAGAACCAGCTCTAGGGGGACTCGCCCGCGGCGGCTGCTACGAGGCCGCTTCGAGCCGCGGGCCGTCGCGCCACGCGGCGGCCAGGTCCTGGATCGGCAGGTCGAGCACCTCGCTGAGGCAGGCGATCGTGCCGAAGGAGGGGGACGGGAGCCTGCCGGTCTCGATCTTGCGCAGCGTCTCCGGCGACATGCCCGCCGCGCGCGCCACGTCGGCGGGGTCGCGGTCTGCCCGCGCTTCGCGCAGCAGCCGCCCGAGGCGCCTGCCTGCCTCGACCTGTTCGGGGGTGAGCGGGTTGCGGACCACGGCACCAGGGTACGGCTGGTATTTTAATACCGCAAGTGCTACGTTGGTATTATTATACCAACGAACGGCACGGGGGTACCCATGATCGAGTTGAAGTCGCCCGCGGAGATCGAGCGGATGCACACCACCGGGCGGTTCGTCGCCCAGGTCCTGACCGAGCTCGGTGACCTGGCCGACGTGGGGGTCAACCTGCTCGACCTGGAACACCACGCCCGCAAGATGGTCGAGCAGCGCGGGGCGCGGTCCTGCTACTGGGACTACGCCCCGTCCTTCGGCAACGGCCCGTTCCGCAACGTCATCTGCCTGGCGGTCAACGACGCGGTGCTGCACGGGCTGCCGCACGACTACGCGCTGCTCGACGGGGACGTCCTCACCCTGGACTTCGCGGTCGGCATCGACGGCTGGGTCGCGGACTCCGCCCGCACCGTCATCGTGGGCACACCCGCCGATGAGGACCTGCGACTCGTCCGCGCGACCGAGGAAGCGCTGGCCGCGGGCATCGAGGCCGCGCGGACGGGCAACCGGCTGGGCGACATCTCGGCGGCGATCGAGGCGGTCGCCACCGGGTACGGCTACCCGATCAACACCGAGTTCGGCGGCCACGGGCTCGGGCGGACGATGCACGAGGACCCGCACGTCTCCAACCGGGGTCGCGCGGGCCGCGGCCTCAAGCTCCGCGCGGGCATGACCCTGGCCCTGGAACCCTGGCTCGCCCGCACCACCGACAAGATCGTCTTCGACCCGGACGGCTGGACCATCCGCTCGGCCGACGGCTCGCGCACCGCCCACTCCGAGCACACCATCGCGATCACCGACGACGGCCCCCTGGTGCTCACCGAGCGCCTGTCGCACCCCGCGGCCCCGACCTCGGCGTGAGGCAACCCGGGCAGGGGGACTGATGCCTGCACCGCTCCGGTCCTCGGTCGCGCGTCAGCCCGCGATGCGGGCCCCGATGCCGTCGAGGAGGAAGTCGAGGCCGGCCCGGAAGGTCCGGTCGGCGTCGAGGTGGGGGCCGTCGTGGACGACGGCGGCCAGCGCGGGGAACCGGCCGGTGGCGAAGGTCCGCCGCAGGTAGGGCCCGAAGGTGGCCTGCCACTGCCGCTGGTCCATCCCGGAGGCCCGCTCGGCACGCCGCTCGGTGATCTCCCGGCGCACCGCCCCGATCACGTACGCGTTGACCGCGGCGATCGCGGGCACGACGGTGCCCAGGTCGACACCGCCCATCCCGGCCGCCACCGCCTCCCCGCTGGCCAGGGTGTTCGGCCCGAGCTGGGGCCGCCCGCCGATCAGGTCGGCGAGCCACTCGTGCCGGTGGGCGGCTCGCCGGGTGGTCTCGGCGAGGGAGCGCAGCACCTCCCGCCAGCCGTCGCCGGTCGGCCGGATCTCCGCGTGGACCGCGTCGACCATCAGGTCGAGCAGTTCCTCCTTGGTGGCGATGTAGCCGTACAGCCGCATCGGTCCGACGTCCAGCGCCCCGGCGACCTTGCGCAGCGACACCGCGTCCAGGCCGTCCGCGTCGGCGAGTCGGACCGCCGCCCGGACGATCCGCTCCCGGCTCAGCGGGGCGGGCGTCGGGCGGTCCGGCGGCTCCGGCCGCTCCCACACCAGCATGACGGGGACGGTACAGCGCCGCTCTTGATACAGTGTATCGACAGATACAGTGAATCGAGGCAGCCATGACCATCGCCATCGTCGGAGCGGGCTTGGGCGGCCTGACCCTCGCCCGGGTGCTGCACGTGCACGGCGTCGACGCCGTCGTGTACGAGCGCGAGTCGTCACGCGGCGCGCGCGGTCAGGGCGGGATGCTCGACATCCACTCGGGGCAGCGGGCGCTGCGCGAGGCCGGTCTGTTCGACGGGTTCCTCGCGATCGCCCGTGGTGAGGGCCAGGACATGCGCCTCTTCGAGCCGGACGGCACCCTGCTGCTCCAGGAGGACACACCCGACGACGCCCCGCTCGACCGACCCGAGGTCGACCGCGCCGACCTGCGCGACCTGCTGCTGGACTCCCTCCCCGAGGGCGCGGTCCGCTGGGGGCACGCGTTCGACTCCGCCGACAACGGCGTGCTGCGCTTCGCCGACGGCAGCCGCGCGGCGTACGACCTGCTGGTCGGCGCGGACGGTGCGCAGTCGCGGGTCCGCGCGCTGCTCACCGACGCCCGGCCCGCGCACCTCGGCCAGAACGTCGTCGAGGTCGGCATCCCCGACATCGACCGCACCCACCCCGACCTCGCGGCGATGGTCGGGCGCGGCAACCACTGGGTGCTCGGCGACGGGAAGTCGCTGGCGGCGCAGCGCAACGGCGACGGCCGCGTGCGCATCGGCCTCAGCTTCCACAACACCGGCGAGGACTGGTTCGCCACCAGCGGCATCCCGTTCGACGACCCGCCCGCCGCCCGGGCGCGGCTGATCGACCTGCTCGCGGGCTGGGACCCGCGGTTCACCGCGCTGATCGCCGCCTGCGACGACGTGGTCGTGCCCCGGTCGATCGCCGCCCTCCCGGTCGGCCTGACCTGGCCGTCGACCCCGGGCGCCACGCTGCTCGGCGACGCCGCGCACCTGATGCCACCGGTGGGTGAGGGCGCCAACATGGCGCTGCTCGACGGCGCCCTGCTCGGCCTCGCGCTGGCCGCGCACCCGGACGACTCCCCCACCGCCGTCGCGGAGTACGAGCGCGAGATGTTCGAACGCACCAGTGCTGCCGCCCGCATGTCCGCGGACATGCAGGAGCTGCTGATGTCGCCGGACGCCGCCCGGAGGTTGCTCGCCTTCTTCCGACCCGGCTAGGCCGGGACGGGGTCAGCCCTGGGCCAGGTCGGCGAAGCGGCTGTAGTGGAGCTGGTGGGCGACCACCACGGTGGCCGTCGGGCCCGCTCGGTGCTTGGCCAGGATCAGGTCCGCCTCGCCCGCCCGGGGGTCGTCGCGCTCCCAGGCGTCGGGGCGGTTGATGAGCAGCACCATGTCGGCGTCCTGCTCCAGGGAGCCGGACTCGCGCAGGTCAGAGAGCATGGGGCGCTTGTCGGTGCGCTGCTCGGGCCCGCGGTTGAGCTGGCTGATCGCGATGACCGGGACCTCGATCTCCTTGGCCAGGAGCTTGAGCTGCCGGGAGAACTCCGAGACCTCCTGCTGGCGGGACTCGACGCGCTTGCCCGAGGTCATGAGCTGGAGGTAGTCCACCACGACCAGCTTCAGGTCGTGGCGCTGCTTGAGCCGCCGCGCCTTGGCCCGGATCTCCATCATCGTCAGGTTCGGGGAGTCGTCGACGAAGAGGGGGGCCTCGCTGATCTCGCTCATCTTGCGGGCCAGGCGGGTCCAGTCGTCGTCGCTCATCCGGCCGCCGCGCATGTCGCCGAGGCGGATCTTGGCCTCCGCGGACAGCAGGCGCATGACGATCTCGGTGCGGCTCATCTCCAGGGAGAACACGGCGCTGGTCATGTTGTGGGCGATCGAGCAGGAGCGGGCGAAGTCCAGGCCGAGGGTCGACTTGCCGACACCGGGGCGGGCCGCGACGATCACCATCTGGCCGGGGTGCAGGCCGTTGGTGATCTCGTCCAGGTCGGCGAAGCCGGTGGGGATGCCCAGGGAGTTGCCGCCGCGGGAGGCGATGGCGTCGATCTCGTCCATCGTCGGTTGCAGCAGGTCTTCCAGGGCGACGTAGTCCTCGCTCATGCTGCGCTCGGTCACGTCGTAGATCGCGGCTTGGGCGCGGTCGACGATCTCGGTGACGTCCGCGCCCTCGGCGCCCTGGTAGCCGAGCTGCACGATCCTGGTCCCGGCCTCGACCAGCCTGCGCAGGATCGCCTTCTCCGCGACGATCTCCGCGTAGTACCCGGCGTTGGCCGCCGTGGGCACCGTGGCGATCAGGGTGTGCAGGTACGGGGCGCCGCCCACGCGCAGCAGCTCGCCGCGGCGCTCCAGCTCGGCGGAGACGGTGATCGGGTCGGCGGGTTCGCCGCGGCCGTACAGGTCGAGGATGCAGTCGTAGATGTTCTGGTGCTTGGGCCGGTAGAAGTCACCGGGGCTCAGCGCCTCGATGACGTCGGCGATGGCGTCCTTGGACAGCATCATGCCGCCGAGGACGCTCTGCTCCGCGGCGAGGTCCTGGGGCGGCTGCCGGTCGGCGCCCCCCTGCTCCGACGGCATCGGCGGCAAGGAACGGTCGTCTGTCAACGCCATGGGCGGCCCCCTCCCTGATCACGTCTTCCCGACCACGTGTTCGAACACCTGTTCGAAGGGAACGATACGGGTCCGGTACGACGAACGAGACGCTATGACCCCCGAACGGTCGTATGCAAACGACGCTGGGGACACACCTGTGGATAACTTGGGGATGGTTCTGCCCACCTGAGCACAGGTCCCGTTCCACCTGTGGACAACCTGGGGACAACTTGCGAACACCTCAAAAGAAGCGCAGGTCAGACCCTGTGTACAAGCTGTGGAAAATTTGCCCCGGCGTGTCGTGGGAGACACGGTTGTCGGCGTGTCGTGACGCCCGTGGCTCCGGTGGGTGACCCATCCCTGTGGACAACCCTGTGGACAACGCAACAGCCCCGCCCGGGATGCCCGAGCGGGGCTGTTGCGGGTACGAGCGTCAGCTCGCGGCGTTCACCTCGACGGTGAACGCGGCGGTGACATCCGGGTGCAGCCGCACCGAGACCGGGTGCTTGCCCACGGTCTTGATGTGACCGGCCAGCTCCACGGCGCGCTTGTCCAGGACCGGACCACCGGCGGCCTTCACCGCGGCGACGACGTCACCGGTGGTGATCGAACCGAACAGCTTGCCCGAGCCCGCCGCGGCCTTGGCGGCCAGCGGAACGCTGCCGAGGTTGGCGAGCTGGTTCTTGACCTCCTTGGCGTGGTCGAGGTCGCGAATCCGGCTGGCCTCCTGGGCCCGGCGGATGACCTGGACCTGCTTCTCCGCGCCCTTGGTCGCCAGGATGGCGAAGCCGCGGGGCAACAGGAAGTTGCGGCCGTAACCGTCCTTGACCTCGACGGCGTCGCCCGGACCACCCAGGCCGTCGACGTCAGTGGTGAGGATGAGCTTCATGATTTCGTCCTCTCCTGGTCAGCGGGCGGTCGAGGTGTACGGGAGCAGGGCGACCTCGCGCGCGTTCTTGACCGCGATGGCCACGTCGCGCTGGTGCTGGCTGCAGTTGCCGGTGACCCGGCGGGCCCGGATCTTCCCGCGGTCGGAGATGTACTTCCGCAGCAGGGTGGTGTCCTTGTAGTCGATGTTCACCGGACGATCTTTCTTCTCGTCCTTGCAGAACACGCAGACCTTCTTCTTCGGCTTGCGAATCGGTGGCTTTGCCACTGGGTACTCCTGGTCTTATGTCGAGAAAGAGTCTGGGGGATCGGTGCGCGGTGCCCTGGTCAGAACGGGGGCTCGTCGTTGAAGCCGCCGCCGCCACCGCCGCCACCGGCGGGCGGAGCGGAGCCCCACGGGTCGTCGGCGGGCGGAGCGGAGTTGCCGCCACCGCCACCGCCGTAACCGCCACCACCGCCGCCTCCGCCACCGGAGCCGCGGCTCACCTTGTTCACCTTGGCGGTCGCGTAGCGCAGGGACGGGCCGACCTCGTCGACCTCCAGCTCGATGACGGTGCGCTTCTCACCCTCGCGGGTGTCGAAGGACCGCTGCTTGAGCCGCCCGCTCACGATCACGCGCGCGCCGCGGGTCAGCGACTCGGCCACGTTCTCCGCGGCCTGCCGCCAGATGTTGCACCGCAGGAACAGCGCCTCGCCGTCCTTCCACTCGCCGCTCGCGCGGTCGAACGTCCGGGGGGTCGACGCGACGGTGAAGCTCGCCACGGCGGCGCCCGACGGGGTGAAGCGCAGTTCCGGATCGGCGGTCAGGTTCCCGACCACCGTGATCGTCGTGTCGCCAGCCATCGTGGTGCCTCCCCGGCTGTCAGGCGGTCTCGCGGCGCATGACCTTGGTCCGCAGCACGGACTCCTGCAGGGAGAGCTGGCGGTCCAGCTCCTTCACCGCGTCCGGCTCGGAGTTGATGTCGAGCACGGCGTAGATGCCCTCGGCGTGCTTCTTGATCTCGAACGAGAGGCGGCGCTTGCCCCAGATGTCGACCTTCTCGACGTTCCCGCCCGAAGTGCGGATCACGTTGAGGAACGTGTCGAGCGACGGAGCGACGGTGCGCTCGTCGAGCGTGGGGTCGAGGATGACCATAACTTCGTAATGACGCATGAAGACCACTCACCTCCTGTGGGCTCACGGCCGCGGAGGTTCCGCGGCAGGAGGGTCTGCGCCGACCAGGCTAACAGTCGGCGCAGGTCAGCTCTTGCGCAGTACCCAGGTGCGGACCAGGGCGCCGGTGACGACGGACAGGAACAGGGCCGCGAGCACGATCGGCACGCCCACCCCGCCGGTCCGGCTGAACGCGGGCAGCGCCTGCGCGCCGCCCGCCGCGGTGCGCACGTCGACGCCCCCCGCGTCCTGGCCCAGGATGCCGAACTGGGGCGCGTAGCCGGGCACGCCCGTGGCCGCCGACGGCCGGTACGCGCCGCCGGGGCCCGCGTAGGGGACGGCGCCGTAGTCGCGCGGCAGGGCGGTGCCGGTGTTCGCGGCGGGCCGCGGCGGGGTGAACCGCACCGGCGGCAGCGGGGTCGCCTCGCCGACCGGTGTGCCCGGGGGCGCGGTCGTCGGCGGCTTCGCGGTGGTCGGGGGTGCGGGCGGGGTCGTGGTGGGGGTGCTCGGGTTCAGCGCCCGCGCGGTCATGCCGCACCCGGCCACGACCTGCTCGGCCACCTCGGCCGCCACCGCGTCGGCGGCGCCCCGGAGCTCCCGCATCGGCCGCACCTGGGCGACCACCGCGTCGGCGATCGCCCGCGGGGTGATCCGGCCGGTACCGTCGGGCACCGCGCCGACCTCGATGCCGGGGCCGAGCGGGAAGGTCAGCCCGACCGCGGTCGCGGTGAGCGCGCCGAGGCCGGGGGTGTCGGCGACGGCCCCGGTGACCATGCCGTTGACCGCGAGCCGGGCCAGCACGATCGGCTGGCCCTTGAACGCGACGACGTCCTGCCTACAGCTCAGCGCGAGGAACGGCAGCGGGTTCAGCGGGTCGGCCGCGGCCGGGCTCGCGCCCGCCAGGCACGCGGACCCGACCACCAGGCCGAGGAGGGACGAACTGGCGATCCGCCGAACCCCGATGCGCACGCGCTGACACCCTCCGTCATTCCCTCACTCACCTGTGTGGGTGAACGATAGACGGAAAAAGGGAGCGTTTGGTTGTCAGGCGACTGTTCGGCGCAGCACCCAGGTCCGGACGAGGGTCGCGGTGACCCCCGAAAGCGCGAGGACGGCCAGGAGAACGGGCACCGCGATCCGGTTCGAGCCGACGCCGTCGAGCGCCTCGGCGTGCCCCGCCTGCTCGACGCCGTCGGTGTCCTCGGTGCCGAGGATGCCGAACTGCGGCGAGTACCCGGGCACCGAACCGCCGTAGCGGACACCGGGCGACGGGCTGAACAGCCCGGCCTTGGCGAACGGCAGCGAGGCGTAGTCGGCCATCGGTGAGCGGCCGGTGCCGCTGCCCGCGCCGTAGAGCGGGACCAGGCCGTTCGGGGTGAGGCTCTGCCCGATGCCGGTCGTGGTGCCGGGGGTGGGCGCACCCGGGGCGGTGCCGCCGGGGGGCGGGGTGGTGCCGCCGTTGCCCGTGCCGCCGCCCGGGGGGTTCCCGCCGCCGGGCGCGCCCGGACCGGGCGCGGTGGGGGCGCCGGGGAGCAGGTCGGGCAACTGCGGGATGGCGGCGGTGCCCGTTTGCAGGCTCCGGCCCAGGTCGGTCGCGCCGTCCTGCACCGGGGCCGTGACGGCGTTGACGCCCCGCACGGTCACCGCGCAGGTCCGGCCCAGCAGGTTCCCGACGTCCTTCGCGATCGCGCCGAGCGGGGTGCCCTCCAGCGCCTTGGTCGCCGCCGACCCGATGGCGGGACCGCCGATCGTGCCCGCGCCGTCGGGCAGCGCGCCGATCGGGATCGGGCCGAGGGTGCCGACCACGCCGCCGACCAGGCCGCTGAGGGTCCGCCCGAGCAGCGGCACGCCCTTGATGACCTCGTTGACCGGACCCACCAGGGCCTGCGCGTTCAGCGTGACCGGCTGGCCGGGGGTGCCCTGCACGGACGCCCCGCAGTCGCCCGCCACCAGCGGTTCGGCGGCCACCGCCGTGCCCGGGCTGAGCACGAGACTGGCAGTGGCGGTGCCGAACATCAACACCAGTCCGGTGGCGAGGGTCTTGGCGCGGCGCTGCATCGAGGTCCTCCAGGTGCGGAGAGAGCTGTCTACTAGCAGGAACGACGGTAACCCGACTCCGTGACGCCAACGCCGGGCATTGCCCCGAAATTCCTTCACGATCGCCCGTCCGGCCCAACCGGTGCCCGCCCACCCGGCTCCGACGGTGGGCGAGGGGGCTGGTTGTCACCCTCGCCGACTACTCTCGCTGACCATGAGCATCGGCGCCCACGTCCGCGACGACGACCCGCTCGCTGCCGCGCGGGAGCGCGGTGCCGAGGTGGTGCAGTTCTTCCTCGCCGACCCGCAGGGGTGGAAGGCGCCCGCGCCGCACCCGATGGCGGACGCCCTGCTGGCCTCCGACCTCACCGTGTTCGTGCACTCACCGTACGTGGTCAACCTGGCGTCCACGAACAACCGCGTCCGCATCCCCTCCCGCAAGCTGGTCACCCAGCACGCCGAGGCGGCGGCCAAGGTCGGCGCGCGGGGCCTGGTCGTGCACGGCGGGCACGTCACCAAGGGCGAGGACCCGCAGGAGGGCATCACCAACTGGCGCAAGTTCTTCGAGCGGCAGCACGCCGAGGGCGGCTTCGCGGTGCCGATCCTGATCGAGAACACCGCGGGCGGCGACAACGCCATGGCCCGCCGGTTCGACGTGCTGGCCCGGCTCTGGGACGAGGTCGGCGAGTTCGGCGCGGGCTTCTGCCTGGACACCTGCCACGCCTTCGCCGCCGGGGAGGACCTGGTCGGCATCGTCGACCGGGTGCGGGCCATCACCGGCCGGATCGACCTGGTGCACCTCAACAGCTCCCGCGACGAGTTCGGCTCGGCCCGCGACCGGCACGACAACATCGCCACCGGCACCATCGACGCCGAGCAGCTCGTGGCCGTGCTGGCCGCCGCCGACGCCCCCGCGGTGGTGGAGACCCCGGGCGACGGCCAGGCCGCGGACATCGCCTTCCTGCGTGAGGCGCTCGGCCGGTGAAGGCGGTGCCCGCAGACGTGCCCGCGGACACGGCCCCCGACCGCCCGGACGGCGCACCGGTGCCGCGCACCCGGACCGGCGCCGCCCGGCTCGGCCGCTCCGCGCTGGCCCTGCTGGTGCTGCTCTGCGGCGTCACCCTGGTGCTCGGCTTCGCCAACAAGAACCGCTGCACCGGCCCCGAGTTCGACCAGTGGGGCCGCAGCCAACCCGACTTCGCCGACCGCAAGTACGCCGAGGCCTGCTACTCCGACATCCAGTTCCTGTGGATCGGCCGCGACGTCGACCGGCACGTCTTCCCCTACGTCGACGGCGGCATCAACTCCAGCGGTGAGCTCAGCGGCGGCACGGTCGAGTACCCGGTGCTCACCGGCCTGCTGATCTGGCTCGGCGCGATGTTCGTGCACACCGACGCCGGGTTCCTGCTCGCCTCGGCGCTGCTGATGGCCCCGTTCGGCCTGCTCACGGCCTGGTTGCTGGGCAGGCTCTCCCGCTGGCGGGCGCTGCTGTGGGCGCTGTCGCCGCCGCTCGTCCTCTACGCGTTCCACAACTGGGAGCTGCCGGTCGTGCTCTGCGCGACCGCGGCCGTCTACGTGGTGTACCGCGGCTGGGGCAGGCGGGGCGTCGAGCGGCCCCTGCTGCACCGCGCGTACGCCGCGGCGCTGCTGCTCGGGCTGGGGTTCGCCTTCAAGCTGTACCCGGCGATCTTCGTCCTCCCGCTGATGCTCTACGTCCTCACCGGCGGGCGCGGCGGCGCCGAGCTGGCCGCGGGCAAGACCCGCGAGGTGGCGGGCGCGGTCAAGGTCGCACTGATCGCGATGGGCACCGCGGTCGCGGTCAACGTGCCGTTCGCCGTGGCCGGTTTCGACGGCTGGCTGGCCTCGTTCGTGTTCCAGGGGCAGCGCAAGGCCGACATCACCGCCAACTCGATCTGGTACTGGGGGCTGCGCCCGGAGTCCGACCCGCAGAACGAGGCCGTGCACCACGTCATCGGCATCGCCTCGCCGCTGCTGGTGATCGCCTCCTTCGCCGCCGCCTGCGTCGTCGGCTGGGTCCGCCACCGGCGCGAGGGCACTTACCCGTGGGTGGCGGTGTCGGCGGCGATGCTGTGCGGGTTCCTGCTGCTGCACAAGGTGCACTCGCCGCAGTACACGCTGTGGCTGGTGCCGATGTTCGTGCTGCTGCGGGTCCGCTGGGGCTGGATCGCCGCCTACGCCGTCGCCGACCTGGCGATGGGCATCGGCATCTTCCTGTGGTTCGCCGAGATCGCCGAGAACGAGCCCGCGGGCGTCTACGAGGGCTTCGCCGCCCAGGCGGTCATGATCGGCGTCTGGGGCCGGGCCGCCCTGCTGGTCGGCCTGTTCACCGCCTTCCTGAACGCCCGCAACACCTTCGACGGCCAAGACGACGGGGACAGCCCGCCGGACGGGCTCAGGCGACCGGTTGCGGCTGCCGGTCCGCGACCCGCGCCCCCGACCGACGGCGGTGCAGCAGCGACTCGGTCGTGATCACGACCAGCGCCAGCCACACCAGCCCGAACCCGACCCACCGCGCGGTCGTCATCGACTCGTGGAACACCAGCAGCCCGATGGCGAACTGGATGATCGGCACGAAGTACTGCAGCAGGCCGAGCGTGGTCATCGGCACCCGCACCGCCGCCGCCCCGAACAGCAGCAGCGGCACGGCGGTCACCACCCCCGTACCCGCGAGCAGCAGCGCGTTCGCCCAACCGGCGTGCCCGAACGTGCCCCCACCGCCCAGGTTCAGCACCACCAGGAACCCCAGCGCCACCGGCGCCAGGATGACCGTCTCCAGCGCCAGCCCCTCCGAGGAACCGACGTCGGCCTTCTTCTTCATCAGCCCGTAGGTGCCGAACGTGAACGCCAGGGTCAGCGCGATCCACGGCAGCCGCCCGTAGTCGAAGGTCAGTTCGACCACCGCCGCCAGCGCGATCCCCAGCCCGGCCCACTGCCCGGCCCGCAGCCGCTCCCCCATCACCAGGACACCGAGCAGGATCGTCACCAGCGGGTTGATGAAGTACCCGAGCGAGGTCTCCACCACCTGGTTGGAGTTGACCCCGTAGATGTACATCCCCCAGTTCACGGCGATGGTGAACGCCCCCACCGCGATGAACCCCATCCGCCGCCGGTCGGCGAGGACCGCCCGCAGGTGCCCCCACCGCCGGGTGACGGCGATCAGCGCCCCCACCGCCACCAACGACCACACGATCCGGTGAGCCAGGATCTCCACCGCCCCGGCGGGCGCCAGCAGTGGCCAGTACAGCGGGAAGAAACCCCAGGTCAGGTAGGCCAGAAACCCCAACCAGAACCCGCGCCGCGCTCTGTCCACCGACAGCCTCCGATCATCCCACCACCAGCCGGGGGCAGTGTGTCACCCGAACGGGCGATCCAGCGATCGGGTTGTTCAGACCGGCTCGGGTTCCCTGGTGGTCCGGGCGGGCAGGACCACCTTGTCCGGGGCGCCGTCGAGCACACCGCCAGCCGGGTCGTCGTCGCCCAGAGCGCGGACCAGGTCGCGGGTCGGGTGGTAGATCTCGTAGACGACCAGGGCGCACAGGGCGATCACCGCCAGGTCGCGCACCACCACCGTGCCCAGGAACCACTCCTCCGGCAGGCCCTTCTTCGAGTCGCCCATGAAGTAGAACATCCGGGGGGCCCAGACCAGGGCGTCGACGGTCATCCAGGCGAGCAGCAGCTTCCAGCGCGGTACGGCCAGCACCGCCAGCGGGATCAGCCACAGCGAGTACTGCGGGCTCCACACCTTGTTGGTCAGCAGGAACACCGCGACCACCAGGAACCCCAGTTGGGCGAACCGGGGCCGGGTCCGCGCGTGCAGGCCGATGAACGCGATGCCCGCGCAGCCGAGCAGGAACAGCAGGGCGCTGACCAGGTTCAGCCAGAACGGCGACTCGCCGAAGGGCAGGTTCGGGTCGAAGCCCGACCAGCCGGTGAACTTCATGATCACGTTGTAGATCGAGTCCGGGTCGGCGTCGCGGGTGGAGTTGAGGGTGAAGAACTGCCACCAGCCCTCGCGGGTCGCCGCGGGCAGGAAGATCGGGGCGTTCACCGCCGCCCAGGTCAGGGCCGCGGCGGCGGTCGCCTGCCACCACGAGCGCATCTTCCCCGCCCGCAGGCACAGGACCAGCAGCGGGCCGAGCAGGAACAGCGGGTAGAGCTTCGCCGCCACGCCCAGGCCGAGCAGCACGCCCGCCAGCACGGGTTTCCTCCGCGCCCAGGCCAGCATCCCGGCGGCGGCGAACGCGGTGGCCAGGGTGTCGAAGTTGGTGAACGCGTGCACCAGGACCAGCGGCGACAGGGCGATGAACGCCGCGTCCCACGGTCTGCGCTTGGCCGTGCGCAGCGTCGCCCAGATGGTGACCAGCCAGGCCAGGGCCAGCCAGAACGCGCTGATGTCGAAGTAGACGACCACCGGCAGCCCGCTCGGCAGCCACCCCTGCGCCGCGAGCTGCACCCACCCCTGGGCCATCTTGGCGTTCGCCCACTGGAACAGGCCGGTGAGCACCGGGTACTCCATGTACCGCTTGGTCTCGTTCGGCTTGCCCTCGTGCTCGACCCAGCTCGTCAGGTACGGGAAGCCGCCGCGGTCGAGCCGCTCGGCGGAGTACAGCGGGACGACGTCGGAGTAGCACATCGCCACGTACGGGCGGTTCGAGCGCCAGTCCAGCGCCAGCCGCCCGTCGCCGGAGTCGTACTGCTGCACGCACGCGGCCTTGCCGAACCAGGCCAGCGACAGCGCGACCACCGCCAGCAGCAGCGAGACCCGCAGCGGGGTCCAGAACCAGTGCCTGCCCACCACGGCGTGCTCCCCGAGCGGCCCGCCGACCGGCGTGCTCGCCGAGGCGGCCAGGGACTCCGTCCAGCTCGGCCGGACGCGCTCCTCGGGACCGAGGGTGGCGGTGTCGCCGACCCGCCCGTCCCCACTCGGTGACTCAGACACGCGCGCGATGCTACGGGCAGCGGTGTGCGAACGGGGTCAGCCCGCGGTGAACACGCGGACGGCCCCCGGGGAATCCCCGGGGGCCGTCCGTGGTCAACCGATCAGGCCGTCACCCGGCCCGCCACCTCCGCCGCCGCCACCGCCCGGCAGCGGGATGTCGGTGCCCCCGCCGCCCGGCCTGGTCCGGGTGGACCTGGTCGTGGTCGGCTCGTCGGTGTCCTCCGGGGGCGTCGTGGTCGTCTCCGGGACCGACGGCGCGGTGGTGGTCGTCGGCGTGTTGTCGGCCGGTTCCTCGCGGGGCTTGGTCTGGGCGGGCCTGTTGTCGTTGTCGCTCTGCCTGGACTCCGTCTTGCCGATGGGCACGTACTTGCCGAACGTGGCCTTGGGCAGGTTCTGGTGGTAGGAGTCCATGAACGCCTTCCAGATCTTGCCCGGCAACCCGCTGCCGTAGATCTTGCCGCCCTCCGCGTCGTGCAGGATGCGGCTGGTCGGCTTGTTCGTCTCGTCGCCGCTCATGGACACCGCGGTCGAGAGCTGCGGGGTGTACCCGACCATCCACGCCTTGGCGTTGTCCGGTGTGTCCGCGCCGGACGCGTCGACGTACTGGTGCGTCCCGGTCTTGCCCGCGCACTGCCTGCCGCCCGCGCAGCCGATCTTCGAGTACTCGGGGATCGGCAGCAGCGCCTCGGTGACGTTGCGGGCGATCTGCTGGTTGCGGGTGGCGTCCTCGGCGTCGAACGCGGGCTTCTCGGCCAGCTCCGGCCGGGCCGCCGCGTCGAAGACGACGCCGCCGTCCGGGTAGGTGACCTTCTGCACCAGGTGCGGCTTGCGGTAGGTGCCGTTGGCCGCGAAGGTCGCGTACGCCGAGGCCATGTCCACGGTGGTGACCAGGGTGGAGCCACCGCCGATGGCGATGTTGATGTCGCCTGCGGCGGCCTCCAGCGGGGACTGGATGCCCGCCTGCTTGGCCGCCTCGGCCACGCCCGCGGGCTTGACGTCGTTGTAGACCATGTCGCTGAACACCACGTTCAGCGACTCCTTCATCGCCTCGGCCACCGTGCAGGACTTGCCGCACTTGGGCGTGGAGGCGTTGCGGACGATCTTCTTGTTCGAGCCGAACGCGCGCGGGGTGGTGTCGTACACCTCGCCGAGGCCCTTGCCCTGCTCCAGCAACCCGACCAGGTCGAACGGCTTGAACGCGGAGCCGGGCTCCTGCTTCGCCGCACCCGCGTAGTCCAGGTCGAGGCCCTTGGCGCGGCCGTAGTAGGCCCGGATCGCGCCGGACGCGGGGTCGACCGCGACCAGGGCGGGGTGCAGGTTCGCGGGCTGGCCCGCCATCACGTCCGCGACGGCCTTCTCGGCCATGGTCTGCGCGTTCTGGTCGATGGTCAGCGTGATGACGTAGCCGTTGCGCTTGATCTGCTCCTCGGTGATGCCGTAGGTGTCCAGCTCCTCGGTGACCAGGTCCGAGAAGCCCTGGCGCGGCCCGGGCAGCGCCGCGAGCTGGCCCTCGCTCGGCGGGATCGGCTCCGGGAACGGCTGGGCGGTCTTCTCCGCCGTGGTCATCCAGTTGTTGCTGATCATGCGGTTGGTGACGTAGTCCCAGCGCTGCTTCTGGTACTCCACCACCTTGCCCTTGGCGGGCGTCTGGATCATGCCCGCGAGCACCGCGGCCTGCGACTTGGTGACCTGGTTGACGTCGGTGATGCCGTAGTAGGCCTGCGCCGCCGCCGCGATCCCGTACGCGCCCCGACCGAAGTAGATCGTGTTCAGGTACGCCGCGATGATGTCGTCTTTGCTGTAGGTCTCGTTCATCTTGTAGGACTTCACGACCTCGACCCACTTACGGGTCAGCGTCGGGTCCTCGTTGCCGGAAGCCTTCTTGATGTACTGCTGGCTGATGGTGGAACCACCACCGCCGCCGCCGGTCGCCTGGTTCCACACCGCGCGCATGATGCCCATGAGGTCGAACCCGGAGTTCGTCTCGAACGTCTGGTCCTCGGCGGCGTACACGGCGTGCAGCAGGGTGTCGGGGATCTCCCCGGACTTGAGCATGATGCGGTTGCCGCCGGACTCGGCCAGCCGCGCCATCGGCGTGCCGTCGGCGTAGAGCATCGTGACGACCTTGTCCTGGGCCAGCGCGACGTCGTTGGGGTTGTCGACGTCGACCATCTGGTAGGTGATGAAGAACGCCAGGACCGGGATCACGATGCCCAGGGCGGTCAGCACGTACAGGGTCCGCCGGACCCGCCGCCAGGTCTTCTTCTTGCGCATCTTCCGCTGCTCGTCGGTCAGCGGGCCGTCCTCGTCCTCGTCCGGCCCGTGGTCGTCGTCCGCGTACTGCCGCTCGGCGGAGAAGTCGTCGTCGAACTCGCGGTGCGTGATCAGCTCCGGCTCGGCCTTGGCCTGGCCGGGGGTCTTCTTCAGGAAGACGGTCGGGCCCTCGCCGGGGGCGGGCTTGCGGCCGGTGATGGCCGTGCCGGTGATCCCCGCCGCGCTCAGGGCGACCGTAGCGTCACCGAGCGGCGGACCTGCCGGACCGGGGCCACCCGGCCCGCCGGGCCGCCGCCCACCGGGACCACCCGGACCACCGGGACCACCGGGTCCGCGCCCCGGGCCGCCCGCCGGGACCGGACCGCCGTTGGGGCCGGTGCCACCGGGGCGCCCACCGGGCGCCGGGGCGCCACCGGGACCGCTACCCGGCCCACCTGGCCGCACCGGCCCGCCGTTGGCGAAGTCACCACTGCCACCGGGACCACCAGGGCCACCGGGTCCGCCCGGTCCACGGCCGCCCGCGCCGGGTCCGCCCGCCGGGCCACCGGGACCGCCTGCCTGACCACCGGGTCCACCGGGGCCGCCTGCCGCAGGGCCGGGCCTGCCGGGTCCGCCCGCGCGGCTCCCCTGGCCGGGGTCACCGGCACCGGGCCACGCGGGTCCGGCCTGCGGCCCACCCGCCCTGCCAGGGCCACCGGGACCGCCTGCCGGCCCTGGCCCGCCATGGGGACCAGGTCCGCCGTTGAGACCAGGGCCGCCGTTGGGACCGGGGCCGCCGTTGGGACCGGGGCCACCATTCGCGCCAGGTCCACCGCTGGGACCGGGGCCACCGTTCGGGCCGGGAGCGCTGCCTGGGCCGGGGCCGCCGGGTCGGGCGGGTCCGCCGCGACCCTGACCGGCGGGGAAACCGTTGTTGGGGCCGGGGCCGCCGGGGCCGCCCGGCCTGCCCTCGGGGCCACCCGGCCCGCCACCCGGTCTGCCCTCGGGACCGCCAGGTCCGCGTCCACCCATCCCGCCACCCATGTTCACATCACCATTCGAGCCAGGCCCGGTCGGGCCGCCGCGTCCACTGCCGTTGCCACCCCGGTCGCCCACCCGCTCCCGCGGCGCGGGTCGGTCTCCCCCGGGCTCGTCGTCGTCCCACAGCGGGCTGTGGAAGCCCGTCTGCTCCTCCTGCGGGGGTGCGGCGGGTTCGCCGGACGGCCACCCGGGGTCACCGGATCGCCGCTTGTCGCCGTGGTCGTTCACGAGAAAGGGCCTCCCAGACCGGCCGCACCCCGGGGTGCGCCGTTCGGTGGTCTTGCTGTGCTCGGTCGAGCGGAGAAAGCGCTGGTCACTCCGCCGCCGTCCTCCTGCGGGGCTTGGGCGTGCGAACGCCCCCCTTCCCCAGGACGTATGACTGGACCAGGTGGTTCCACGAACACGTCCGGCAGACCTCGACCGCGTGGACGGTGAACTCCTCGAACAGCCCCGCCATCCGCTCCAGCTCCTCGACCGCGCGGGCCGAGCCGGAGACGTGCTTCAACTCGTCGCCGTAGACCCAGCTGACCCGGGTCAGTTGCTCCTTGCGGCAGACCGGGCAGGTCACGTCGGTGGCCTGGCCGTGGAACTTCGCGGCGCGCAGCAGGTACGGGTTGGCGTCGCACACCTCGTTGGTGCCGACGCGACCCGAGTGGACCTCGGCGAGCAGCGACCTGCGCTGCAACGCGTAGTCGACCACCTGCCGCTGCGTTCGCACGGGAACAGCGTACTTGCCGCTGATACCACGGCGATGGGCCGATCGGGCCAGCCGACGTGCACCGTGCGTCACGTTTGTGATCCGACCGGTTCCGGAACGCTTCCTGACCGGCCACGACGCGCGGTCTCCCGGCTACCCGCCCCACCTGCGCAGTTCACGTGTCCATGGACACACGGTTCCGAGTTGTCCACCGAGCTGATGTATCGGCACGATATAGTCATCCAGTAGGTCAGCGATCGGTGCGACGGGAGGTGTCCGTGCTCGAGTTCGCGATCCTCGGCCTCCTGCACGAGGCATCGATGCACGGGTACGAGCTGCGCAAGCGCTTGCACGACCTCCTCGGCACCCTCCGCGCGTACTCCTACGGCTCGCTGTACCCGACCCTGCGGCGGCTGCTGCGGGCCGGGCTCATCGCCGAGGAGGCCCCGGAGGCCGAACCGGCGAGGTCGTCGTGGGGCAGGCGCGGCAAGCGCGTGTACAAGCTGTCCGCCGATGGCAAGGAGCGGTTCGCCGAACTCCTCGCCGACGCGGGCCCGCAGACCTGGGACGACGAGGGGTTCAACGTCCACATGGCGTTCTTCTCGCGGACCCCGGCCGAGGTGCGGATGCGCATCCTGGAGGGCAGGCGCAGGCGCGTCGAGGAGCGCAGGGAGGGCCTGCGCAGCTCGATGGCCAGGGCGGGTGAGCAGATCGACCGCTACACCCGGGAGCTGCACCGGCTGGGACTGGAGACCAGCGAGCGCGAAGTGCGCTGGTTGAACGAGCTGATCGCGCACGAGCAGCGCGAGCAGCGCGGACCGACTGAGTGACCCCCGGCAGGCGTAGCGGCCTGTGACCGAGTCCCGCGTGCACTGCGCGGCTTGAATCGAGAAGGAGAACCGGCATGGGCGAGAACCGCCAGAGCGTGCGGGTGGCCATCGTCGGCGTCGGCAACTGCGCCGCGTCGCTGGTGCAGGGCGTGCACTACTACCGCGACGCCGACCCGGCCACCCGCGTCCCCGGGCTGATGCACGTCCAGTTCGGGGACTACCACGTGCGCGACGTGGAGTTCGTCGCCGCGTTCGACGTGGACGCGAAGAAGGTCGGCAGCGACCTGTCCGAGGCGATCGGCGCCTCGGAGAACAACACGATCAAGATCTGCGACGTGCCGCCGCTGGGCGTGCCGGTGCAGCGCGGCCACACCTACGACGGCCTCGGCGAGTACTACCGCGAGATGATCACCGAGTCGGATGACGCCCCGGTCGACGTCGTCGCCGCCCTCAGGGAGGCGGAGGTCGACGTCCTGGTGTCCTACCTGCCGGTGGGCTCCGAGGAGGCGGACCGCTTCTACGCGCAGTGCGCCATCGACGCGAAGGTGGCGTTCGTCAACGCCCTGCCGGTGTTCATCGCCTCGGACCCGGAGTGGGCGCAGAAGTTCACCGACGCCGGGGTCCCGATCGTCGGCGACGACATCAAGTCCCAGGTGGGCGCGACCATCACGCACCGGGTGATGGCGAAGCTGTTCGAGGACCGCGGGGTCGAGCTGCAGCGCACGTACCAGCTCAACTTCGGCGGCAACATGGACTTCATGAACATGCTGGAGCGCAAGCGCCTGCAGTCGAAGAAGATCTCCAAGACGCAGTCGGTCACCTCGCAGATCCCGCACGAGATGGCCAGGGCGGACGTGCACATCGGTCCGTCGGACCACGTGCCGTGGCTCGACGACCGCAAGTGGGCCTACGTCCGGCTGGAGGGCCGCTCGTTCGGCGACACCCCGCTGAACCTGGAGTACAAGCTCGAGGTGTGGGACTCGCCGAACTCGGCGGGCGTGATCATCGACGCGGTGCGCGCGGCCAAGATCGCCCTGGACCGGGGCGTCGGCGGCCCGATCCTGTCGGCGTCGAGCTACTTCATGAAGTCCCCGCCGGAGCAGTACGCCGACGACGCGGCCCACCGCGCGGTGGAGGACTTCATCAAGGGCGTCATCGAGCGCTAGGACCGGACCGGGAGGCGGCGCGCGGGAACCCCGCTCGCCGCCTCCGGCGCGTCCGCGACCCGACCACCCGCCCGGATCGCCCGGGTGTTCGTCTGCCGTTCACCTCGATGTCCGTCCCCCCTGGTCTTGGACTCCTACGGTCACGCCGTTCCCCACCGCGACCCATGGCTTGTCCGTGTCCGGGCAGACCGAGGAGGCACCTTGTCCACCACCGACGGCCGGATCGACCTGCCGCTGCTCCCGCCGAACCACCCGCTGGGCCGCTCGGCGCTGACCTGCCAGTACCGCTGCTCCAACGCCTGTTCGCACGAGGCCCCGAACTCCTCGGAGAACGCGTACTTCGGCGACGTCGTGCGCTCGATCGTCAGCAGGCGCGGGATGCTCCGCGCGGGCGCCGTCCTGGCCGTCGCGGGTGCGGGCGCCACCGCGCTCGCGGGCACCGCCGCCGCCGACCGCGGCAGGCCCGACAAGCCCGGCAAGCCCGCCCCGGCGCCGAAGGGCCTGGACTTCCAGGCCGTCGCCGCCAACCGCGAGGACGAGCTGGTCGTCCCGCCCGGCTACCAGTCGAACGTGGTCATCCGCTGGGGCGACCCGGTGCTGCCCGGCGCGCCGACCTTCGACTTCGACAACCAGACGGCCGCCGCGCAGGCCAAGCAGTTCGGCTTCAACAACGACTTCTGCGGCCTGGTGCCGTTCGGCCACGACCGCTGGCTGATGGGCTCGAACCACGAGTACACCACCGAGTCGGCGATGTTCCGCGGCTACAACGCCGCCGACCCGACCGACGAGCAGATCAAGATCGGCTGGACCGGTCACGGCTTCTCCGTCGTCGTGGTGGAGCGCGAGCACCGCACCGGCAAGCTCGTGCCCAAGCTCGACCGGCGCTACAACCGCCGCATCACCGTGCAGACCGAGTTCGAGTTCGCAGGCCCCGCCGCGGGCAGCCCGTTCCTGCGCACCAACGCCGACAAGACCGGCCGCAAGGTGTTCGGCACCTTCGGCAACTGCGCCGGTGGCGTCACCCCGTGGGGCACGATCCTGTCGGGCGAGGAGAACTTCAACGGCTACTTCGCCAACGGTGAAGCCGTCACGGACCCGGCGGCGCAGGCCCGCGTCGCCCGCTACGGCACCCCGAAGGGCGCCAGCCTGCGCAAGTGGGAGCGCCTCGACCCGCGCTTCGACCTGTCGAAGGACCCCAACGAGTTCAACCGGCACGGCTGGGTCGTGGAGATCGACCCGCTGGAGCCCGACGCCAAGCCGGTCAAGCACACCGCGCTCGGCCGCTTCAAGCACGAGGGCGCCACCATCCAGGTCGCCCGCGACGGCCGCGTGGTCGCTTACCTCGGCGACGACGAGCGCTTCGACTACGTCTACAAGTTCGTGTCGAAGGAGCGCTTCGCCCCCGGTTCGAGCAAGCGGGCCCGCGCGCACAACAAGACCCTCCTGCACGAGGGCACCCTCTACGTCGCCAAGTTCACCGGTGACAGCCCCGCCGCCGAGATCGGCACCGGCACCCTCCCCGCCGACGGCCAGTTCGACGGCTCCGGCCAGTGGATTCCCCTGGTCTCCGGCGACCGGTCCCACGTCGAGGGCTTCACCGCGGAGGAGGTCTACGTCTTCACCCGCCTCGCCGCGGACAAGGTCGGCGCCACCAAGATGGACCGCCCCGAGGACGTGCAGCCCAACCCGGTCACCGGCCGCGTCTACGCCGCGCTGACCAACAACACCGATCGCGGCAAGCCCGGCAAGGAGGGCCCCACCGAGATCAACCCCCGCAACGGCAACCGGCACGGCCACGTGCTGGAGTGGGAGGAGAACCGGGGCGACCACACGGCCACCGCGTTCGCCTGGCGCCTGCTGCTGGTCTGCGGTGACCCCGCCACCTCCGACACCTACTTCGGCGGTTACGACAAGACCCAGGTCAGCCCCATCAGCTGCCCCGACAACCTGGCCTTCGACCGCTACGGCAACCTCTGGATCTCCACCGACGGCAACGCCCTCGGCTCCAACGACGGCCTCTTCGCCGTCCCGACCACCGGCGCCAACCGCGGTCAGGTCAAGCAGTTCCTGACCGTCCCGCTCGGCGCCGAGACCTGCGGACCGGTCATCGAGGACGACTTCGTCCTGGTCTCGGTCCAGCACCCGGGCGAGCTCGACGGCGCCAGCGCCGACAACCCGCTCACCCACTGGCCCGACGGCGGCACCTCCCAGCCCCGCCCGTCGGTGGCCCAGGTCTGGAAGCCCGGCCGCCGCGTCGGCTGCTGAGCACCGGGCTGCCCGGGCCGCACCGGCCCGGGCAGCCCCCGGCCCCGCCACCGGGGCGCGGCCGTGTCCCCGGTTCCGCCGCGCCCGCCCCGGTGCCCCGACCCAGGTGTGCCCCCGGCACCGGCGCGCCCGCCCCGGTGCCTCGATAGGTTCGTGCCATGACCGCCCGACCGCTCGCCCTCGTCACCGGCGCCTCCCGGGGGATCGGTGCCGCCATCGCCCGCGCGCTCGCCCCCGACCACTCGCTGCTCCTCGGCGGCCGTGACGTGGACACCCTGCACGCCGCCGCCGACCGGCTGCCCGACGCGCGGGCGTGGCCGGTCGAGCTGACCGACCCGACCGCGCTCGCCGCCGCCACCTCCGGCATCCCCGCCCTCGACGTGCTGGTGCACTCCGCGGGCACCGCCGAGGTCGGCCCGCTCACCGAGGCGACCGCCGAGCGCTGGCGCGCCACGTTCGAGCTCAACGTGGTCGCCGTCGCCGAGCTGACCCGGCTGCTGCTGCCCGCGCTGCGGCAGGCCCGGGGGCACGTGGTGCTGATCAACTCCGGGCAGGGGCGCGCCGCCTCCCCCGGGTGGGGCCCGTACGCGGCGAGCAAGTTCGCCCTGCGCGCCTACGCCGACGTGCTGCGCGGCGAGGAGCAGACCTCCGGCCTGCGCGTCACCACCGTCTACCCCGGCCGCACCGACACCGACATGCAGAAGGCGGTCCGCCGCGACGAGGGCGGCGACTACCGCCCCGAGGACTACCTGACCCCCGACTCGGTGGCCAAGGCGGTCCGCGCGGCCGTCACCGCGGACCCGGACGCCCACCTCACCGAGGTGATCATCCGGCCGCGGTGACGCCACCGCCCGGTCGGGATCAGGCCGACAGCAGCCGACCGGTCACCTTCCCCGCCCGCTCCTGGGCCGCCCGCCGGTCCACCAGGACCGGTTCCCCCTCGGTGACCACCGGGGCGCCCGCCACCCACACGTCCGTGACGCTGCGCGAACCGGCCGCCCACACCAGGGTCGAGAGCACCTGTTCGTCCGGCACGTCCAGGCCCGCCGCGAAGGCCGGGTCGTCGACGCCGACGTGCACCACGTCCGCCCAGCGGCCCGCTTCCAGGGCGCCGATGTCGGTGCGGTGCAGCGCGTCGGCGCCGCCGCGGGTGGCCAGCAGCAGCAGGTCGGCGGCCTTGACCACGGTCGAGTCCAGGGTGGCGACCCTGGCCAGCATCCCGGCGAGCCGCACGTCCTCCCACAGGTCGAGGTCGTCGTTGGAGGCGGGGCCGTCGGTGCCGATGCCGGTGGCGACGCCCGCGGCCCGCAGGTCGCGCAGGCGGGCGATGCCCGAGGCCAGCTTCATGTTGGAGCCGGGGCAGTGCGCCACGGACACGGAGTTCGCCGCGAACAGGGCGATGTCGGCGTCGGACAGGTGCACCGAGTGCGCTGCCAGGACGCGGCCGCCGTAGACGCCCGCCTGCTCGAGCAGCGCCGGGACCGAGCCGAACTCCTCGCGCTGCTTGACGTCCTCGGGCAGTGACTCGGCCACGTGGATCTGGACCAGCGCGCCGCGGGCGCGGGCCTCGGCGGCCACCTCGGTCAGCGCGGCGGGGGGCAGGGTGTACGCAGAGTGCGGGCCGTAGCCGACCTCGATCCGCTCCCCCGGGCCCGAGCGCAGCCCGTCGGCGTCGATCCAGGCGTTGACGCCCGCGAGCATCTTGCGCCAGTCCCAGCCGGGGACGTCCATCACCGCCGGGGCCAGCACCGCCCGGGCGCCGGTGTCGAGGACCGCGCGGGCGACCTCGTCGGCGTGGAAGTACATCTCCGCGCTGGTGGTGACACCGGCGCGGAGCATCTCCACCGAGCCGAGCACCATGCCGTCGTAGACGTCGGACGGGGTGAGGCGGCCCTCGGCGGGCCAGATGATCTCGGTCAGCCAGCGCATCAGCGGCAGGTCGCCGCCCATGCCGCGGAGCACGGTCATCGGGCTGTGCGCGTGCGCGTTGACCAGGCCCGGCAGCAGGATGCCGGTCAGCTCGCGGACCGGGCCGGTGAACTCGGGCGCGGCGTGGAACGGGCCGCAGTGGACGATCCGGCCCGCGTCGTCGAGGTCGACGACGGCGTCTCGCAGCACGGTGCAGGCTGGGTCACACGGGAGGACGACGGGGGCGCGCAGACGCAGACTCATGCACCCGGATGATGCCACGTCACCGCTGGCGGACCGGCGCCTGGCGCAGGAAGGCGGGGCCGCCGGTGGGCTCGATGGCGGGCAGGTAGGCGTCCGCCGAGTGCTCGACGCTGACCCCGGCCCGGTCGAACGAGTGCAGCACCGCGCGGTTGAACTCCAGGCCCACCCGCTCGCGCCACAGCGTGCGGTCGCTGGAGGTGTCCAGGCCGAGCCGCTCGGCCACCCCCCGGCCCAGGCCGTACGCGGCGTCGTCGGCGAAGGACTCCTCGCCGATGCCGCGGGCCAGGTAGACGCCGTTGAACGGGGCGGACGGGTAGTCGATGCCGCCGATGTGCAGCCGCATGTTGCTGACCACCGGCACCGCGTGCCAGCGCAGCGCCAGCCCGGCGAACCAGGGCAGCTCCGGGTGCGCCAGCGGCACCTCCAGCACCGCCGCCCTGGGCACCTGGTGCAGCCGCACGCCCTCGTGGCCGGTCTCGACCACCAGCGGCAGCAGGTCGAACGGGCCCTGGTCGCCGGGGGACAGCCAGCCGAGCCTGCACACGGCGGTGGTGAAGTCGACGAACCGCCGGTCGCCGTGCACCCGGTCGCCGTCGCGGTACCCGGCGTAGCGCACGAGCTGGTCGTTGCGGATGCGCGGGCCCGGCCGCCACGGGGTGTCCGGGGCGAACACGCTGACCATGGGGCGGACCGTGCCGCCGCCGGTGGCCATCCGCAGGTGCCGCACGCACTCCTCGGCCACGTCCTCGGCGTCGCGCACCGACCGCAGGTCGCGCACCAGCAGCCCGCGCCAGGGGACCCCGTCCGGGCACCAGCCGCTCTCGCGCAGCGCGATCCGGGCGCCGAAGGCCAGTTCGGCGGGGGTGTGCCGGTAGGTGCCGGTGGCGGCGATCTCGGCCCGGACCTTGGCCAGCCGGGTCTCCAGCTCGCCCGCGCGGGGCCGGGCGCCGTGGAACCGGCGCAGGAACCGCTCGGCGACGTCGAACAGCCCCGGCCGCCCCACAGCCGGGAGCAGACCTCGGTCGTCGCGCAGAGCGGTCACTTAGGCTCTATCGGCCCGAATGGGCCCGTACTGGAGTACTCGTATGGGTGGTTTTTTCGAATCTTCTACTACGGAGAGTCAGCACTACCGGACGGTCACACTCGCTCGAACAGCAGATCACGGCTGATCCGGCCCTCCACCTCGGCCCGCGCCTCGAACTTCGTCAGCGGGCGCCAGTCCGGCCGCGGCGCCCACCCGTCGTACCGGTTGCGCAGCAGCGGCTCGGCGGAGAGCACCTCCAGCATCTGCTCGGCGTAGTCCTCGACGTCCGTGGCGCAGTGCAGCACCCCGCCGGGGGCCAGCCGGGACGCGGCCAGGGCGACGAACCCGGCCTGCACCAGGCGGCGCTTGTGGTGCTTCTTCTTCGGCCACGGGTCCGGGAAGTAGATGCGCACGCCGTGCAGCGAGCCGGGGGCGATGTGCTCGCCGAGCAGCACCACCGCGTCCCCGCGCAGCAGCCGCAGGTTCCGCAGCTCCATCGCCTCCGCGCGCAGCATGAGCTGGGCCAGGCCGGGCTGGTAGACCTCGACCGCGAGGTAGTTCAGCTCCGGGGCGGCGGCGGCGAGCTGCGCGGTGGTCTCGCCCATGCCGGAGCCGATCTCCAGCAGCAGCGGCGCCGGTCGGCCGAACCAGGAGTCGGCGTCCAGCGGCCCCGGCGGCAGGTCGGGGACCTGCCTGCCCAACTCGCCCCAGCGCCGCTCCCAGGCCCGCGCCTGGCCGACGGTCATCCGCCCGCCGCGGTGCACGAAACTGACGACGCTGCGCTTGCGCGGCTCCTGGTCCGTCGGTGTCACGGCGGACAGCCTGCCACCCGCCCCCGGTCAGGGTGCCAGGGACTCCAGCCGGGCCAGGTTCTTGCGCAGGTCGACCAGGCCGCCGACGGCGATCGGCGCGGGCGTCGGACCGGCGTGCACCGGCACGACGTCCAGCCAGCCGGGGTGCCGGTGGGTGTAGGCCAGCGTCGTGGGCATGCCCGGCTCGCTGAGCCTGCGCTCCGATGGCATGTACTCCCAGTAGCCGGTGTCGCCGTCCACGCCCCACGGCACGAACACCCAGCCGGGGCGGGCGTCGAGCAGCTTGGCCGTGCGGTCCTCGACGGAGAACCCCTCGCGCCGCGAGGACAGGCCGCCCTCCGCGACCGCGCGGAGCCACCACGGCGCGGGCAGCTCGCTGTGCGGGGCGGCCCGGACCGCGGCTCGGAACAGCGCGAGGACCTGCGCCTCCGGTGCCCGGTGCACCCAGGCCCGGCGGGCCTCCGCGGGCACGTTGGCCGAAGTGGTGTCGGGCTGCTCGAGCGCCTCCGACCACTCCAGTTCGATCAGGGGCTCGACGAGCAGGCCGCGGTTCTGGCCGCGCTGCTCGGACGGCTGCCGCGTCGAGCGTGTGCCGGAATCAACCACCGTCAAGGTCCACCTCCAGGGCTCCGAGACGGGTTTCTCAGATCCATCTGACCCCGGGACGGCGAGCGGCGTCCGCAAGCTGTGGGCCGCCTCACAGGCTCTTAACGCGGTCTTAATCCGGATGGTCGATCCGGGAAACGCGGCAGCGGCGACCGGGCGGAAATCGGCCTCCCGCAACAGGATCGGTTCAGTGCGGCGTCCACAGCGGACTGCCCGCACCGCTCCCGGCGCCGGACGCGCGAGGGCCCTGGGCACCCCCCGAAGGTGCCCAGGGCCCACCGCTCCCCGAGGGGGTCCGGCCGTTCCCCGAAGACCGGCCGGACCCGTGGTCCTACGCGTCCCGCTTGTTCACCACGACCACCGCGACGGTCAGCAGCACCGCGGCGATCCCGGCGAAGTAGGCCAGCGACGGCCACGGCCCCATCACCGGGTCCGGCCCGGAGCTGCCCAGGAACCGGTTGACCGCCATGAACGGCAGCCAGTCCTGGATGTCGTCGCCGACCCTCGGGATGATCCCGACCAGGTTCTCCAGCAGCATCGTCCAGATCAGCAGGATCGAGATCGCCCCCGCCGACTGCCGGACCAGCGCGCCGACCGCCACCGCGATGACGGCCGCCACCGCGAACACCAGCCCGACCCCGGCCACCGAGCGCCACCCGGCCTCGCCCGCGATCGCCAGGTCCGCCCCCGGGGCGAGCACCTTCGCGGTCCCCCAGGCGCCGAAGGCGGCCACCTCGCCGATCACGCCCGCCAGCGCCGCCACCACGCCCGCCTTGGCCAGCAGCACCGCGGTGCGGTTGGGCACGGCCTGGAACGCGGTGCGGATCGTGCCGAACCGGTACTCGGTGGTGATCGCCAGCGCGCCCATCACCAGCACGACCATCAGGCCGAACTGCCAGCCGAACAGCGTCTCGCGCAGCCCCAGGGACGACGAGTCCTCCTCGGCCAGCGCCAGCAGCCCGGCGAAACCGATCACCATCCCCAGCGCCAGCACGGCGCAGAACCAGGGCGAGCGGGTGCTGAACAGCTTCATCCGCTCGGTCGCGAGCAGGGTCATCAGGCGTCCCTCCGGTTGGTCGTGACGACCGCGGCGGCGAAGACCAGCGCGGCCACCCCGGCGAAGTACAGGAGCGCGGGCCACGGGCCCAGGGCGGCGGCCGACGGCGGCGGGCCGTAGATCACGTCCCGCCCGGACGGGTCCGGGTCCCCGGTGATCAGCTTGTCGGCCATGGTGAACGGCAGCCACCGGTGGATGTCGTCGCCGACCCGCGGGATGAGCTGGACCAGGCTCTCCACCAGGAAGCTCCAGATCAGCAGGATCGAGATGGCGCCCGCCGACTGCCGGACCAGGGCCCCCACCCCGACCGCCAGCACCGCGGCCACCGCGTAGACCAGGCCCACCCCGGCCACCGCGCGCCACTCGTAGGGCGTTTGCAGCGCCAGGTCGGCGTTCGGCGCGAGCAGCTTGGTGATCCCCCACGAGCCGAACGCGGCCACCTCGCCGATGACCCCGGCGACCAGGGCCACCACGGCGGTCTTGGCGAACAGCACCGGGGTCCGGTTGGGCGCGGCGAGGAACGTGGCCCGCATCGTGCCGAACCGGTACTCGGTGGTGATGGCCAGCGCGGCCATCACCATCACCACGACCATCCCGAACGTGTAGCCGAACTGGCTGGCGCCCACGGTCACCGGCACCCGCGCGTCGGCGGTGGCCGCCATCAGCGCGGCGAACCCGATGGTCAGCGCCAGCGCCAGCGCGGCGCACCACCACGGCGAGCGGGTGGTGAGCAGCTTCATCCGCTCGACGGCGAGCAGCGTCATCGCTTCACGCCCTCGGTGCTCAGCAGCGCGGCGGCCTCGTCGGCGATGTCGGTGTGGTACTCCACCGAGTCGCCGGTCAGCCGCATGAACGCCTCCTCCAGCGAACCGCGCTGCGGGCTCAGCTCGTGCAGCACCGCCCCGCTGCGCGCGGCCAGCTCTCCGATCTCGGCGATGTCCATCCCGGACACGACCAGGCTGTCGCCCTCGTCCCGGATGGACACGCCCGCGCGGCCGAGCGCGGCGCGCAGGTCGGCGAGCTGCGGGCTGCGCACCAGCACGGTGTTCTCGGTGGCCTGGGCGACGAAGTCCTCGGTGCTCGACTGCGAGATCAGCTTCCCGCGGCCGATCACCACCAGCTCCTGGGCGGTCAGCGCCATCTCCGAGAGCAGGTGGCTGGAGACGAAGACCGTGCGGCCCTCGTCGGCCAGCCGGTGCATGAACTTGCGAATCCAGAGGATGCCCTCCGGGTCCAGGCCATTGACCGGTTCGTCGAACAGCAGCACCTGCGGGTCGCCGAGCAGCGCCCCGGCGATGCCCAGCCGCTGCGACATGCCCAGCGAGAAGCCGCCCGCGTTCTTGCCCGCCACCGCGGTCAGGCCGACGATGTCGAGGACCTCGTCCACCCGCTTGGCGGCGATCCGGTTCGACTTGGCCATCCACGCCAGGTGGGCGCGGGCCGAGCGGTTCGGGTGCACCCACTTCGCGTCGAGCAGCGCGCCGACCGTGCGCAGCGGGTTCTTGAGGTCCCGGTAGCTCTTGCCGCCGATGTGCACCGACCCCCCGGTCGGCGTGTCCAGTCCCAGGATCATCCGCATCGTGGTCGACTTCCCGGCGCCGTTCGGGCCGAGGAAGCCGGTGACGCGTCCGGTCGGAACGGTGAACGACAGGTTGTCGACCGCGACCGTCTTCCCGTACCGCTTGGTGAGGCCCACTGCCTCGATCATGCTGATCTCCCCTTGTTGTCCTGCGTGTCCCCCGGGCTGACCCGACCAGCGTGTCCCACCGCCGGTCGTGGGCGCGTCGTCCTGTGGTCGTGCGCGCCCGTCATCTTCAGGAGGTAGCTTCCCGCCCCCTGGATACCCCGCGGCATCGGTGAGCACCCTGAGTCGACCCTGATCCGTCGATGACAGGGTTTCTGAACCATGGTTCAATAACCGGTGTGGCCCGCCCGAAGACGATCACCGACGACCGGCTGCTCGCCGCCGCCGCGGTGGTCACCGGGCGGATCGGCCCAGCGTTCACCCTCGCCCAGGTGGCCGGGGAGGCGGGGGTGTCGGTCGGCACCGTCGCCGGGCGGTTCGGCTCCAAGCTCGGCCTGCTCGCGGCGCTGACCCGGTACACCACCGCGAACGCGGTCGCGGCCATGCGCGCGGCGCGGGTGGCCGAACCGGACCCGGTCGCCGCCCTCCGGGCCGCCGCGGTGAGCACCCACGGCGGCCTCGGCGACGCCGAATCCGCCGCCAACCACCTGCGCCTGCTCGGCGTCGACCTGGGCGACGCGCGGCTGACCGCCCTGCTCGGCGAGCACTTCGCCGCCCTGGAGGTCGAGCTGCGCGCCGCGGTCGAAGCCGCCGACCTGCCCGCCGCGCCACCGCCACCGGTGGCCGCGCGGGTGCTGCTCTCGCTGGTCAACGGCGCATCGATCGACTGGTCGATCCGCCCGAGCGGACCGCTCGCCGACCGGCTCACCGAGGACACCGACGCCGTGCTCGACGCCTGGCGCCGGACCACTGAACCGACGAGGGGGAACTGACATGGCACGCCCACTGCAGGGCAAGGTCGCCGTGGTCACCGGGGCGACCCGGGGCTGCGGCCGCGGCATCGCGGTCGAACTGGGCGCGGCCGGGGCGACCGTCTACGCCACCGGCCGGACCACCCGCGACACCGCCTCACCGATGAAGCGCACCGAGACCATCGACGAGACCGCCGAACTGGTCGACGCGGCGGGCGGCACCGGCGTCGCCGTCCGCTGCGACTTCACCTCGGTGTCCGACGTGGACGCCCTGCGCGACCGGATCGCCGCCGACCACGGCCGCGTCGACGTGCTCGTCGACGACGTCTGGGGCGGCGACCAGTTCGTGGAGTTCGACACCGACTTCTGGGCGTCGGACCTGGACAAGGCGCTCGGCGTGGTGCGCAACGGCCTGGAGACCCACCTGATCGCCCTGCACCGGTTGCTGCCGCTGGTCGTCGCCCGCCCCGGCGGCCTGGTCATCGAGGTCACCGACGGCGACGACGACGAGTACCACTACCCCGGCGTCGGCATCCCGTACTTCCTGGTCAAGTCGGGTGTGCGGGCCATCGGCCGGGTGCTGGGCAAGGAACTCGCCGCGCACGGCGCCACCGGCCTCACGGTCACCCCCGGCTTCCTGCGCTCGGAGATGATGCTCGAGCACTTCGGCGTCACCGAGGACAACTGGCGCGACGGCACGGCCAAGGACCCGAACTACGTCATGGCCGAGTCCCCGCACTACATCGGCCGGGCCATCGCCGCCCTCGCCGCCGACCCGGAGGTCTCCCGGTTCGCCGGGCGCACCATGGCGAGCTGGACCCTGATGCGCGAGTACGGCTTCACCGACCTCGACGGCTCCCGCCCCGACTGGGGCCGCTGGTTCGACGAGGTGGTCAAGCCGGGCCTCGACCCCACCGCGGTCGACGCCTCCCGGTACCGCTGACAGCCTGCGCCGCCGGGTGGTCGGCCCGCGGGGTCCTCAGAGGTCGCCCGGGCGGACCAGCCCGGTCTCGTAGGCCAGGACCACCGCCTGCACCCGGTCGCGCAGGTCCAGCTTGGACAGCACCCGGCCGACGTGGGTCTTCACCGTCGCCTCGGACAGGAACAGCTTGCGGGCGATCTCCGCGTTCGACAGGCCCTGGGCGATGAGCACCAGCACCTCCCGCTCCCGCTCGGTCAGCACCTCCAGCGCCGACGGGTCCCGGGGTTCCCCGCCGCCGGGGCCGAGGAACCGGTCCAGCAGCCGCCGGGTCACGCTCGGGGAGACCACCGCGTCGCCCGAGGCGACCGAGCGCAGGGCGGAGACCAGGTGGCTCGGCGGGGTGTCCTTGAGCAGGAACCCGCTGGCGCCGTTGCGCAGCGCCGACAGGGCGTACTCGTCCAGGTCGAAGGTGGTCATCACCAGCACCTTCGCCGTGCCCGCCTCGGTGATCGCCCTGGTGGCCTCGACGCCGTCGAGGACCGGCATCCGCACGTCCATCAGCACCACGTCCGGCCGCAGCGACGCGGCCAGCTCGATCGCCGCCCGCCCGTCGCTCGCCTCGCCGACGACCTCCATGTCCTCCTGCGCGCCGAGCACCATGCGGAAGCCGACCCGCATCAACTCCTGGTCGTCCACCAGCACGATCCTGATCACGGCCTCAACCTAACCTCTCCGCCACCGGCAGCACGGCCCGCACCCGCCAGCCGCCCTCCGGGCGCGGTCCGGCCTGGAGGGTGCCGCCGAAGACGTTCGCCCGCTCCCGCATCCCGATCAACCCGTTGCCGCCGCCGGTGGTCAGGCCGGGCGCGGTGCCCAGCCCGGGGCCGCGGTCGGTGATGTCCAGCTCCACCCGGTCGCCGACCCGGGAGACCAGCACGTCCGCCCGCGCCCCCGGACCGGCGTGCTTGATCGTGTTGGTCAGCGCCTCCTGCACGATCCGGTAGACGCCCAGGCCGACGCCCGCGGGCAGCGAGTCCAGCTCCCCGGCCAGGTCCAGCCGCACCGGGACACCGGTCGCCCGGACCCGCTCGGCCAGCTCCGAGATGGACCGGGTGCCCGGTTGCGGTGCCCGCCCGGACCCGGTGCCGTCGCTGCGCAGCACGCCCAGCAGCCTGCGCAGCTCGGTCAGCGCCTCGCGGCCGGTCGTGGAGATCACCGCCAACGCCTGCTCGGCCGCCTCCGGCTGGGTGCGCACCGCGTAGGCGGCGCCGTCGGCCTGCACCACGATCACGCTCACCGCGTGCGCCACCACGTCGTGCAGCTCGCGGGCGATGCGGGTCCGCTCGTCGGCGACGGCGATCCGGGCCTGCTGGTCGCGCTCGGTCTCCAACAGGTCCAGCCGCCGCTCGACCTCCACGTGGTAGGCCCGCCGGGCCCCGGAGAACTCCCCCAGCGTCCAGCACAGCGCGAACACCACCGAGAACACCGCGGCCGGGACCACCCCCTCCGGCAACCCCATCCGCCACACCGCCCAGGCCACCGTCCCCACGGTCAGCCAGGCCGCGTACAGCGTCGCCTGCCTGCGCCCGACGTAGGCCACCAGCGTGTAGAGGCAGATGCCCAGCGCCAGGTCCGCCATCCGGACCCGCATGTCGCCGCTGCCGGGCTCCGCGCCGTGGGTGAACAGTTGCAGGAACCCGGCGGCGAGGACGAGGTACGCGGCGAGCACCGGCCGGTGCCTGCGGACCAGCAGGGGCGCGAGCAACCCCACCCCGACCACCCAGAACCAGACCGACAGCGCGCCGTCGGGCAGGCCGCTGGTGACCAGCAGCTCCAGCCCGGCCAGCGCCAGGGCCAGCACGGTGTCACCCGCCGTCGGGTGCGCTTTCAACCACAGGCTCAGCCGCCGCACCCGCCCAGCGTAGGTTCCGCGGCCGTTCCCGCGCGTCAGCCCGCCGTCGCACCCCGTGTCCTCCCCGAGGCTGACCGGCCGCCGCGTAGCGGCAAGCGGGGGACGCGGCGGAATCGACCATGGCACGATTCCCCCATACCGAGGGGAGGGACGGCCGTGACGACCGCGACCGAGCAGCAGCACCTCGCCGGACCGCTGTCCGCGGCGGTGGCGAACCTGTGCCAGCGCTTGCAGCCGCAGGTCTCGGCGCGGACCGCGGCCGGGTTCCGGGAGGTCCTGCGCAGGCTCTCCGCCCCGTTGCAGGTCGCGGTGGCCGGGCGGATCAAGTCGGGCAAGTCCACCCTGGTCAACGCGCTGATCGGGCGGCGGGTGGCGCCGACCGACGTCGGGGAGTGCACCCGGCTGGTCACCCGGTTCCAGTACGGGACGGTCGACCGGGTGGAGCTGGTGTTCTTCGACGGGCGCAAGCAGGTGCTCCCCTTCGACGTCGGCGGGATGATCCCGAACGACCTGGAGGTGGACTTCGACCAGGTCTCGCACCTGGAGGCGTACCTGACCAACGCCGTGCTGCGCGACCTGACCGTCATCGACACCCCCGGCCTCGGTTCCCTCGACGCGGCGTCGGTCAAGCGCACCGAGCAGCTCCTGGGCGCGGCCAAGCACGCCAAGCCCGACAGCGAGGACGAAGCCGGGGCGGGCGGCGACGAGCTGGACGACACCTCGCGCAACGCCGTGGCGGGCGCCGAGGCCGTCCTCTACGTGGTCACCCAGGGCGTGCGGGCCGACGACCAGCAGGCGCTCGCCGCGTTCACCGCCGCCACCGCCAGCCGCGAGGCCGGACCGGTCAACGCGATCGCCGTGCTCAACAAGGCCGACACGATCACCCCGGAGTCGGTCGCGGGCAGCGACGGCGACGTGTGGAAGGCCGCGACCATGCTGGCGGAGAAGCAGGCCGCCACCCTCAAGCCCCGGGTCGCCGACGTCATCCCGGTCATCGGGCTGCTGGCCGAGTCCGCCGAGTCCGGCGGGTTCACCTCCGCCGACGCCGACGCCCTGCGCAGGCTGGCCGACCTCGACGACGCCACCTGGGAGACGATGCTGATCTCCGCCGACATCTTCACCACCTGGGACTGCGAGGTGCCCACCGGAACCCGGGTGCGGCTGCTGGAAACGCTCGACCTGTACGGCATCCGCACCGCCGTCGACGCGCTGCGCGCCGAGCCGGAGCTGACCGCGGGCGCGCTGCGGCGCAGGCTGCTCGACGCCTCCGGGCTCGCGGGCGTGCGCAACCGGCTGGACGCGGTCTTCCGCGCCCGCGCCGACGGCATCAAGGCCGCCGCCGCGCTGGCCAGCGTCACCGCGCTCGCGCACGCCTCCGGCGACCCCGGCGAGCGGCAGCGGGTGCACGACGCGATCGAGGTGCTGCTGGCCAAGCCGGAGGCCCACCAGCTCCGCCTGCTGGAGGCGCTGACCCTGGTCACCTCCGGCGCGGTGTCGATGCCCGACGACCTGGCCGAGGAGGTGCTGCGGGTGGGCAGCAGCGCCGTCGTCGGCGAGCAGCTCGGCATGAAGGGGCGCCCGCACAAGGAGCTGTCGGCGTACGCGCTGGAGCGCGCGGGCTGGTGGCGGTCGTTCGCGTCCTTCGGTGCCACGCCCGCGCAGAGCCGGGTCGCGCACGTGGTGCACCGCTCGTACTTCCTGATCTGGCAGCAACTCCGCGAACAGGCTGGGTGAGATGGCTTCCTGGTTCAAGGGCAAGCGCAAGGACTCCGGTGAGGACAACACCGTCGAGGTCCGGGCCCGGGTCATCGCCGACGCCGTGCACGCGGGCTCCTACGTCGAGCAGGCCCCGTCGGGGATGCTGCCGGTGCAGTACCCGCCCGCCGCCGAGGCACCGCAGCAGCAGCCCCCGCAGCAGCAGGCACCGCAGTCGCCCCCGCAGGAGGAGGTCGAGTTGGAGAACGACTTCCGCGTCGAACCCGCGCTGGTCAGCATCGCCCCCGAGGTCTACGACCAGGTCCTCGACGAGCGCCGGGCGCTGGTGGCGCTGGCGCTCTACGCGCACGACCGGGCGCGCAGCTCCGGGGTGGCCGAGCGGATCGAGGCGGGGCTCGCCGAGGTCGGGGTCACCGCGCTGCGCCCCGACGGCGACGCCTTCGACCCGGCCGTGCACGAGGCCGGGGGCACCCTGGACACCGGGGACACCGCGCTCGACGGCACGGTCGCCGAGACCGAGGTGGTCGGGTTCAGCGACCGCGGCCTGGTGCTGCGGGCGCCGATCGTCACCGTCTACCGGGCGGGGGCGAGCACCGCGTGACCCAGGCCAAGGCGCAGCCGCTGTCGCTGCCCAAGCAGGTCGCCCAGGCCCGCGAGGCGCTGCTCAAGCTGCTGCGCGAGTCGGCCCCGGAGTCGGCGGCGTGGGTGGAGGAGCTCCGCGGAAAGCGCCGCAAGCTGCCCTCGGTGGTGGTCGTCGGCGAGACCAACCGGGGCAAGAGCTCCCTGGTCAACGCGATGATCGAAGCGCCGGGCCTGTCCCCTGTGGACGCCGACGTGGCCACGGCGACCTACCTGGTGTTCGGGCACGCCGAGCAGTGGCAGGCGCGCGCCTGCTACCCCGGGCAGCTCGACCCGGTGCCGGTGCCGCTCGACCGGCTGGTCAACTGGGTCTCCGCCGCGCACGAGCTGCCCGACGGCGAGCTGCCGCCGCGCCACGTCGAGGTCGACGGCCCGGCGCCGCTGCTGGAGAAGCTGGTCATCGTCGACACCCCCGGCGTCGGCGGGCTGGACTCGGTGCACGGCGAACTGGCCGTGGAGGCCGCCGCCACCGCCACCGCGCTGCTGTTCGTGGTCGACGCCTCGGCGCCGTTCACCTCCGGCGAGCTGGACTTCCTGGCGGGCATCGGCGACCGGGTCGAGACCGTCGTCTTCGCACTGTCCAAGGTGGATGCCTACCGCGGGTGGCGGCAGGTGCTGGAGGCGAACCGGGCGCTGCTGGCCGAGCACGCGCCCCGGTTCGCCGACGCCACCTTCCACCCGGTGTCCTCGCGGGTGCACGACATGGCCGCCAAGGCACCCACCCCCGAGGCCGCGGGCATGCTCCGGGAGCGCTCCGGCGTGCCGGAGCTGCTGGCCGCGCTGGAGTCGCTGCTGGTCGGCCGCTCCGCCATGCTGGGCGAGGCCAACACCCTGCGCGCGCTGTCGTCGGCCCTGGGCGAGCTGAAGGTGCTGCTGGACAACGAGCGCCGCGCGCTGACCACCGGAGAGGCGGAGGCGGAGGCGCTGCGCGCGCGCAAGGACGAGCTGACCGCCGAACGCCGCTCCTCCACCCGCGGCTGGCAGGTGAAGCTGCGCAGCGAGGTCCAGCGCGCCCGGCTGGAGAACGCCCACGAGGTCAGCCGGGAGATGCGGGATCTGCAGTCCTGGTTCCGCCAGGCCATCGACAACGCCGACCGCGACCAGCTCAAGCTGCTGCCCGCCCACGTCGACACCGCCATGCAGATGGTGTCCGGCCGGGTCAGCGAACGCGTCGGCGCCCGGCTCAACCAGGTGGCCGACACGGTGCTCGCGGAGTTGTTCTCCGCGGACGAACTGGAGGTGATCCGCTCCCAGTTCGCGCGGTCCGGGCACTCGCAGGTGATCCTGCGCGGCGCCGAGAAGCGCGCGCCCACCGCCGAGGACAAGCTGCTGGTGTTCATGGGCGGGGTCAGCGGCATCGGCGCCGGGAAGATGGCGGTGCTGCCGCTGGCGGGCGCGGTCGCCGCGCCGATCCTGCTGGTGCCCACGATCATCATCGGCCTCGGCGCGGGCTGGTGGATCGCGCGCACCCGCAAGCACACCGCGGACAAGGCGCACATGAAGACCTGGCTCAACGAGTCCATCGCCGACTCCCGGTCCACCCTGGACCAACTGGTCACCGAGCAGCTCATCGACGCGGAGTCGCAGTTGTCGCTGGCCCTCGACGAGGCGCTGGGCAAGCGCATCACCGGGATCGAGGAGCAGTTGCGCGAGGTGGACAAGGCGCTGCGGCTGGACGTGGCCGAACGGCAGAAGCGGACCACCTCGGTGAACAAGCGCCTCGCCGAGGTGACGGCCGGGCGGGAACGCGCGGAGAAGCTCCTCGCCGACATCCGCGCGGTCCGGGACAAGAGATGACCCGCACGCCGGGCACAAGAACCCCCGTAACGGCGGGAACCGGGCCGACGAATCGTCAGTCATACCCGCAACAAGCAGCTGAAGCCCGTGAGGGACGAGTAAGGGGTACGTCATGTACGTGGACGAGACCGGCGCGGACGACACCACCGACACCACCGCCGACGAGCAGGGCCACGACGTCCTCACCGTCGAGGTCGGTGGCGAGGAGTACGAGGTCAGCGAGAACTACGACTACGACGGCGACGGCGACAACGACGCGGCGGTCGTGCAGACCGAGGACGGCTACATGGCCTTCTCGGACTCCGACGGCGACGGCAACGCCGACACCGTGGTCGAGCTCGACAGCGAGGGCAACGTGACCGCCGCGGCCGAGTACGACGAGAGCTCCGGCGAGTGGACCGAGGCCGAGCCCGGCTCGGTGGCCAACCCCTCCGGCGACGGCGCCGACGACTCCGGCTCGTCCGCCCCCACCGCCACCGACGACGACAGCGCCACCGACAGCGGCACCTCCTCCGCGGGCGGCGGCGAGATCCTCGTCGACACCCCCGAGGGCGACATGACCGCGGGCACCGCCGAGTACGACTCCGACGGCGACGGCGTCAACGACACCGCCGTGGTGACCGACGAGTCGGGCAGCACCTACGCCTTCACCGACACCGACGGTGACGGCTCCGCCGACCAGGCCGTGGTGATCGAGGCCGACGGCGACGTCACCGTGGCCCAGCACACCGGCGACGACGAGTGGACCACGGTGGAGACCGGCCACCTCGGCGCGGACGGCGGCTACGAGGCCGACGGCACCGGCTCCACCGGCGGCGACTCCGCGGGCGGCGAGCAGGGCGCGGGCGCCAGCACCGGCTCCGACGCCGCCTGGCAGGCCTGATCCCCGCACGGCAGGACCCCAGGACCCCCGGTGCCGCTCGCACCGGGGGTCCTGTCCGTCTCCCCCGGTGGACGTGGGGGATTTCACTGCCGGTGATGGTTGTTCCGGAAACGAACACCCACCAGCCGCAATCACCGCAGCGTTCGAGTTCTGAATCGATTCCCTGATCGGTCTTGTGAGGGAGCCGACAGGACAGACATCGGTTACCTGCGCGTCACTTCGCTAACCTCGATGTATTCCTTCACGGCCAGCACCCGCTCCGTCCTGGGGCGGGTACCGAGCCCATTCGATGAGGACACCGACGTCCGGTCGGGACAAGGGCGTCCTGATCGGCATTTCGGCGTTCAGTCAGGAGACGAGGCGAGATGACGGCAGTGACTATCCCTGGCGTTGACCAGGCACCGACCACGCACAAACGGCTCCTGGCCTGGGTGCGTGAGGTGGCCGAGCTGACTACTCCGGACGCCGTGGTCTGGGTCGACGGGTCCGAGGAGGAGTGGACCAGGGTCACCGACAAGCTGGTGGCCGCGGGCACCTTCACCCGCCTGGAGAAGAAGCCGAACTCGTTCTACGCCGCCTCCGACCCCAACGACGTGGCTCGCGTCGAGGAGCGCACCTACATCTGCTCGGCCGACGAGGCCGACGCCGGTCCCACCAACAACTGGATGGACCCGGCCGAGATGAAGGCCATCATGACCGAGCTGTACCGGGGGTGCATGCGCGGTCGCACGATGTACGTGATCCCGTTCTGCATGGGCCCGCTGGACGCCGACTCGCCGATGCTGGGCGTGGAGATCAGCGACTCCGAGTACGTCGTGGCCTCGATGCGGATCATGACCCGGATGGGCGCGCAGGCCCTCGACCGCTTCATCGACGCCGACGGCACCGAGCGCGACTTCGTCCCGGCGCTGCACTCCATCGGCGCCCCGCTCGAGCCGGGCCAGGCCGACGTCGCGTGGCCGTGCAGCGACACCAAGTACATCGTGCACTTCCCGGAGGAGCGTCTCATCTGGAGCTTCGGCTCCGGCTACGGCGGCAACGCGCTGCTGGGCAAGAAGTGCTACTCGCTGCGCATCGCCTCGGTGATCGGCCGCGACGAGGGCTGGCTCGCCGAGCACATGCTGATCCTCAAGCTGACCTCCCCCGAGGACAAGGTCTACTTCGTCGCGGCCGCGTTCCCCAGCGCCTGCGGCAAGACCAACCTGGCCATGCTGGAGCCGACCATCCCCGGGTGGAAGGTCGAGACCATCGGCGACGACATCGCCTGGATGCGCTTCGGCGAGGACGGCCGCATCTACGCGGTCAACCCGGAGAACGGCTTCTTCGGCGTGGCGCCGGGCACCGACTACCACACCAACCCGAACGCGATGCGCACCATCGCCAAGGGCAACTCGCTGTTCACCAACGTCGCGCTGACCGACGACGGCGACATCTGGTGGGAGGGCATGAGCGAGCCGCCCGCCCACCTGACCTCGTGGAAGAAGGCGGACTGGACGCCGGGGTCGGAGGAGAAGGCGGCGCACCCGAACTCGCGCTACTGCACCCCGATCGACCAGTGCGACACCAAGGCCGCGGAGTGGAACGACCCGAAGGGCGTGCCGATCTCGGCGATCTTCTTCGGCGGCCGCCGGGCCACCACCATCCCGCTGGTGACCGAGTCCCGCGACTGGCAGCACGGCACCTTCATGGGCGCCACCCTGTCCAGCGAGACCACCGCCGCGGCCGTGGGCAAGACCGGCGTGGTGCGCCGCGACCCGATGGCGATGCTGCCGTTCATCGGCTACAACGCCGGTGACTACTTCAACCACTGGATCGAGACCGGCAAGCGCGCCGACGCGACCAAGCTGCCGAAGATCTTCTACGTCAACTGGTTCCGCCGCGCCGAGGACAAGTCCTTCCTGTGGCCCGGGTTCGGCGAGAACTCCCGCATCCTCAAGTGGGCGATCGAGCGCATCGAGGGCAAGGCCGCCGCGACCGAGACCCCGATCGGCTTCATCCCGAGCGCCGACGAGCTGGACCTGTCCGGCCTCGACGACGACCGGGCGGCCATCGAGGCGGCGCTGCGGTTCGACGCCGACGAGTGGCGCGCCGAGCTGCCGCTGATCGACGAGTGGTTCGACAAGATCGGCGACAAGCTGCCGACGCCGCTGCGCGACGAGCTGGAAGCGCTCAAGCAGCGCCTGGGCTAGTCCACGCGGTCCTGGGTCCAGCGGAAGGCCACCACGCTCCGGCGTGGTGGCCTTCCGCCGTTTGCGGGACGTCGAGCCGGGCGGCACTCGTACTCGACCCGCCCGTTGGTCATCGGGGACCGGTCGCGGAGCGCATCTGCGCCTGCCTGTGGATTGATGCGGGTTCACCTGTGCACAACTGCGGCACGCGGACGCCCTAGGCCATTTGGCTGGTCCAGGGCTTCCTCTCGCTCCTCCGCAGCCCCACGGACCCCAGGTGTTCCGAAGTTGTCCACAGGTTGTGGACAAGGTTGTGCACAGCCTGTGGAAACAACGGCCGGACAGCCGTCGGTGATCGCCCGTTCATCTCGAATCGGCGTTGACCAGTGACGGGACGGGTCGGACGTCCTACTGTTTCCCGGCACCACTTCGCGACACGATCGAGGTCCGCCGATGGCACCGCCGAAGAAGTCGGCATCCGGCATCCGCTGGAGCCCCTGGAACCTGCTGCTGCTGGTTCCCCTCCTCCTGCTGATCACACCGTTCTTCAACCGGTCCGGCCCCGAGTTCATCGGGATGCCGTTCTTCTACTGGTTCCAACTGCTCGGCGTCGTGGTCGGGGTGGCCGCCACCTCGACCGTGTTCGCCATGACCAAGGACAAGCCGACCACCCCGCCCGGCCCCGGCCGCGACGTGGACGAGCTGGATGAGGGGGCCACCCGATGAAGTGGACCGAGCTGGTCATCTTCGTGCTGCTGTTCGGCGTGGTCACCGTGCTGGGCTTCGTCGCCGCGAAGTGGAAGGCGGGCGGCACCCTCGACCACCTGGACGAGTGGGGCCTCGGCGGCCGCAAGTTCGGCTCCTGGGTCACCTGGTTCCTCATCGGCGGCGACATCTACACCGCCTACACCTTCGTCGCCGTCCCGGCGCTGATGTTCAGCTCCGGCGCCCTGGGCTTCTACGCGCTGCCCTACACGGTGGTGCTGTACCCGATCATCTTCCTGCCGCTGCTGCGCATGTGGTCGGTGTCGCGGGCGCACGGCTACGTCACCCCGGCCGACTTCGTCCGAGGCCGCTACGGGTCCTCGCTGCTGGCGCTGCTGATCGCGGTCACCGGCATCGTCGCCACCATGCCCTACATCGCGCTGCAGCTCGTCGGCCTGGAGGCCGTGCTGCGCACCATGGGCATCAACGGCAGCGGCATCGTCGGGCACCTGCCGCTGCTGATCGCGTTCGTCGTGCTGGCGGTCTACACCTACCAGTCCGGCCTGCGCGCCCCGGCGCTGATCGCGTTCGTCAAGGACATCCTGGTCTACGTCGTGATCATCGTCGCGGTGATCTACCTGCCGATCAAGCTCGGCGGCTGGTCGGAGATCTTCTCCTCGGCCAAGGAGAAGTTCGACGCCACCCCGGCCGCGGGCGACGGCGTGCTGCTCAACGCCAACAACCAGCTCCAGTACGCCACGCTGGCCCTGGGCTCGGCGCTCGCGCTGTTCCTCTACCCGCACTCGGTCACCGGCGTGCTGGCCTCCAAGGGCCGCAACGTGATCAAGCGGAACATGTCGGCGCTGCCCGCGTACTCGCTGCTGCTGGGGCTGCTGGCGCTGCTCGGCTTCGTCGCCATCGCCGCGGGCGTCGCGCCCATCACCAACCAGGCCACCGGCCAGCCCGACACCAACACCATCATCCCGGTGCTGTTCCAGAACGAGTTCTCCTCGTGGTTCGCGGGCATCGCCTTCGCCGCCATCGGCATCGGCGCCCTGGTGCCCGCCGCGATCATGTCGATCGCCGCGGCCAACCTGTGGACCCGCAACATCTACAAGGAGTACTTCCGCAAGGACGCCACCCCGAAGCAGGAAGCGAAGCAGGCCAAGCTCGCCTCGCTGGTGGTCAAGTTCGGCGCGGTCGCGTTCATCCTGTTCATCGACCCGCAGTTCTCCATCGACCTGCAGCTCATCGGCGGCGTGATCATCCTGCAGACGCTGCCCGCGGTGGCCATCGCGCTCTACACCCGGTGGCTGCACGTGTGGGGCCTGATCGCCGGGTGGTTCGTCGGCATGGGCTGGGGGATGGTGCTGCTCTACAGCATCCCGAGCGCCAACGGCAAGCGCGCGCACTTCGGCGGCTCCGCGCTGGCGCTGGACAAGCTCAGCCTGTTCGGGTGGCACCCGTTCGCGGGCTCAACGGTGCAGATCTACGTCGGCATCGTCGCCCTGGTGGCGAACCTGCTGGTCGCCGTGCTGGTGACGCTGATCGCCCGCAAGCTCAAGGCGTTCAACGGCATGGACCAGACCCGCCCGGACGACTACCACGTCGACGACGGCGACAAGAAGCTCCGCCAGATCGGCGCGCACTGACGCGGCCCGACCGCGAAGAGGCCCCGCACCAGCAGGTGCGGGGCCTCTTCGCGTCGAGTGGACCGCTCAGCGGTTGCGGGTGGTGCTGATGACCGCGGCCAGCGCCCCCGCGCCGATCAGCGCGGGCAACGGGCCGGTGGCGAGCGCGATCAGGACCAGGGCGCCCACCATGCAGGCCAGCATGGCCAGGGCCATCCGGAGCGTGGAGGCCCAACTGCCGACCAGGTGCTCGGCCAGCACCAGCAACCGGTCGCGCGGGGTGCGCCGAGGGGCGGGCAGGTCCGCGGTGGCCCGGCCGGTGTCCGCGGCGGCGGTGTCGGCCTGGTCCGGCGCGGTGTCAGCCGGTGCGGTGTCGGTCTCTGCGGTGTCGGTCTCCGCGGTGCGGGCTGGTTCGGTCTTGCGGTCCGGTTCGGGTGCCCCGAGGACCTCCGGGGCGAAGGTCAGGTGCAGGGTTCGGCGGTCGTCCACACGGGCGGACTCCGTTCCTGTCACAGCCAAAGCGACGAACTCCTTCGTGGTACTGCGGTTACTCCCAGTCTGCACCCATCGCTCCCCCGAACGCGCGCCTACTGCGTAGTAGACGATAAACGGAGCGTGTTCAGCGCCGAACGGCACCGTGCCCGCGTAATCGCCGATCGGGTGAGGTAAACACCAGGTGCTATGGCAGATACCGCTTCCGGGGCGGAGCCGGGCGGCTGTAGCGCCCAACGGGTGAAGTCACGATTAGTCAGTTGCGCGCGCAATCTCACCGGCACCCGGACGGCCGGGAACAGCCCACCGATCCCCCGCGTAGTAACCCTCTGCTTACATCTCCCGAAACGGGCAGAACCCCACCCCGTCCTGCCGAAGACTAGTTTCGGGGTATGACACTGAGCCGCTTCCCGGTCGCCGACCTGGCCGACCTCCCCGAGGACCTGCGGGACCGGATCGGCGCCATCGCCGAGAAGTCGGGCTTCGTGCCGAACGTCTTCCTCGGCCTGGCCCACCGCCCCGCCGAACTGCGCGCCTTCCTCGACCACCACGACGCCCTGATGGACCGGGAGGGCGGGCTGAGCAAGGCCGAGCGCGAGCTGGTCGTGGTCGCCACCTCCGGCGCCAACAACTGCACCTACTGCGTGGTCGCGCACGGCGCGATCCTCCGCATCCGCGCCAAGGACCCGCACCTCGCCGACCAGGTCGCCACCAACCCGTGGGCGGTCGACCTGCCCCCACGCGCCCGCGCCATCGTCGACCTGGCCCTCACCCTCGCCCTGGAACCCACCACCCTCACCGAAGCCGACCTCGACGACGCCCGCGACGCGGGCCTCACCGACGACGAGATCTGGGACGTCGGCGCGATCACCGCCCTGTTCGCCATGTCCAACCGCCTGGCCCACCTGATGGCACTCACCCCGAACCCGGAGTTCTACCTGATGGGCCGCACCCCCAAGCCGTAATCCCACCCACCCACCTCCGCCCAATCCGCTCGCCCAGTCCGCCCGCCCTGCCCGGCCCACCCGCCTGACCTGCCCGGCTGCCCGGCTGCCCGGCTGCTCGATTGGCTCGTCTGATCGGGCGAGGGAGCGATCCGCCTGGGCAGCCCGGCTCGCCTGAGCGTCCCACCAGTCAGCCGGGCAGGTCGGTTCGGGCGGGTCAGCCGCGTGCCACCAGGGCGGCGGCGCCGACGATTCCCGCGTTCCCGCCCAGGGTCGCGGGTACGACGACTGTGCCCCGGGTGAAGTCCATGGTCGCGTACTCGGCGACGGTCGCCCGGATCGGGTCGAACAGCAGCTCCCCGGCCTGCGCCACCCCGCCGCCGACGACCGCCAGTTCCAGGTCGCACAGCGCTGCGGTGCCCGCGATGGCCAGCCCGACGGCCCGTCCGGCTCGGGTGAAGGCGGCCAGGGCGATCTCGTCGCCGTGCCGCGCCGTCTCCGCGAGGTGCGCCGCGTCGGCGTCCTCGGGGGCGGACCAGCCGCGCGCCCGTGCCCAGCGCACCAGGTTGGGGCCGCTGGCCACGATCTCCACGCAGCCCCGGCCCCCGCACGAACACGGGTCGCCGTCGGGTTCCACGACCATGTGCCCGATGTGGCCCGCGTTGCCGGTGCGACCGCCGAACAGCTCCCCGCCGTGCACCAGGCCGCCGCCGACACCGGTGGACACCACCAGCCCGACCATGTCCGAGACGCCGCGCCCGGCCCCCACCCAGTGTTCGCCGAGCGCCATGCACGGCCCGTCCCCGGCCAGCACGACCGGCCGGTCCACGACCTCGGCCACCCGGGCCCGCAGCGGGAAGCCCCGCCACGCGGGGATGTTGAGGGGCGACACGGTGCCGTTCGGGATGTCCACCGGCCCGGCGGACCCGACCCCGACCGCCTCGACGTCGTACCGCGCCAGCGCGGTCCCCACCAGCCCGGCCACGACGGCGAAGATCTCCTCGGCCGTGCCGTGGCGGTGCGTGCTCCGCTGCTCCCGCCAGACGACCTGCCCAGCCGGGTCCACCACACCGACGGCGATCTTGGTCCCGCCCACGTCCACGCCTAAGAACACGGCGGAAGTATGCACGCCGACAGCACCCGGACAAGACAGCGGAGGACCCCCGCCAAAACCCCCCGACAACCAGCACCGAACGCCAGGGATGCCCGCGAAGCCACCCTGGCGGCCAGAGACCCACCCACGCCGGGCCACCAGTTCGTGGGGAGCTTGCTTGGGAACAAGCCCCAGCGGGGGTCCGGCGGCATCACCCGCCGACGGGTGCAGCAAATGACGAAGGCCTGCCCACGAAGCTGAGGGGCGGCTGGCAGGTGACGAACGTGCCCGCCGGCGGGGGTCCGGGGGCGTAGCCCGCCGGCAGGGGCCTGGGGCTCGGCCCCGGAGAAAATGACGAAGGGGTCCCTGCGAAGCTGAGGGGCGGCTGGCAGGTGACGAACGTGCCCACCGGCGGGGGTCCGGGGGCGTAGCCCGCCGGCAGGGGCCTGGGGCTCGGCCCCGGAGAAAATGACGAAGGGGTCCCTGCGAAGCTGAGGGGCGGCTGGCAGGTGACGAACGTGCCCACCGGCGGGGGTCCGGGGGCGTAGCCCGCCGGCAGGGGCCTGGGGCTCGGCCCCGGAGAAAATGACGAAGGGGTCCCTGCGAAGCTGAGGGGCGGCTGGCAGGTGACGAACGTGCCCACCGGCGGGGGTCCGGGGGCGTAGCCCGCCGGCAGGGGCCTGGGGCTCGGCCCCAGAGAAAATGACGAAGGGGTCCCTGCGAAGCCGCGAAGCGGCGAGCAGGGATGTGGAAACCCCGTAGTGCTGCCAGGTCGGGGGTCCGCCAGCACTACGGGGTCAACCGGTTCATCGTCAGACGAGCCGGGGGTGTTACAGGGTCACAAATTGTGACCCAGACCACTCATCCGGTCAGCGCCAGTTGTGCTGCTGGTTCTGGGCGAGGGTCATCAGTTCGTGGCGCATCGAGGGAGTGGCGGCGGTCTCGATCGCGCGGGTCACCGCCTTCCGGTTGCGGGCCTCGACGCGGCGGGCACGGAACTTGGCAGTGAGGTTCATCGGACTTGCATCTCCTTCGGAGGTCTTCGGCTTGTGCCTCAAGTATGCGCGTTGCCCACTTGGAATGCCAGTGATTGGCCGGTGAAGTGGCGCACAGGCCGGCGAATCATCGGCCGTAAATCCAGACGAGCCGCTATCTGTCCGGTAGAGACGGTCACGCGAGGTGTTCATGTGGCTCTCTAGCGTGTGGCCTAGAGCCCGCGAGACAAGCCGAGATCGCCTACTCCTCCATGCCGAGCAGGTACCGGCCGAAGTGCGGCACGGTGAAGGCGATCCGGCCGCGCTCGGCCGAGTACACCAACCCCTTCTTGATCAGGCTGTCCCGCGCGGGCGACAGCGACGACGGCTTGCGGCCCAGGAAGACCGCCACGTCCGAGGTGCCCGCGCCCTCGTCGCGGCCGTGCGTCAGCTCCGCCATCGCCCGCAGGTACTCGCGCTCGGCCGGGGTGGCCCGCTCGTACCGGGAGCCGAAGAACCCCACCGCCAGCTCGCCCTCCGCCTCCGGTGCCGCCACCAGCACGTCCTCGGCGGTGATCGGGTCGGTGGGGGCGGCGTCCCAGGCGGCCTTGCCGAACGCCTGGATGAAGTACGGGTAGCCGCCGGAGCGCTCGTACAGCGCGTCGAGCGCCTCCGGGGTGATGCCCGCTTCCTCGCGGTCGACCGGGGCGAGGACCGCGCGGTCGGCGTCGGGGCGGTCCAGGCGGTCGATGCGGACGTAGCGGAACAGCCGCTCGGAGTACGACTTGCTCGCCGAGAGCACCGCGGGCAGGTGTGGCAGCCCGGCGCCGACGACGACCAGCGGTGCGCCGGACTGGGCCAGTTCGTGGCAGGCGGCGCACAGCGCGGAGATGTCGTCGGCGCCGATGTCCTGCATCTCGTCGATCAGGACGGCGACCCCGGTGCCGACGTCCTTGGCCAGTTCGGCGACGTCGGTGAACAGCTCCACCAGGTCGATCTCGATGTCGCCGGAGTCGGCGCGGCCCACCGCGGCGGGCACGTCGATGCCGGGTTGCCAGCGCTCGCGCAGCTTGGCGCCGTCCGGGTTCGACTTGAGCGCGAACGCCTTGAGCACGCCGAGCACGTGCTCGACCCGTTCCGGTGCCCGGTGCCGCACCGCCAGGTCGCGCACCGCCCGGTGCAGGGCCGCCGACAGCGGCCTGCGCAGCGCGGCGTCCGGCCGGGCCTCGACCTTCCCCGCGCCCCACCCGCGCCGGACGGCCATCGACCGCAGTTCACCCAGCAGGACCGTCTTGCCGACCCCGCGCAGCCCGGTCAGCACGAGGCTGCGCTCCGGCCGCCCCCGCGCGACCCGTTCCAGCACCACCTCGAAGGCGGTCAGCTCCTTCTCGCGGCCCGCCAGTTCCGGGGGGCGCTGACCTGCGCCGGGGGCGAACGGATTGCGCACCGGGTCCATTCTCGGACGGTATCGGCGTCTCTAGCGCAGATCCGATATTCGGCGAGATCCCGCTACGGCGTGTCGGCCGCGATCCGGTTCGCCTCGTCCTGCGCGGGCGCTTGGCCGATCCGCCGCCGGTCCGCGGTCCGGAAGTGGCGCAGCACCGCCGCGTCGGCCCGGGCGTCGCCGCACAGCAGGTCGGTCAACGGACCCGCGGTCCGCCCGTCGAGGTGCGTCGCCGACGCCCCCTCGCGCAGCACCAGGTCCAGCCGCCCGCCGTCCGGGACCACCTCGGCGAGGTCGGCCCACCGGACCCGCACCCACTCGGGGACGTACGTCGACGAGTTCCGGAAGACCACCCGGAAGTCATCCTGCTCCAGGGCGAACGCGTGTTCCCGCCGGAACAGCTCGCGCACCGCGCCCACCCCGAACCCCGCCCCGACGACCACGAAGAACAGCGCCGCGCTGAGCGAGAGCCAGGCCGGGCCGCACCCGCGCGAACCGACCGACCGGCACACCCGGTCGTCCCAGCCGCCCGCCAGCGCGACCTCCACCGCGTGAACGGCGACGAACACCGCGGGCACCAGCAGCACCAGCCCGGCGACCGCCAACCCGACCATCGACCGGACCCTGGTCCGCCGCGGGGACAGCCCGACCAGCATCCCGTGCCGGGCCTCCCACTCGCACGCCCGCTCCATGCGTTCACCTTAGGGCCGTACAAAGCTCTACGGCTCTCTAGCTGGTGAGCTAGAGAGCCGTAGAGGGTGCTACCGAGGTACTACTTGGCGGCGGGTGCCGCCGCTCCCGGCTTCTCCATGATCGCGGTGACGCCCTGGCCACCGGCGGCGCAGATGGAGATCAGGCCGCGGCCCGAGCCCTTCTCGTTGAGCAGCTTCGCCAGCGTGGCCACGATCCGGCCGCCGGTCGCGGCGAACGGGTGACCGGCCGCCAGGGACGAGCCGTTGACGTTGAGCTTCGAGCGGTCGATCGAGCCGAGCGGGGCGTCCAGGCCCAGCTTCTCCTTGGCGAAGTCCACGCTCTCCCAGGCCGCCAGGGTGGCCAGCACCTGCGAGGCGAACGCCTCGTGGATCTCGTAGAAGTCGAAGTCCTGCAGGGACAGGCCCGCGCGGGCCAGCATCCGCGGCACCGCGTACGCGGGCGCCATCAGCAGGCCCTCGCCGCCGTGCACGTAGTCGACGGCCGCGGTCTCGGTGAAGGTCAGGTACGCCAGCACCGGCAGCCGGTGCTCCTTGGCCCACTCCTCGGTGGCCAGCAGCACCGCGGAGGCGCCGTCGGTCAGCGGGGTCGAGTTGCCCGCGGTCATGGTGCCGTCGGCGCCGCCGAAGGCGGGCTTGAGCTTCGCCAGCTTCTCCGCGGTGGACTCCGGCCGCAGGTTCTGGTCCTTGCTCAGGCCCTGGAACGGGGTGATCAGGTCGTTGAAGAAGCCGCGGTCGTAGGCGGCGGCCAGCTTCTGGTGGCTGGAGGCGGCCAGTTCGTCCTGCGCCTCGCGGGTGATGCCCCACTCCTTGGCGGTGAGCGCCGCGTGGTCGCCCATCGCCAGGCCGGTGCGCGGCTCGGCGTTGCGCGGGATGTCCGGGACGATGTGGCCGGGGCGGATCTTGGCCAGCAGGGCCAGCCGCTGCGGGACGGTCTTGGCGTTGTTCAGCGCGATCAGGATGTGGCGCAGGTCCTCGTTGACCGCCAGCGGCGCGTCGGAGGTGGTGTCGACGCCGCCCGCGATGGCCGAGTCGATCTGGCCGAGCGCGATCTTGTTGGCGACCTGGGCGATGGCCTGGAGGCCGGTGCCGCACGCCTGCTGCACGTCGTAGGCGGGGGTCTCCGGGGAGAGCCTGCTGCCCAGCACGCACTCGCGGGCGAGGTTGAAGTCGCGGCTGTGCTTGAGCACCGCACCCGCGGCGACCTCGCCGAGGCGCTCGCCCTGGAGGCCGAAGCGGGCGACCAGACCGTCGAGCGCGGCGGTGAACATGTCCTGGTTCGACGCCTTGGCGTACTTACCGTTGGACCGCGCGAAGGGGATGCGGTTCCCACCAAGGACCGCAACTCGGCGCACGCGACTGGGGGCCATTCCGTCCTCCAAAGCACAGGTTTGCATCTGAGGTAGCATCCTAACCTACTCTTGAGTAAGTTTACTAGCGAGTAGGGAGGCGCACACAGATGACTGACCGCTATCAGCAGTTCACCACCTCCGGCGTCGGAAAGCTTCTCGTGAAGCGTCTCGGACTGCCGAACCCCCCGACGCTGCGGCGCCACAAGCCCGGCGCGCCAGCGCTGGACGGCCCCGCGCTGGTGGGCGGTGCCCCCGGCGGGCGGTTGGGCGACGCGCTCGCCACCACCGCCAAGGCCGCGGGCATCGACGTGTTGACCACCCCCGCACCCGCCCCCCAGGGCGAGCGCGGGGTCGCCTACGGCGGCCTGGTGTTCGACGCGACCGGGATCAAGGCACCCGAGCAGCTCCGCGCGCTGTACGACTTCTTCCACCCCGTGCTCCGACAGCTCGGGGCCTGCGGCCGGGTCGTGGTGCTCGGCACACCCCCGGAGAACATCGAAGACCCGCTGGAGCTGATCGCCCAGCGCGCGCTCGAGGGCTTCGTCCGGTCGCTCGGCAAGGAGATCGTCCGCGGCGCGACCGCCCAGCTTGTCTACGTGCAGCCCGGCGCGGAGGGCGAGGCGGAGTCCACGCTGCGCTTCCTGCTCTCGGCCAAGTCCGCCTACGTCGACGCCCAGGTCATCCGGGTCGGCACGCACGGCGGCGCCGGGGTCGAGCCGGAGGACTGGAACGCCCCGCTCGCGGGCAAGGTCGCGCTGGTCACCGGCGCCTCCCGCGGCATCGGCGCGGCCATGGCCGACGTGCTCGCCCGCGACGGCGCGCACGTCGTCGTGCTGGACATCCCGGCCCAGGGCGGCGACCTGGCCAAGGTCGCCAACCGGGTCGGCGGCTCCTCGCTCCAGCTCGACATCACCGCCGCCGACGCCCCGGCCAAGCTGGTCGAACACCTCAAGAGCAGGCACGGCGGGGTCGACATCGTCGTGCACAACGCGGGCATCACCCGCGACAAGAAGCTGGCCAACATGAAGGAAGGGCTCTGGGACTCGGTGATCGCCGTGAACCTGAGCAGCCAGCTCCGGGTCAACGACGCCCTGCTCGCCGAGAAGGTGCTGCGCCCCAACGGCCGCATCATCGGCGTGTCCTCCATCGCGGGCATCGCGGGCAACACCGGCCAGACCAACTACGGCGCCAGCAAGGCGGGCGTCATCGGCATGGTCAACGCCTACGCGCCCAAGCTGGCCGAGTACGGCGGCACCATCAACGCGGTCGCCCCCGGCTTCATCGAGACCCAGATGACCGCGGCCGTCCCGCTGTTCATCCGGCAGGCCGGTCGCCTGATGAACTCGATGTCGCAGGGCGGCCTGCCGGTCGACGTCGCCGAGGCCGTCTCCTGGTACGCCAACCCGGCCTCCGGCGCGGTCAACGGCAACGTGGTCCGGGTCTGCGGCCAGTCGCTGCTGGGGGCCTGATGTCCACCCAGGCCCTGCGGGAGTCGCCCAACCTGGGCGTGCTGTACCCCAAGGCGGTCGTCGCGGGCTTCGGCAAGAAGGGCGGCCGGGAGCTGCCCGACCGCACCTACCTGCGGCAGTCCGTGCCCGTCGACCCGGCCCACCTCGCCGCCTACAACCGGGTGTGCGAGTTCCGGCTGGGCAACGAGCTGCCGGTGACCTACCCGCACATGCTCACCTTCCCCATGCAGGTGAAGCTGATGACGGACCCGGACTTCCCGTTCCCGCTGATCGGCTCGGTGCACGTGGCCAACGTGATCACCCAGCACCGGCCGCTGCTGGTCAACGAGAAGTTCGACCTGCGGGTGCACGTGGAGAACCTGCGCCCGCACCCCAAGGGCAGGCAGTACGACATGATCAGCGAGGTCGTCGTCGGCGAGGAGGTGCTCTGGCACGAGGCGAGCACCTACCTCTGCCGCGGCGGCGGCTCCGACGACTCGGCGAAGTCGTCGGAGTCCGGTCCCGGGCAGCGCGGTGAGCTGCCCGCCCCGTCAGCGGTCTGGAAGGTCCCCGGCGACATCGGCAGGCGCTACGGCGACGTCTCCGGCGACCGCAACCCGATCCACCTGTACGGGCTCACCGCCAAGCTGTTCGGGTTCCCGCGGGCGATCGCGCACGGCATGTGGACCAAGGCCCGCTGCCTGGCCGCGTTCGAGGGCAGGCTGCCCGACGCCTACACCGTCGACGTCCGGTTCAAGCTCCCGGTGCTGCTGCCGGGCAAGCTCGGCTTCCACGCCGAGCAGGTCGGCGCGGACTGGAAGTTCGACCTGTTCGACGCGCGCAAGCCCAAGCCGCACATCGAGGGCCTGATCACCGCGCTGTGACCCGTGCCGGTGTGGTCCCGTCCGACGCGGCGGGACCACACCGGTCCAGGATTGACCCATGACCGACCCGCTCGACTGGCCGATCGTGGTCACCGACCGCTGCGCGGACGCCTGCGCCGACGCCTTCGGCTTCGGCGACCGGGAACGCGCCCGCGACTGGCTCACCGACGCCATCGCCGACCGGGGCGAGGTCACCGAGACCCTCCCCGGCCCGGTGCGCGGCAGGCGCAGCCCGTCCGGGTACTTCCTGCTGGTCCCCGGCTCCTTCGTGCTCCCGCTGGCGCCGTACCGGCGCGCCCCCGAGCACTGGGCCGCGACGAACTGCGTACCGTTCCCCCGGTCCCGCTCCCGCGAGGACCCGCTGACCCTGCGCGGCAACGCCCTGCTGTCGCTGGTGCACTTCCTGCCGCACGCGGTCGAGCGGTTCCAGGAGCGCGCGGGCGCCGACCCCGACCCCGCGGTGGCCCTCGCCCAGCTCCTCGACCGCATCTCCCCCACCGTCCGGGCCACCCGCCGGTCCCCGAGCTGGTCGGGCACCCGCGACGCCGACTTCTACCTGGTCGCGGGCCCGGGGGACGAGTACTGCCTGCCCTGCCGGGTGGGTGCCCACGAGACCCGCCCGTACGACGTCATCACCTGCATCATCCGCGACGACTCGCGGACCGGAGGTGTCCGCAAGGGCTCCTAGGGTGCCGCCATGACCATCGACTGGACCCGCGAACTCGTCGAGCAGCTCGACCTGCACTGGACCACGCAGTTGCGCCCGCGCCTCGATGGCCTCACCGACGACGAGTACCTGTGGGAGCCCGCGCCCGGTTCGTGGAACATCCGCCCCAGGGGCGCCGGGGGCGGACCGGGCACCGGCGGGTTCACCGTCGACTTCGAGTACCCCCAGCCCGACCCGGCGCCGGTCACCACCATCGCCTGGCGCATGGCCCACCTGATCGTCGGCGTCTTCGGCGCGCGCACCGCCGACCACTTCGGCGGTCCGCGGTACGACTACCCGACCCACGCCTACGCCGGGGACGCGGCGGGCGGGCTGGCCCAGCTCGACGAGACCTACGCGGCCTGGGTCGAGGGCGTGCGCGGTCTGGGCGCCGACGACCTGGCCCGCCCGTGCGGTTCCGCCGAGGGACCGCACGCCGAGGCCCCGATGGCCACCCTCGTGCTGCACATCAGCCGCGAGGCCATCCACCACGGCGCCGAGATCGCCCTGCTCCGCGACCTGTACGCGCGCCGGTAGCGGTCACTCGGGGGTGGGCACCCAGGACGTGCCGTCGACCAGGTCGCCGAGGCCCATCCAGACCAGGTTCATCAACCAGGAGGCGACGGTCTTCTCCGGCACGTCCGGGTGGTCCAGCCACCAGTCGGCCAGGGACTCCCCCGCGCCGACCAGGGCGACCGCCATCGCCTCGGTGGACTTCGTCGGCACGCCGTGGCTGGTGGCGGAGCGGACGAGCAGCGCGTCGACCAGGTTGATCGCCCGGCCGCGCATCCCCATCAGCTCCTCGCTGAACGGACCGCCCTGGGAGGTGGCCTGGCGGTGCAGCACGCGCCAGCTCTCGCGCTGCTCGCCGACGAAGCGGAAGAAGGCGCGCAGGCCGTGCCAGAGCTGCATGTCCGGGGGCGCCTCCGCCCGCACGCCCCCGGCGATGGCCTCCACCAGGAGGGTGGCCTCGCGCCGGATGCAGGCGGCGAACAGGTCCTCCTTGTGCCCGAGGTAGGCGTAGATCATGGGCTTGGAGACGCCCGCCACCTCGGAGATCTCGTCCATGGACGCGTTGTGGTACCCGTGCTCGGAGAACACCCGCACCGCCGCGTCCAGGATCTGGCGCTCGCGGACCTCGCGTGGCAGGCGCTTCACGCGCGCAGGCCGACGCTGTTCGTCGACGCTCACGCCAACCTCCTGTGCCCCACTTGCCGGAAAACCTACCCACCCGTAGCCTACTGGTGAGTAGGTCCTGGAGGTGTCCATGCCCGAGTCAAGTCACACCGGTGAGGCCATCGGCGCGCTGAAACCACGGGATCTCGTGGCGATGCTCGACCGCATCGACGTGGCTGACGTCGCCGCGTCGAACATCGACGTGGATGCTATCGGTCGCGCAATCGATCCGAGAAAACTTGGCACACATGACCTGACTTCGGTGCTCGCCGCGGTCAACCGGCTCGCCGAGGCGGGCGCGGACATCGGCCTGTCCCGGATGGGACCGACCACGTTCGCCCGCCTGATGGCCCACGCCACCACCGACCAGGTCGAGGCGATCATGGTCGACCCGGTGCTGCGCGAGCGCGTACTGGGCGAGATCTTCCGCCGCATGGGCGCCCACCTGCGCCAGGACCGGGTCAAGGACCTGCACGCGGTCGTGCACTGGCGGCTCACCGGCGGCTCCGGCGAGGGCGGCTTCGACCGCTACGAGACGGTCTTCCGCGGCGGCACCTGCGCGGTCGGCCGCGAGATGGCGGAAAAACCCCGCGTCACCGTCACCCTGACCCCGGTCGACTTCCTCAAGCTCATCAGCAACAACGCCTCCGCCCCCGTCCTGTTCATGACCGGCAAGCTCAAGGTGCGCGGCGACCTCGCGTTCGCCGCGAACCTGATCGGCCTGTTCGACCTGCCGCGCCCATGAGCCGCTCCAGGGCGCACACTGCCGGTATGACCGGTTCCCGCAGGCGCCGCGGCGAGAAGTGGCACCGCCTCGAACCCACCGCCGTGGTGGACCTCGACGGCTTCGCCGCCACCATCGACCCCACCAGGCTCGACCCCGACCAGTTCGTCCAGCTCATCGCCACCCTGGACATGCTCGGCACCGCGGGCACCGGCATCGAACTGGCGGGCATGTCCACCGAGACCTTCGCCCACTTCTTCGCCCGCACCAGCACCGACCAACTCGAAGCCCTGATGGCCCACCCCCGCCTGCGCCACGTCGTCTTCGACGAGGTCTTCCGCCGGATGTCGGCCCACCTGGACCTGACCAAGGCCGCCGACCTGCGCGCGGTCGTGCACTGGCGCTTCACCGGTGGCTCCGGCGAAGGCGGCTACGACCGCTTCGAAACGGTGATCGCCCGAGGCACCTGCACCACCGCCGACATCCCCACGGCCGACCCCCGGGTCACCATCACCGCCGACCCCCCGGACTTCCTCCGCGCGGTCACCGGCGGAGCCACCCTCCCCAAGCTCTTCATCTCCGGCAAGGTCAAGGTCCGCGGCGACATCGCCTTCGCCGCCACCCTGACCAACTACTTCGACCTGCCGCAGGTCTGACCGGCGTGGTGGGAGCCCACCCGGGCCCCCACCACGCGCGGGTCAGTACGTCATCGCCACCGCGGGATCGGCCAGCAGCGCGCCGACGTCGGACAGGAACTCCGACCCCTGCTGCCCGTCCACCAACCGGTGGTCGAAGCTCAGCGCCAACTGGCACACCTTGCGCACCACGACCTCCCCGTCGACCACCCACGGCGTGTCCCGGATGGCACCGAAGGCCAGGATCGCCGACTCACCCGGGTTGATGATCGGCGTCCCGGTGTCCACACCGAACACGCCGACGTTGGTGATCGTGATCGTCCCGTTGACCATGTCCGCGGGCGGCGTCTTGCCGTCGCGGGCGGTGACCGTGAGCGCGTCCAGGGCCTCGGCCAGCTCGCGCAGCGACAACCGCTCCGCGTCGCGGACCTTCGGCACGATCAGCCCGCGCGGGGTCGCCGCGGCGATCCCGAGGTGCACGTAGTCCTTGTAGACGATCTCCTGCGCGGCCTCGTCCCACGCCGAGTTGACCTCCGGCGTGCGCTTGACCGCCATCGCCACGGCCTTGGCGCAGAACGCCAGCGGTGTCAGCTTGACGTCGCGGAAGTCCCGGTGCGCCCTCAACCGCGCCCGCAGCTCCATCATCGGCGTCACGTCCACGGTCAGGAACTCCGTGACGTGCGGTGCGGTGAACGCGCTGCTGACCATCGCCGCCGCGGTGACCTTGCGGACGCCCTTGATCGGCACCCGCCGCTCACCGCCGGCGGACACCGCCGCCTGAGCGGTCGGGGCCCCCGCCGGAGCCTCGGCCGGGGGTGCGGCCACCGGTCCGGTCGCGGCGCGCTCGACGTCGGAGCGGGTGATCACCCCGCGGTCGCCGGACCCGGCCAGCGACCGCAGGTCGACGCCCAGCTCCTTGGCCAGCTTGCGCACCGGCGGCTTCGCCAGCGGCACGTGGCCGCCCGGCAGGGCGTCCGGTGCGGCGGGCAGGGCGTTGGGCACAGCGGCGGCGGAGACGGCCGAAGCGGCGGTGGGAGTGGTGGCGGTGTTCGCGGGTGCGGGTTCCTCCACCACCGGCAGCGGCCCCGGCGCGTGCTCGAATGCGGCCGCCACCGAGCCCTGCGCCGCTGCGGCGGCGGGCTCGGCCGGGACCGCGGGGCCGCGGCGCGCCCGCCGCTTCGCGGTGACCGCCTTGGAGCCGTAGCCGACCAGCGGCTTCATCTCCTCCTCGGCGGGCGCCGCCACGGCGGAGCCGTTCAGCGAGCCGTTGATCGAGCCCACGTCCGGTGCCGCCGCGCCGCCGGGGTCGACGTCGACGGTCAGGATCGGGGTGCCGACGTCCACCGTCTGCCCCGGGTGTACGTGCAGCTCGGTCACCACCCCGGCCCACGGGCAGGGCAGCTCGACGGCGGCCTTGGCGGTCTCGATCTCGACGATGATCTGGTTCACCACGACCACGTCGCCCGGTTTGACGTGCCAGGACAGGATCTCGGCCTCGGTCAGCCCCTCCGCGGTGTCCGGCAGGGGGAAGCTCTTGTACTCAGGCACGGGTCACCACGCCAGCGAGCGGTCGACGGCCTCGAGCACCCGGTCCAGGTCGGGCAGGAAGTGCTCCTCCAGCTTCGCGGGCGGGTACGGGGTGTCGAACCCGGTCACCCGCAGCACCGGCGCCTCCAGCGAGTGGAAGCACTCCTGCTGCACCCGGGCGGCGATCTCGGAGCTGAGCGAGGCCTCCGACGGCGCCTCGCTGACCACGACCAGCCGCCCGGTGCGGCGCACCGACTCGAACACCGGCCCCAGGTCGAGCGGGGACAGCGCGCGCAGGTCGATGACCTCCAGCGAGTGCCCGTCCTCCTCGGCGGCGGTGGCCGCGTCCAGCGCCACCTTCACCGACGGCCCGTAGGCCACCACGGTCGCGGTGCTCCCGCGGCGCAGCACCTTCGAGGCGAACAGCGGTTGCGGGGTGGCCGAGGTGTCGACGTCGGCCTTCATGAACCCGGAGTGGTAGAGCCGCTTGGGTTCGAAGAACAGCACCGGGTCGTCGCACGCGATGGCCTGCTGGATCATCCAGTAGGCGTCCACGGCGTTGGAGCAGGCGACGACCTTGAGGCCCGCGGTGTGCGCGAAGTACGACTCCGGGGACTCCGAGTGGTGCTCGACCGCGCCGATCCCGCCGCCGAACGGCACCCGGATGACCATGGGCACCCTCACCCGGCCCAGGGTGCGGTTGTGCAGCTTGGCGACCTGGGACACGATCTGGTCGAAGCCGGGGAAGATGAACCCGTCGAACTGGATCTCGCACACCGGGCGGAACCCGCGCACGGCCAAGCCGACCGCGGTGCCGATGATGCCGGACTCGGCCAGCGGCGTGTCCAGCACGCGGTGCTCGCCGAAGTCCTTCTGCAGGCCGTCGGTGATCCGGAAGACGCCGCCGAGCTTGCCGACGTCCTCACCCATCACCAGGACCTTGGGGTCGGCCTCCATCGCGGTGCGCAGGCCCAGGTTGAGCGCCTTGCCCAGGGTCAGCGAGCGGACCGACGACGCGGTCGCGGACCGGTCGATCACGGGTGCGGCCATCAGTGCTCACCTCCGGCGAACCCGGCCTGGTAGGCCAGGAACTCCTCGCGCTGGGCCGTAACCAGCGGACTGGCCTCGGCGTAGACATGGTCGAACATCTGCCCCACCGGCGGTTCGGGCATGGAGAAGCAGAACTCGCGCAGCTCCGCGGCCAGCTCGTCGGCCTCGGCCTGCACCGAGTCGAAGAAGTCCTGCTCGGCGTGCTCGTGCCGGACCAGGTTCACCCGGACCCGCTCGATCGGGTCCTTGAGCTTCCACGCCTCCAGCTCGTCGGAGAGCCGGTAGCGGGTCGGGTCGTCGGTGGTGGTGTGCGCGTCCATCCGGTAGGTGAACGCCTCGATCAGCACCGGCCCGTTGCCCTGGCGGCAGACGTCGAGCGCCCAGCGGGAGACCGCCAGGGTGGCCAGCACGTCGTTGCCGTCGACCCGGATGCCGGGGAAGCCGTAGCCGCGGGCGCGCTGGTAGAGCGGGAGCCGGGTCTGGCGCTCGGTCGGCTCGGAGATGGCCCACTGGTTGTTCTGGCAGAAGAACACCAGCGGCGCGTCGTACACCGACGCCCACACGAAGCCCTCGTGCACGTCGCCCTGGCTGGTGGCGCCGTCGCCGAAGAAGCACATGGTGGCCTCGCCGTCGGCGTCGCCCACCTTGCCGTCGAACCGCTGCCCCATGGCGTACCCGGCGGCGTTGAGCACCTGGTTGCCGATGACGATCGTGTACGGGTGGAACCGGGTCTCCACCGAGTCCCAGGTGCCGTGGTCGGTGCCGCGGAAGATGCCCAGCAGCTCCGTGGGGTGCACGCCCTTGCACCAGGCCACGCCGTGCTCGCGGTAGGAGGGGAAGGCCATGTCGGTCGGCCGCATCGCCCGGCCCGCGCCGATCTGCGCCGCCTCCTGGCCCAGCAGCGGGACCCAGATCCCGAGCTGGCCCTGGCGCTGCAGCGCGTTCGCCTCGCGGTCGACCCGGCGCACCAGCACCATGTCGCGGTAGAGCCCGCGCAGGTCCTCGGCGGTGACATCGGCGACGTACCGGTCGAACTCGGCGTTCTCCATCCGTTCACCCTCGGGCGTCAGGAGCTGCACCAGCTCCGGACCGCCCTCGCTGGTGGCACGCAAACCCGCGATCACCTGCTCTGCTGTGGGCGCGGCGGCCGTGGCCGCCGGGCCACCCCGGGGCTCGGGGTGCGTCCACTGTTCTGGGGACGACATGTGCGATCTCCTCGTGGTTCGAGCCGTCCGGCCGCTCGTGGCGGGCGGGCGGCCGCGCTGCGTGGGCACGCCACGGGTAGTGGCGTTGGCCACCGTCAGCGCAGACGGTTTCCTCCCACATCCTGACACGGCACAGCATGGCGGAACGAGGCGCCGAACGTCGGAAGTTGTCCACAGGGTGGGTCTGAGCTGGGAGAACGCTTGGACTCCCGATGTTCGGGGGTCAGAGCAGCCGCCGATCGGAGCAGCTCAGCGCGACCGGCGCCGAGCGGCGGCGAACCCGGCCGCGAACGCGGGTGAGCTACCTCACCTTGTCCCACCACGTCGCGATCCGGTCACGGCGGGTCGCCCGCGCCGGGTGGCAGGATCGGGGGGGTGGACAAGACAGCAGCACACGAGACCGTGACGCGCCTGTGGGAGGCGGAGATCCTGCCCAGCCTGCGGGAATTCGTCGCCATCCCGGCTCTCTCCCCGAACTTCGACCGGAACTGGGCGCAGACCGGTCACCTCGACGCGGCCGTCGAGCACCTGCGCGGGTGGATCACCGGCCGCGCCGTGCCCGGAGCCCAGGTGGAGGTGGTGCGGCTGCCGGACCGCTCGCCGCTGCTGGTCGTGGACGTCCCGGCCACCGAGGGCGCCCCGGACACCGGCACCACCCTGCTCTACGGCCACCTGGACAAGCAGCCACCGGTCGGCGGCTGGGGCGAGGGCCTCGGCCCATGGACGCCGGTCCTGCGCGACGGCAGGCTCTACGGCCGCGGCTCGGCCGACGACGGCTACGCGGGCTACGCCGCCACCGCCGCGATCGAGGCCGTGCGCGCCGCGGGCGGGGCGCACGGGCGCTGCGTCGTCCTCCTGGAGACCGGCGAGGAGTCCGGCAGCCCGGACCTGCCCGCCTACCTGGAGCACCTGGCCGAGCGCCTGGGCCGGGTGTCGCTGGTCATCTGCCTGGACTCCGGCGGCAACGACTACGAGCGGCTCTGGCTCACCACGTCGCTGCGCGGCCTGGTCTCGGTCGACCTGACGGTGCGGGTGCTCGACGCCGGTTCGCACTCCGGCCTGGCCAGCGGGGTCGTGCCCAGCTCGTTCCGGGTCGTGCGGGCGCTGCTGGACCGCGTCGAGGACTCCGAGACCGGTGAGATCCGGATCAAGGACATGCACGTCGACATCCCCGACGACCGCGCCGCCGAGGCCGCGGCCGCCGTCGCGGCGGCGCCGGGCGCGATCACGGGCGCGTTCCCGCTCACCGCGGGCGCCCGCCCGGTGTCCGACGACGAGGTCGAGCTGGTCCTGAACAACAGTTGGCGCCCGACGCTGTCGGTCATCGGCGCCGCGGGCTTCCCGGAACCGGTCGACGCGGGCAACGTGCTGCGCCCGTTCACCACGCTGACGCTGAGCTTCCGGCTGCCGCCGACGGCCGACGGCGAGGCGGCGCTCGCGGCCGTCGCGGAGGCGCTGACCAGCGACGTCCCCTACGGCGCGAAGGTCGAGCTGTCGCGCACCGAGGTCGCCGACGGCTGGAACGCGCCCGCGCTCGCGCCGTGGCTGCGCGCGGCCCTGGACGCGGCGTCCGACGAGGTGTTCGGCGCCCCGTGGCGCACGGTCGGGCTGGGCGGGTCGATCCCGTTCATGGGCCTGCTCGCGGAGAAGTACCCGGACGCGCAGTTCGTGATCACCGGCGCGCTCGGCGCGGACTCCAACGCCCACGTGCCCGACGAATGGCTTCACGTGAAACAAGCGCAGCGGGTCACCGAGGCCGTGGCGCACGTCCTCGACGCCCAGACCCGCTCCTGACGCGCCCGGTGGGCGGGGTCGGCCCCCGCCCACCGGTTGCGTCAGCGGCGGGTGAGCTTGCCCGCGACGAGCTGGCTGTAGGTCAGCCTGCCGAGCAGCAGCTCGCACGCCGCGCTCTCGTCCGGCAGCTCGACCAGGTGGTTCTTCTGGCCGCGCTCCATCCAGTACACCTGCCACGGGCCCTCGGGGGTGCCGTGGATGCACCAGCACTGCTCGTCGCGGGAGCCCAGGGCCACCACCAGGGGCTCGATGCCGATGTCGTCGAGGGCGGTGCCGAGGCCTTGCAGGTTCACAGCGGGATCTCCCTGAGGTAGCCGGCGTTGATCAGGTCGACCACGGAGTGCGGCAGGACGTACTGGGTGCCGCCACCGGGCTGTCCCATGGCCGGGGCGATCGGACCCTCCCACACCGGCAGCGGCCGGACCACCTCGTACTGGTGGTAGCCGTTGTTCAGGTTGTCCGGCGGCAGGCCGCGCTGCGGGTAAGGCGTGTCCGCGGGCGAGACGAAGTCACCGCGGGCGGAGCCGAAGCGGTCGATCGTCTGGCCGGGTTGCAGCACCCCGGGGGTCCGCGCCTCCGGGGAGTCGAAGCCCTGCGGGTGCGCGTCGCCGTCCGGCCACTCCAGCAGCCGGTTGCCGTAGCGGCCGGTGTCACCGCTGGGCCAGTACTCCTGGTTCCAGCCCGCCTCGCCGAGCCCGGCGTGCGGGTCGTAGTCCGGTGGCATGAGGTCGCGGACGGCGGGGTGGTCGGCGGGCACGCCGTTGGTGTTGATGATGGCGTCTCGATTCGGGTTCGCCCGCGCCTGGGCGATCAGGTCGTCGTCGAGCAGGTTGGCGTTCGGGTGCTGCAACTGGTTGGTCGGGATGGTCCTGCCCGACGCGTCGTAGTCGCGGGTGTTCACCGGGTGCGTCGGGGTCGACGGGTCCACCGGGGTGGTGGGCGGCGCGCTGCTCGGCGTCGTGGTCGAGCCCGCGGGCGGGTCGACGCGCGTCGGTGTCGGTGTGCTGGTGGGTGGGGCGCTGCTCGGGGTGGTGGTCGAGCCCGCGGGCGGGTCGACGCGGGTGGGAGTCGGTGTGCTGGTGGGCGCGCTGCTCGGCGTGGTCGTGCTGCCCGGGGAACCGGTGGGCGCGTCGACGCCGCTGGGCGTGGTGGTGGGGGCGCTGCTGGGCGTGGTCGGCGCGCCGGTCGACCCGGGGGGTGCGTCGACGCCGCTCGGCGTGGTGGTCGGCGCGCCCGGGGCGGTGGGTGCCGCCGGGGTGCCGCTGGTGGGGGCGTCCACGGGCGGCGGGGTGGAGCGCACCGGGCTGGGCGCGTCGGGGGTGCCCGCGCCGGTCGGGCTGGTCCGCAGGCCGCGCAGGCCGGACTTGATGGCCTCCCAGATCTCGCCCAGCTTGGCCATGATCGGCCGCAGCTTCTCCACCGACCGGGTCAGCTTGGTGATCACGTCGGTGATCCGGCCGACCCACTTGGCGATCAGCGCCGCCGCCGACGCCACGACGTGCGGGGTGGCCAGGCCCAGCGTCAGGCCCGCCTCGGCCAGCCACTGCGGGATGCGCACCAGCAGCGTGGAGACGCACTCGGCCACCAGGTCGCGCACGATCCCGCGAACCGTGCCCACCAGCACCCCGACGACCTCGACGACGGTGCCGATGGTGCCCGCGCCGGACGCGGCGGCGGTGATGTGCTCGTTCTGCCCGGCGGTGTTGCGCCGGTAGGCGTCCGCGGCGGGCCCGGCCCAGCCCGCGGTGCCGTTGTCCACCTCGGTCTTGAACTCCGCGGCGACCGCGGCGACCGCCTCCGACACGTTCTTCCAGGTCGCCGCGTACGCCGCGATCTGGTCCGCGTCGCCTGCGAGCCAGTTCAGCGCGTCGCGCAGCGGCTTGATGTGCTCGATCAGCCAGGACACCGCGTACTGCCCGAGCGTGCCCACCGGGTCCAGCGCCAGCGACAGGATTTCCAGGCCGCCGCCGACGACCCCCAGCCCGCCCTCAACCCAGGACCCGTTGTTGACGCCGTTGTAGACGTCGACGGCGGACTCCACCACGCCGATCCCGGTGTAGGACTGCGTGGAGTCCTGCCGCTCCGCGACCAGCGGGTTCGTCACCGCGCACCCCCGGCGAACGGCGAGGTGTTGGCCTGCTCGGTGTTCGCGTACGAACCCGCGGTGTCGCGCACGCCCTGCGCGGTCGCGTCCATGGTCCGCGCCGACTCACCGATCGACTCGACCCCCGGCGTGCTCACCGACTGCACGATCGGGACGAAGAACTGGCAGATCTGCCCGTACGCCTGCGACCCCAGGTTCACCTGGTCGGCCGCCTGGAGGGCTTGGTCGAGCTTGTCGTGCAGGGCGGCGAGCTTCGCGGCGTGCGCGCCCAACTCGTCGACGAGGACACCGTAGCCGTCGGGCACCGGGGGCTCCTTCGATCAGGGGGTCAACTCAGGCAGGGGGTCAACTCAGGGTGGAACCGCCGCCCCACGGGTTGTCGTCGTCCTCGGGATCGGGGCTCGTCGAGCCAGCCGAGGGGCAGCTCCCCGACGTGGCCCCCGCTGTGACGCACGTCCCCCGGCTCCGGTTCCCCACCGGGGAACGGCGGGCTCACCGCGTGCCTCCCGGAGTCGCCACCGGGAACGACCTCACCAGGCCGGGTACCGCTGCTGCCAGTCCGCCACGTCCAGCGAGTTGGTCTGGCTGAACTCCACCAGCGAGTCGCGGCCGATCCGCTCGATCACCTCGCGCAGCTCCAGGTCCGCCAGCCAGTGCTCGGGGATCGCCCCCACCCCGTGCACGGCGCCGAGCAGGTTGCCGCAGATGGCGCCGGTGGAGTCGCTGTCCCCGGAGTGGTTGACCGCCAGCAGCAGCCCGTCGGCCAGGTCGGTGGCGGTCAGCGCGGCGCACACGCCGATCGCCAACGCCTCCTCCCCGACCCAGCCGCCGCCCAGCTCCGCGGCGATCGCCTCCGGCGTCGGCCGCCCGACCTCGGCCAGCTTCACCGCCTTGTCCAGCGCCTCCACCGTCTCCGCCGAGTCGTCCCAGGTCACCAGCTCCGTGCGCACCTCGACCAGCGCCGAGGGCAGGTCCGCGCCGTCGAGCAGCCGGTGCACCAGGAACGCCAGCGCACCCGCGGTCAGGTAACCGCTGGGGTGCCCGTGGGTCAGCGCCCCGGCCTGCGCGGCCACCACGAACGCGTCCAGCGGGTCCTCCGACCACAGCGCGCACGGCGCCGCCCGCATCACCGCCCCGCAGCCCTTCGAGTCGTTGAGCCGCTCGGACAGCGTCCCCCGGTCCCGGCCGTCGGCGAAGCCCTTCAACGCGGTCAGCACCGTCGACCCGGGGGCGCGGCGGTGGAACAGGCCCGGCTCGCGGACCAACCAGCCGTCCGGCTCCGCCTCCATCGCGTACGACCCGCCCGCCTTGTGCCACGGGACGCCCTGCGTGTGGTACCAGCGCTGGTAGGCGTGCTGCACCACGGACGCGGGCTGCTGCTCGAAGTACCCCAGCCGCCGCCCCACGTGGCCGCGGATCATGGCCTCCAGGGTGAACAGCGTCATCTGGGTGTCGTCGGTGATCCTCCCCGGCCCGCCGTAGGCGTCGGCGTAGCCGGTGGCCCCGCGCGGGCCGAACCGCTCGCGGATCGTGTCGATGTGCAGGAACTCCACCGGCCCGCCCAGCGCGTCGCCCACGGCCCCCGCCAGCAGGGAGCCCAGCCACCTGTCCGCCGGGATCACACGTTCGTAAGGAAGGTCGCCGTCCACGACCGGCAGGGTAGTAGTTCGGTCAACGCCCCTGCTCGAGGGCGTTGAGCTGACGCAGCAACCCGTCGAGGAGGTCGCGCAGGGCGACCAGGGCGGTGATCGCGGCGCCGAGCACCGTGTCCAGCTTGGCGATGGTCCTGGCCACCGTCGACACCACCTGGGCGATCTTCGAGGTGGCCTGCGCCACCACCAGCGGCGTGGCCGTGCCCAGCGAGGCGGCGATCTCGATCGCCCAGCTCACCAGCGACCCGGCGATCGCCGACAGCACGTCGCGGACCGCCGTGCGCACCCCGTTGACCACCTCGGCCATGCCCTGGGTCAGCGTCGCGATCCCGTGCGCCGCGCCCGCCACCCCGCCGCACACCCCGGCCGTCTCGGCGGCCTTGTCGCGGTACGCGGAGGCGGCCTGCCCCGTCCAGCCGGGCGCCTCGCCCGCCGCCGCGTCCCGGTAGTCCTGGGCCACGGACAGCATCTGCTGCTCGACGTTCGTCCAGGACTGGGCGTACCCCTTGACCATGTCCGGGTTGCCCGACAGCGCGTGCAGCGCGGCCCGCGCGGGCTCGATGTGCTCCAGCATCCAGGAGAACAGTTGCCCCGCCACGTAGGCGATCGGGTCGAGCGCGGCACCGGCCACGTCCAGGGCGCCCGCGGCGAGACCGCTCAGCGCCAGCTTCCAGTCGCCCTTGTCGATGCCCTCGGCGATGGCCCACCCGGCCTCGAAGGCGGTGATGCCCGCCATGAACCCCGGCCCGCCGTCGGCGCTGGGCAGGCCGACGTTCTCCACGGGGTTCCAGTCCTGCAGGTAGTTCTCGCGCAGGTCCGACCGCTGGTCGATCAGCGGGTTGTCGGACCTGTTGTCGACGTCGACCATCAGTTGCCCCCCACGCTCGGGATCATGCCCGCGGCGGCGTCGAGCTGGGCGACCAGCGCGTCCAGCACGGCGGTGACCTTCTCGTCCACCGCCTGGTACTCGGCGGCGGCCTGCTCCAGCGACTCGGTGAGCCCGTGCAGGGCGGCGGCGGCCTTGGTGATCGCGTCGGTGCCGCGCTGCTGCGGCTCCACGAGCATCTGCCCGAACGGCTGGCAGAACAGCCCGTAGGCGTCGTCGAGGCTGCTCAGGTGCGCGCCCGCCTCGGCGGCCACGTCGGCCCTGGCCGCCTGGGCCTCGGCGGTGGCGGCGTGCGCGAGCACCTCGCCGATCGTCACGGTGAAGCCGTCCATCAGTCGTCCCACTCCTGCTCGGCCAGGGTGTTGTCCCGGCGCGGTCGCTTGGCGAACTCGTTCTCCGGCGGGTCCGGGAACCGCTCCCGGTACTGCGCCAGGATCGCCTCCCCCGGCCCGTCCTCGCCGACGGTCTCCCTGGTCACCTCCTCGACCCGGGCGCGCAGCTTCGCCTGCGCCGCGGCCAGGCACGCCATCAGCGCGGCGGACAGCTTCGCCGGGTCGGCGCCGCGACCGCGGTCGGTCACCGTCAGCTCGGTGGGCAGGCCGTTGCCGTCCACGCTCACCCGCACGGTCCCGTCGGCCGAGGTCTCGGTCTCCGACAGACCGCTCATCCGCCGGTGCAGTTCGGTGTAGCGGGTGGACCGCTGCCGCAACTGCTCCGCCCACTTCTCCATCTCTTGTGCCGCTTTGCCCGGCTGTGCGCTGACCATGTCTGCCTTGCTACCAGATGTCGCTTTCAGGCACGCGCTCTTCGGACTCTTCTGTCGACGATCCCGGCGACCTGCCGCGCGTCGTCGCTCGGGATGAGCACCGCACCCCGCGCGGTCCGCACCACCACGACCGGCCCCGGCCTGGCCAGCAGCGGCGTCCCGTCGGCCAGCGACAACCACGGCCGGAGCTGGGCGAGCAGTTCCACGTGGACACCCAGCACCCCGCCCCACGGCACGGCGACCTCGGCGGGCGACCCCGCGCTGTTGGGGACGTGCCTGCGGGCGTGCAGCACCAGGTGCGTGCGCCCGACCGTCGCCCCGGCGGTGATCAGGTCGGCGTGCTCGACGGCGATCCGCACCCCCACCCGCACCTCCAGGTCGGTCGACCCCAACTCCGCCACCAACGGCAGCATCAACGCCCGGTAGGCGCCGCGCCCCAGCAGGAACCCGGTCGGCAGCGCCACCCAGGCCACCAGGAAGAACGGCAGCGCCGCCACCCCGCCCGCGACCCCGTACGCCGGGAACGCCCCCAGGACGAGCGACCCCGCCGCCCCCAACCAGGCGACCTTCGCCCACGACGGCGGATCGACCCGAACCGCCAGCGGCACGACCGCGGGCACCAGCGCCCCGACGACGGGCAGCACCGACCACCACCCCACCGGCCGGTCCCCGACCAGCGCCATCGCCACGCAGGCCAGCACCACCGCGCCCGGCACCCACCCGAACGCCGCCGCGAGCAGCGCCCGACTCCGCCGCCACCGCACCGCCAGCCCCGGCTCCACACCGTGCGCGGGCAGCGACCTCACCGGACCGCTCCCGCCGACAGCGACCTCCACCGGGACGCCCGCGCGAACAGCGCAGGCACACCGCACGCCTGCGGCGGCCTCCACCAGACTGCCCCCACGGGCAGCACCGGCACACCGCGCGCGGGCAGCGGCCTCACCCGATCGTCGCGTGCAGCTCGGTCAGCCGCTTCCGGATGAACTGGGGCGTCCCCGGTACGGCGCTGATCGACCGCTCCCCGCGCCCGGAGGTCCGGTAGAGCGCCCACCGCCCGTCGGGGAGGTCGATGAAGCTGAGCCAGTCCGCCGCCCGCACCCGGGTGCCCCGGTGGTCGCGCCGAGCGGTGTACAGCTTCCCGCCCCCCACCCGGGGAGCCCGCACCAACGCCTCCAACCGCCGGGCCTCCGGCGCCCGGGCGGACCGCGGCCTGCTCATCCGGAACCCACCGGCGTCGACCGCCGAGGCCCCGTCCGCGTAGTCACCCTCCCGCACCGAGATCGCCTCCCCGCGCGCGGCGGGCACGTTCGGCAACCGGAACACGAAGGACTCCACCAACCGAGCCGGATCGATCCGCTCGAAGGCCACCTTCTCCCCGACCCGCTGCGCCAACACCCCGACCCGCCCGGCAGCGGCCACCAACACCGAGTAGGGCCCCTCGGCGTCCTGCAACCACCCGTAGTACTCGACCGCGCCCCGCTGCACCACGCCGAGCAGGTCCAGGAACTCGGGATCGATCCCCCTGGCCCCGTTCACCCCCGCCGCGTCCAACTCCCGCCGCAACTGGGCGTCGGCCTCCTGCTGGTGGCGCTGGGGGTAGTAGCGCGCCCCACCGGTGAACAGCGTGTGCGGCTCCCCCAGCCCCTGCGCCGCGCACAACCGGTGCAACGACTCGACCGACAACTCCACCCTGTCCCGCGTGCGCACCCGCTACCCCCCGATCACCGGCGGCGCGGTGACCTCGTCGGTGCCGAACACGGCCTCCGGGTCGTCCTCGATCAGGAAGGAAGCGCGCTCGTGCTCCTCGTCCTCCCCGCCCTGACCACGACCGCCACCGGCACCGCCACCCGCGGGCTGCCCACCGCGCCCACCAGCGCGTTCGTCAGCCGCCGCCCCGAACCCGCGCGACCCCGGCCCGTGCTCACCGGCGCCGGCGCCCGCGCCCGCGCCCGCCCCGGCCCGCGCACCCGGCCCGTGCTCAGCCGCCCCGGCACCACCGGCGCCCACACCACCGGCACCCATTCCGCCCGCACCGCCGCCGAAGCCGCCCCGGGCACCGAACCCGCCCGCGCCACCCCGGCTCCCGGCTCCGCCGCCGTAACCCTGACCGCCCACACCACCCTGACCGCCGAAGCCCCCCGAGGGGTCCCCGCCGGGCCAGTTCCCCGGCCGCCACCCGTGCTCCCCCGGCCGGGGGACACCAGGCAGGTCCTGCCGGGGCGGCGTCGGGACGTACTGGGCGGGCTTGGTCCCGATGTTGCCGTTCTGGTGCTCGTTCCCGTTCTGCCCCTGGTTCCCCGGCCCGGGCGGTGGCGGGTCCAGCGGGTACGTCGGAGTCGGCTGCCCCGGCTGCTGCTGCCACTGCTGCGCGGTGGTGGTGTCCCCGGACCCGTTCACCTGCGGCGGGCTCACCGTCCGCGGCGGGCTGACCGGCGGCGGACCACCCGGCTCGTCCGGCTTGTTGACCGTGATCTCGCCACCCGGGTCGGTCAGCGTGGAGTAGTCCGTGGGCAGCGAATACCCGTTCGACTGGCTGTTGGCGTCGTAGGACCGGTACAGATCGATGTTCTTCTGCGACTTCGCGTTGTACTCGTTGAGCTTGTCCTCGGTGTCGGTGTCCCAGGGCGAGATGTCGTCCAGGAACCCGGTCTCCGGCGGGGCCGGGTCCACCGGCTCCAGCCGCGGGAGGACCTCACCGAACAGGCTCGCCTGGTCCTGGAGCAGCACGTGCGTCTGCTGCAGGTTCATCGCCCCCACCAGCGCGGCCTCGGCGATCGGCTTCGCGGCGCCGTAGGCCGCGTCACCCGCCTGGCCCTCCCAGCCCGCCGCGGTCTTCTCGGCCAGCTTCTGGATGAGCTTCGCCCGCTGCTCCTCCAGCTCGGCTTCTTCCCGCGCGGCGGTGTACATGTTTTCCAGAGGTCCGGTCCCTGGACCGTTGTGCATCGCCACGTAGATGTCGTAGCCGCTCATGCCCACCACGGTTCAGCCCCCTGTCTTCACGGTCTGCAGGATCTGTTCGGCGACCCTCGCCGTCACCTTGCACGGGTCTTCCGAACCCACCCTGCCCACTGATTGCGCCAAGTCGACGGAGAGCAGCACGTCATCCCGAACGCCGATGTCGAGTGCACACGTCCCGATGTTGCGCGTGTCGGTCCGCAGTGCGGTGACAGCGGGGTAACCGGAGACCGCAGGCTGCTCTTGGAAGTACTCCCACTTCCCTGCCTTGTTCGCCCGGTAGACGCCGCTCAGGCCACCGTCTTTCTGGTTGAAGCCGAGGTTGATGGAGGCGCCCCCCGGGTTGGTCCAGACGCAGGTCGGGCCGAGCGGAGAGGCATCGGCCTCACCTGGGAACTTGACCCCCAGGTTGGCGGCCTGCGCCGCGGTCAAGGCCGAACACGGTTCGTCGACGAACTTCCCGAGCGCCAGCGGCTGCTCGACCTTCGGGGCGCCGTCAGTGGGCAGCTCGTCGGCAGCAGACGAGGACGAGGGCGGAGTGGTCGTTCTCGAGGTGGCGGGTGGCGGGTCGGAAACCCCCGTCGGACTGCCGCCCTCCTTCGAGGTGCAGGAAGACAAAAATGCCACGGCCAGTGCGGCCAGTGCGATGGAGCGCGTCGCCATCATCAGATCCCGCCCTGTGCTGCGGGGTCCGATGTCTCGATACCGAGCATCTTGGCGACGCTCTCCTGGTCTGTGCCGAGGTAGTCGGCCAGTGCACCCGTGAACTTCTGGGCTTGGCCCCTGCTGTATTGCAGCTTCTGGCTCAGGGAGTCCGCGTACGCTGCCCACGAGTCCATGGCCGCCATGGCCTGCTGCGAACTCGCAGGCTCGTCACCTGGGCCTTCCACCTCGATACGGCGGACGTAGGCCTGCGATTTCTGGTAGCTCTGCGCCAGTTCCGCCCAGGCTTGCGCGAGGGCCTTGACCTCGTCCGGCTCGAAGGCGAACTGGCCCCCGCCGCCGGTGCCGCCCCCCGGCGCGTTGATCGAACCGGCACGGCTGGCGACGATGTCGCCCAGTGAGTTGCCGATGCTCTGGAAGGCAGACGTCATTGCATTCCCCCCGTGCCCCGTACCTACCTCTGCGTGACCGCAGGATACGCCAGTCGGCCGGACGGGTGGTCCGGAATTGACCGATCCGCCGCACGACAGGTCACTGCCCGCCAGAGGCGGGGGGTGACACACTCGGTTCAGTGAGCGAACAGGAGCGGCTGGCGGCATCCCCCGATCCGGACTCGCCGTGGCGGTTGTGGGGGCCGTACCTGGCGGCCCGGCAGTGGGGCACGGTGCGGGAGGACTACTCGGGCAACGGGGACGCGTGGGGTTACCTGACGTTCGACCAGGCTCGGTCGCGGGCGTACCGGTGGGGGGAGGACGGGATCGCCGGGATCTGTGACCGGCACGGGTTCCTGAACGTGGCGGTGGCCATGTGGAACGGGGCGGACGAGATCCTGAAGGAGCGGTACTTCGGGCTCACCAACTCCGAGGGCAACCACGGTGAGGACGTCAAGGAGCACTGGTGGATCACCGATGGCACGCCCACGCACTCGTGGATGCGGATGGTGTACCGCTACCCGCAGCGGGCTTTCCCCTACGCGGAGTTGCGGGAGCGGGCGGCGCGGGCCAGTCGGGACGAGCGGGAGCCGGAGCTGTCGGACACCGGGGTGTTGGCCGAGGACCGGTTCTTCGACGTGGAGACGACCTGGGCGAAGGCGGGGCCGGATGACGTCTGCGTGAGCATCACCGCCACCAACCACGGGCCGGAGGCGGCGCCGCTGCACCTGGTGCCGCAGGTGTGGTTCCGCAACACCTGGACCTGGGGCCGGGACGCGCGCAGGCCCGCGCTGATCGCCTCCACCGCCGACGGGTGGACCCGGGTGCTCGCGGAGCACCAGCAGTTGGGGCGCTACACCGTGCACTTCGACGGCAGGCCGCGGTTGCTGGTGACCGACAACGAGACCGACGAGGCCGCGTTGTTCGGCCGGGCGGTCAACCCCAGCCGCTACACCAAGGCGGGGATCGGTGACCACATCGTCGCGGGGGCGGTGGACGCGTGCCAGGTGGTACCGATGGGTGGGGCCTCGCACCCGGGCACCAAGGCCGCCGCCTGGTACCGGTTCGACTCGGTGGCGCCGGGTGAGCGGGTCACCGTCCGGTTGCGGTTGATCGCCGGGGACGGGCACGGCAGCGCGTTCGGCCCCACCTTCGACGAGACCGTGCTCCGGCGCGAGCGGGAGGCCGACGACTTCTACGCCGGGGTGGTCCGCCGCGGGACCGAGGAGGAGCGGCGGGTGGCGCGGTTGGCCTTCGCCGGGTTGCTCTGGACCAAGCAGCACTACCGGTTCCGGGTGCGGGAGTGGTTGGAGGGCGATCCGGCGCACCCGCCCGGCCCGGCCGAGCGGCACGCCCCGCACGCCCGCAACGTGCACTGGAAGCACATGGACGTGGCCGACGTGCTGTCCATGCCGGACGAGTGGGAGTACCCGTGGTTCGCCGCCTGGGACCTGGCGTTCCACATGGTGCCGTTCGCGCTGGTCGATCCGGCGTTCGCCAAGGAGCAGCTACTGCTGCTCTGCCGGGAGTGGTTGATGCACCCGGATGGCCAGTTGCCCGCCTACGAGTGGGAGTTCGGTGACGTCAACCCGCCCGTGCACGCGTGGGCGGCGTTGCAGGTCTACTACGCGGAGGAGAACAGGGACCGGGTCTTCCTCGCCCGGGTGTTCCACAAGCTGCTGCTGAACTTCTCCTGGTGGGTCAACCGCAAGGACCCCTACGGCAACTACCTGTTCGAGGGCGGCTTCCTCGGCATGGACAACATCGGGCCGGTCAACCGCTCGGCCCCGCTGGGCGACGGGTGGCGCTTTGAGCAGTCCGACGCGACGTCGTGGATGGCCGCCTACGCGCTGCACCTGATGCAGATGGCCCTGGAGCTGGCCCGGCACGACGAGGCCTACGAGGACGTGGCGACCAAGTTCGTCGAGCACTTCCTCAGCATCGCCCAGGCCAGCACCCACTTCGGCTCCGCTGGCCGCCCGATCTGGGACGAGGAGGACGGGTTTTGCTACGACCTGGTCTCCCGCACCCTGCCCGGTGGGGCGGTGGAGTCGCAGCCGGTGCGGGTGCGGTCGATGGTGGGGTTGCTGCCGCTGCTGGCGGGTGCGCCGCTGGACCCGTGGGTGTTCGAGGAGCTGCCGGGGTTCGCGGGCCGGTTGGACTACCTGCTGCGCCGCCAGCCCGCGTTCGGCCAGTTCCTCACCTGGCACACCGACGCCGGCGGTGAGCGCAGCGCGCTGCTGTCGCTGCTGGACGAGCGGAAGCTGCGCCGGGTCCTGAGCCGGATGTTCGACGAGGGGGAGTTCCTCTCCCCGCACGGCATCCGCTCCCTGTCGGCGGCGCACCGCGGCGGGTTGCAGGTGGAGATCGCGGGCTGGCACCACCCCATGGAGTACGAGCCGGGCGAGTCGCGCACCGCGATGTTCGGCGGCAACTCCAACTGGCGGGGCCCGGTGTGGTTCCCCACCAACGCCCTGCTCGTGCAGGTCCTGCACGCGCTGGAGGCCTTCCACCGGGGCGCGGTCACGGTGGAGCTGCCCACCGGGTCCGGCAACGTGGTCAGCGCGGGCGAGGCGGCCGACGAGCTCTCCCGCAGGCTGGCCGCCCTGTTCCTCCCCGGCCCGGACGGCCGCCGCCCCGCCGACGGCGACCGGGTGGAGGCCACGGACTCGCCGCTGTGGTCACGCCACGTCACCTTCAACGAGTACTTCGACGGCGACACCGGCGAGGGCCTCGGCGCGACCCACCAGACCGGGTGGACCGCGCTGGTCGCGGTGCTGCTCGCGGGGTGGCCCGCGCAGCGCTGACCCGGTGCCGGGCGCTGGTGGCCGGTCACCGAGCGTCATGCTGCATCACCAGTGCACAACGAACGAGCTGCGTACTTGTGACAAACCGGCGGAATCCTCGTAATCGATGAAGACGGTGGCAGGATGCGGGCACCGATTCGCCCATCAGCTTCGAGGAGTGACACCGTGCTTCGATCCAAGTCCCGGGTGTTGGCCCTGGTCCCGGCAGCGGTGCTCGCGCTCGCCGCCGCGGGGTGCGGGTCCTCCGACTCCAGCGGCGGGACCGGCGCCCCCACCCCCGGGGGGGTCACCCTCATCCAGTCGGGCAAGGTGCTGACCTGCACCGGCCTGCCCTACGAGCCGTTCCAGTTCGAGAAGGACGGCAAGGTCGTCGGCTTCGACGTGGACCTCGTCGACCTGGTGGCGAAGAAGCTCAACGCCACCCAGGAGGTCATCGACACCCCGTTCGAGGGCATCCAGTCCGGTGTCGACCTCAACTCCGGCAAGTGCGACCTGGCCGCCGCGGGCATGACGATCGACGACACCCGCAAGGAGAACTTCGACTTCTCCGACCCGTACTTCGACGCCACCCAGGTCCTGGTCGGCAAGAAGGGCGCCGGGCTCACCGGGCTCGACAAGCTCCAGGGCAAGAAGCTGGGCGTGCAGAACGGCACCACCGGCGCCAAGTACGCGAAGGAGAAGGCCCCGGACGTCGAGCAGGTCGTCTTCGAGGACCTCGGCCTGCTGCTCAGCGGCCTGGAGACCGGTGCGGTCGACGCCGCGATCAACGACAACGGCGTGGTCTACGACTGGGTGAACAAGCACGCCGACTACGAGGTGGGCACCGAGTTCGCCACCGGTGAGCAGTACGGCATCGGGGTCAAGAAGGGCAACACCGCGCTGCTGAAGGTCATCAACGAGACCATCGCCGAGACCAGGGCCAGCGGCCAGTACGACACGATCTACGAGAAGTGGTTCGGCAAGAAGCCGGAGAGCAAGTAAGGGCTTTCGCAGTGGGGCCGGTGCCGGGAGGCGCCGGCCCCACCGTCGTACCGAACACTTCTCCTGGGAGCGACACATGGCATTGAGCAAGCGCCAGAGGGGAAAGGCCATCCGCGGGACGCAGTACGGCGTCCTGGTGGTCGTCCTCGTCATCTTCGCCTTCACCGCGAACTGGACCAAGCTCCGGGAGGCGTTCCTCGACGGTGAGGTCGCGGCGGGGATGTTCCCCGAGGTGATCACCGTCGGCCTGCTGAACACGCTGATCTACACCGGGCTCGGCTTCGGCTTCGGGCTGGTGCTCGGCCTGCTGGTCGCGCTGATGCGGCTGTCGTCGGTGCCGGTCTACCGCTGGCTGTCCGGCCTCTACGTCGAGTTCTTCCGCGGCCTGCCCGCGCTGCTGGTCATCCTCGCCATCGGCAACGGCATCCCGCTGGCCTTCGGCACCCAGATCGACCGGTACGTCTCGATCATGCTGGCGCTGGGCATCGTCGGCTCCGCCTACATGGCCGAGACGATCCGCGCGGGCATCCAGGCGGTGCCGAAGGGGCAGGTCGAGGCGGCCCGCTCGCTGGGCATGTCGCAGACCAGGGCGATGCTGTGGATCGTGGTGCCGCAGGCTTTCAAGATCATCCTGCCGCCGCTGACCAACGAGCTGATCCTGCTCACCAAGGACTCCTCGCTGGTGCTGTTCCTGGGCTCCAGCCAGTTGCAGTACGAGCTGACCCAGTTCGGCCGCACCGAGCTCAACCAGTCCCGCAGCCTCACCCCGGTGCTGGTCGCGGGCATCTGCTACCTGATCATCACCATCCCGCTGTCGTACCTCTCCCGGTACCTGGAGCGGCGCACCGGCGGCAAGAAGATCGCCTCACCCACGGCGACCGAGGTGGACACGGAGGCGGTCAAGTGACCACGACGACCGGGCCCGCGGTGGTCATCACCGGGCTGACCAAGCGCTTCGGCGACCTGGAGGTGCTGCGCGGCATCGACGTGCGGGTCGGCGCCGGGGAGGTCATCTGCATCATCGGCCCGTCCGGGTCCGGCAAGTCGACCCTGCTGCGCTGCGTGAACCTGCTGGAGGAACCCGATGAGGGCTCGGTGGTGGTCAACGGCGTCGAGCTGACCCACCCCGACGTCGACCTCGACGCGGCCCGCCGCCGCATCGGCATGGTGTTCCAGTCGTTCAACCTGTTCGGCCACCTCACGGTGCTGAACAACCTCACCATCGCCCAGCGCAAGGTCCTCGGCCGGTCCAAGGCGGAGGCCCAGGCGGTCGCGGTGGAGAACCTGGCCAGGGTCGGGCTCGCCGACCGGCTCAACGCCCTGCCGTCGCAGCTCTCCGGCGGGCAGCAGCAGCGGGTGGCCATCGCCCGCGCGCTGTCGATGAACCCCGAGGTGATGCTGTTCGACGAGCCCACCTCGGCGCTGGACCCGGAACTGGTGGGGGAGGTCCTCGGGGTGATGCGGCAGCTCGCCGACGAGGGGATGACCATGCTGGTGGTCACGCACGAGATGCAGTTCGCCCGCGAGGTGGCCGACAAGGTGCTGTTCATGGACGGTGGGCACGTGGTCGAGGAGGGCCCGCCCGCGCAGGTCATCGGCGACCCGCAGCACGAGCGCACGCAGTCGTTCCTGCGGCGGGTGCTCAACCCCACGCAGGCGGACTAGTGCGTTCTTGAAAGCTTTGAAAAGCTTTGAAAAGCCCGGGAGTTTTGGGGGCTTGCCCGGGTGGGTGGTTCTGCTTGGGCGGGGCCCCTACGGCGATCACGTGCCTGGTGTGACCGAGTGGGGCGAAAAGAGTGCCCCACTGCCCGGGCAGGCTTGCACGTGATCGCCTCCCCCACCCAAGCAGAACCACCCACCCGGGCATTCGGTCGCCGGGCCGCCGGTTTCGGGGCGGTCGGCCGCTGCGCCGGGCGGCTTCCTGGGCGGGTTCCTGGGTGGCTGGTGGGTGGGCGGGTGTCGGGGGGTGGCTGCTGTGGAGGCAGATCCCGGACCGGTCCCGCCGGTCGCCTGGCACACTCCGGGTGGCCGGGCGGGAACGGGGCGTCACCCGCGTACGTCGTACCCCCGGGGCTGTCGAGGGGGGTTGCGGTGGCGGACAACGGGGAGCCGTTCCAGATCGGGTTCGACCCGCACGACCCGCACCCGCCGGAGTCGGCCAGGTTGGCCGCCGCCGAGGTGGTCAAGCGGGTCGTGGAGCAGGACGACCGGGGTGGGGTGCTGCGCAGGCGCAGGCCGAACACCGCGCCGGTGGTGCGCATCGCCGACCGGTACCTGGTCGGGGTGCTGGACCTGCGCGGGGTGGAATCGCCGTACCTGCTGGAGTTCGTCCGCTGCCGGTTCGCCGAGCCGCCGGACGTGCGGCAGGCGCGGTTGGCCGGGGTGGAGTTCACCGACTGCCGGTTGCCCGGTCTGCTGGGGCGCAACCTGTCCAGCGACAACGACGTGCGGTTTGGCGCGGGCACCGTCGTCGCCGGGACGGTTGACCTCACCGACGCGCAGGTGCGCGGTTCGCTGGTGCTCAGCGACACCCGCATCGCCGCCACCGAGGACCGGCCCGCCCTGCACGCCGACCGGCTCCAGTTGGCGGGCGCCCTGCTCGCCGCCCGGTTGGAGACCACCGGGGAGGTCCGCATCCCCGGTCTGCGCTGCGGTGGGAACGTCGACTTCGCCGGTGCGCTGCTGCGCAACCCCAGGGGTTTCGCGCTCAACGGCAACGGCCTGCACACCGGTGGCAACCTGCGTCTGGACACCGACGCGACGGGCACCCCGTTCCGCGCGCTCGGGCAGGTCTTCCTGCCCAGCGCCAAGGTGGAGAGCGACTTCTCCATGCGCGGGGCCACCATCCAGCCGCGCACCGAGCCCGCGGGGCAGCTCGCGCTGGACGACCCGTTCTTCGACGCCAACGCCGCGCTGATCGCCGATCGGTCCAAAGTGGAGGGCAACGTCAACCTCGACCGCGGGTTCGCCAGCACCGGCACGGTCCGCATCGTCAACGCCTCCATCGGCGGCGCGCTGCGGTTCAACCACGCCACGATCGACCTGTCCGCGGGCGCCGACCACCGGGACCTGTTCGAGGAGCGGTTCGACAGCCGCGCCCAGGCCGGTCCGTACCCGGACCGGGCCGTGCACCTCGACGGCACCGACATCCGCGGTGGCCTCGACGCCAGGGACGCGCGGTTCGCCGGGCAGGTGCGCATCGTCGACGTGGCCGTGCAGGGCACCGCGCTGTTCGACAACTCCGTGTTCAGCAACCGCGACGGCGACGCCATCGAGGGCAGGCGGTTCAGTTGCGGCGGCAACCTCAACGGCCGCTCGCTGCTGGTGTTCGGTTCCGTCCTGCTGCCCGGGGTCAAGGTGGGCGCCAACCTCGACCTGCGCGGCAGCAGGCTGCTGCGCCCCGGCCACCACCCCGACGGCACCACCAAGCCGCTGTTGGACCTGCGCGTGGCCCAGGTCGGCCGCGACCTGCACTGCGGCGGCTCCGACCGCCCGTTCGCCGCGGCGGGCGAGATCCGGATGCGCCGCGCCGAGATCGGGCGCACCACCACCTTCAACGGTGCCGAGATCGGGTCCGGCAGCACCAGGGTCGCGCTCAACGCCTTCGGTGTGCGCACCCAGGAACTGCACGTCCTGGTGGCCAAACCGCCGCGCGGTCGGGTCGACCTGCGGCACCTGCGGTGCGCCACCCTCGCCGACGACGAGAAGTTCTGGCGCGCCGAGGGGCGGATGGACCTGGAGGACTTCCGCTACGACTCCCTCGCCGACCCGGTCGGGCTGCAGGACGACGACCGGGTGGCGCAGCGGTTGGCCTGGCTGCGGGCGGGGATGCGCAGCTACCGGCCCGGCCCGTACGACCAGCTCGCGACCATGCTGCGCGCCGCGGGCAACGAGGAGCACGCCGCGAACGTGCTGGTGGAGAAGCAGCGCCTGCGCTACCGGGCGCTCGCCGCGGGCTCCCGCTTCCTCGGACCCGGTGTGCTGCTGTGGAGTTGGTTGCAGCGGCTGATGGTCGGCTACGGCTACCGGCCCGCCCGCGCCCTGGTGTGGCTGATCGCGTTCCTGGTCCTGGGCGCCGTCTGGTTCGGCCTGCAACCCGATCCGGTCAAGGGGAACCGCGACGACCAGATCTTCTGGAACCCGGTCGTCTACACCCTCGACCTGCTGGTGCCCATCGTCGACTTCGGGCAGAAGAACCGGTGGGCGGTTTCCGGTGCCTCGCAGTGGATCTCGCTGGTGCTGGTGGCGCTGGGCTGGGTCCTGGCCACCACGGTCGCCGCCGGTCTGACCCGGATGCTGCGCCGCACCACCTGAGCCGCCGCGCCACCTGGGGTGTGACCGCCCGACCGCTGAGGGTAACGTCCGACGATGTGATAGCTGTGACTGCCGCGAGAGCCGCCCGATGACCGCGGTCGAAGCGGAGACCGGGAACACCACCCCGCTCACCCACCGCCTCTACGCCGAGGCATTCGGCGACGACTGCCCGGCGGAGCTGGAGACGTTCAGCTCCTGCTCCTGGTGGCTGCTGGGCACGGTGGTGGGCGCGCTCAAGCTCTCGCCCGGCCAGCTCCTGGCCGACCTCGGCTGCGGTCGCGGCGGTCCCGGCCTGTGGCTCGCCAGGGCCACCGCCACCCGCCTGGTCGGCATCGACTTCTCCCCCGCCGCCCTGCGCTCAGCCGCGGCTCGGGCGGAGAGCTTCGGCCTGCTCGGCCGGGCGCACTTCCAGCGCGGCTCGTTCGACGCCACGACCCTGGAGGACGCCAGCGTGGACGGCGCGGTCAGCATCGACGCGCTGCCGTTCGCCCAGGACCGGCTGGCGGCGCTGACCGAGGTCTGCCGGGTGCTGCGGCCGGGCGCGCGGTTCGTGTTCACCGGCCGCGAGGGCGCGTCGAGTTGGACGGCGATGGTGGAGAAGGCCGGGCTGGTGCTGGAGGACCGCCTGGTGCACGAGGGGGCGAACGCGCGGTGGCTGCGCCTGTTCGACCTGTGGTTGCGGCACGAGCGGGAGCTGCGCGCGGAACTCGGCGACACCGCCGCGGCGCAGATGGTGGAGGAGGCGCGCGCCGGGCATCGACTGGTCGAGACGGCGCCGCTGGTGTTCGTCACCAGGCGCCCGCCGACCGAGGAGGACTAGGTGACCGAGCCGACCGCACGGGCTTGCGTGGAGGTTTCCGCCTCGGCCGAGCGGGTGTACGCGCTGGTGAGCGACCTGCCGGGGATGGCTTCCGCCGCCGAGGAGTTCACCGGCGGCACGTGGCTCGACGGGGCGTCGGGAGCCGCGGTGGGGGCCCGGTTCCGCGGGTCGAACCGGCGGGGGTGGCGGCGGTGGTCCACCACGTCGACGGTGACCGACGCGGCGCCGAACCGGTTCGCCTTCGAGGTGAAGTCGTTCGGGTTGCCGGTGTCGCGGTGGCAGTACGACATCGAGCCGGGTGCCGGTGGGTGCACGCTGACGGAGAGCACCTGGGACCGGCGGCCGTCGTGGTACCTGCCGATCACGGTGCTGGGGACCGGGGTCCGGGACCGCGTCGCGCAGAACCAGCGGAACATCGAGGTCACGCTGGAGCGGTTGAAGGCCGCCGCCGAGTCCTGACCCGCTCGCCGGAGACGACATTCGCTGAAAAGACAAGAGCCCCGACCCGCGAGACGCGGTCGGGGCTCTCGCCGTTCGAGTCCTACGTGCGGTGCGCCTTCGCGGCGGCCAGGCAGTAGACGCCGAAGGCGGCGAAGCCCAGGGCGACCGCGATCAGCAGGGCCGTGCCGAAGGGCTGCTCCGCCAGCGTCCGCAGCGCCTTGTCCAGCCCGCCCGCCTCACCCGCGTTGGAGTCCACGGCCGCGAAGCCCAGCAGGACGCCCACGATGGCGATGCCCACGCCCTTGGCGATGTTGCCGACCATGCCCAGGCGCTCCACCCAGGTGCGCGACCCGGCGGGCAGTTCGCTCGTGTCCAGGTCCTTCATGAACGACTTGCGCACACCGGAAACGATGCTCGCCACGCCGACACCGATCACGACCAGCGCCACCGCGCCGACCAGGAACCGGCCCGCGGGCAGCTCCAGCACCTTGGCCGTCCACTCCTGCTGCTTGTCGTCGCCGCCCTGGCTGCCGCCGCCGGTGGCGTAGCGGATCGAGGCGACGCCCAGGGAGATGCCCACGACACCGCGGACCGCGGCGCCGACGCGCTTGAAGGTGCGCTTGCGGCCCTCCTCCACCCAGTGGTAGCTGACGGCGGCCATCAGGAGCTGCCAGACGCCGAAGGCGAACAGCCCCACCGCGAGGACCCACAGGACCGCCGAACCGAAGGTGGTGCTGGAGATCTCGCTCAGCGCACCGTTCTGGTCCGCCTCCTGACCACCGCCGCCGACGGCAATGCGCACCGCCAGGTAGGCCACGATCAGGTACACCAGGCCGAAGCAGGCCATGCCCGCCCGGCCCAACACCTTGACCCCGTTGTTCTCCTGGGCGCGGCGGGCCGTGCCGGACATGCTCGTCATCGGTGAAACCTCCTCGGGTCCATCAGGACGACGAGGAGGTTTCACCCGGTGGGCGGCCTCAAACGACGTTGGGCCGTTCGGCTCAGCCTGCCGGGGCCGCGGGCGGGCAGACGATCTTGGGCTGCGGGTTGTACTTCACCGTGCGGGTGTCGCGGCGGACCTCCCGGCCGGTGGCCGCGTCCTTGAGCACCCGGGTGTCGGAGGTGGTGAAGCCGGGGGCGCCGTTGCTCGGGGAGCACTTGCCCGTGGTGGGGCCGGGCTTCTCCTGCGGCGCGGTCTCGGCGCTGCGGGCGCCGGGGATCGACTCGACGGTGTAGCGCTTGGTGCCCCAGATCTTCACCGTGATCGAGTTCGACGTCCAGATGGTCTGGATGGCGATCCCGGTCGGGGCGTCGTTGGTGAACTTGAGGTCGATGACGCTGCTGCCGTCGTGGTTCTGGAAGACCGTGGCCTCGCGGGCGGCCGGGTAGCGGCTGATGTAGTAGCTGTGCTCCTTGTGGCCCGCGTCCTTGAGGCCCGCGAAGTACGAGGCGTTGTAGAGCGTCGTGGCGAACTGGGAGATGCCGCCGCCGACCTCGCGGCCGGGGGCACCGTCCTTGATGACGCCCGCCTCGACGTAGCCCTGCGCGGCGGTGCGCGGACCGGTGAAACCGTTGAGGCTGAACGTCTCCCCGGGCTTGACGATGGCGCCGTTGACCTTCTCCGCCACCACGCGGATGTTGACGCCGGAGTCGGCGGCGAAGCCCTTGGTGGAGAACTCGCCGATGACCTCCTTGACCCCGAACTGGTTGGCCTGCTCGGTGGTCACGGCGGCGGGCTTCTTGGTGTACTCCACCTTGATCTCGCGGCCGTCGGTCTTCTTCAGCACGTCGAGCAGGGTGTTGAACGCGGTGTCGTACTTGACGCCCAGGCCGTCCACCGAGGGCGTGACCGTCGGGGCGCCGCCCTCGAAGACCACCTGCGCGTCCTTGCCCTCCTTCTCGGTGGAGGCGAGCTGCGGCTGGACCGCGGCGACGACCTTGGCGTTGTCGACCTTCGGGTTGAGCGCGCCGCCCTCGGCCACCTCGAAGGTGAGCGCGGTGGCGATGACGGCGGGTTCGATGGTGGCGTCCTTGCCCTCGCCCTTGACGATCACCGGGCCGGACACCGCGGGCTTGGCGACCTGCTCGAACGCCGCCTGCACGGCTTCCTTCGTCGTCTTGACCGGGGTGGTGTCCACCGGCAGCTCGACGGTCTGCCCGTCGGCCCAGCTCGACACCAGGGCCTCGCGCGCGGGGTCGACCCGCAACTGCTGGCCGGGCACCGGCTCGACCGCGACCGCGGTGGCGCCGTCGAAGCGGATGCCACCCTCCGCCGGGTCCTTGGCGGTCTCCGCGCGCAGCTTCTCCATCGCCACGGTCAGCTTCTGCTCGTCGGTTCCGGTGACCACGCCGACCTCGGAGCTGCTGAAGAACGAGCCGATCCGGGTGATCGGGTTGAGCGGCTGGTCGCCCGCCTGCTCCAGGGTGGCCGACCAGTCCAGGGTCAGCCCGGTGGCCGCCGGGTCGAGCTGCTGCTCGACGTCACCCGCGCGCACCGACACCGGCCGCGACAGCCGGGGGCCGATCCGCTCGCGCAGGACCTTCTCGGCCTCCCCGTGGGACAGGCCGCCGACCTCGACCCCCGCCACGCTGACCCCGCGCGGCACGTTGCCGGAGGACAGCGCCAGGTCGAGCCCGTAGAGCACCACGAGCGCGCCGAACACCGCACCCGCGATGATCGCGGGCTTGCGCCGGTTGCGCGCCTTGGCCGGGGGCTCCTCGGGGAGCGACCCGGACACCGGTGCGCCGGAAGGGCCGAACCGCTCGGTGGCGGCGTCCCAGCCGCCCGCGGGGGCGGGGACCTTCGGCAGCAGATCGGTCTGCTCGGCGTGCGATTCCGGCCAGTGCGGGCCGTTCGACCCAGGCCAGTTGTGCTCGTCGGGCACGGCTCACCCTTCCGTTACAGGTACAACCCGGTTCCGTGTTCGGTGCGCTCGCTGGCGATCGCGTGGACGTCGCGCTCGCGCATCACCAGGTAGGTCTGGCCGTGGACCTCGACCTCGTGCTGGTCCTCGGCGTTGAACAGCACCCGGTCCCCCACCTGGATGTTGCGGACGCTGGTGCCAACGCCCTGCACGTCCCCCCAGGCCAGTCGTCGGGCCATCTGCGCGGTGGCCGGGATCACGATGCCGCCGGTGCTGCGCCGCTCGCCGTCCTCGGTGGAGAGGCGGACGAGCAGGCGGTCCTGGAGCATCTGGATCTCGAGCTTGTGTTCCACCGCTGGAATGGTAACCGTCCACTCGCAGGCGACCCGCAGCCGTGGTATCAGTTCCGGTCGAGCCCGCCGAGCACCAGGGCCAACCGGCCCGGTCCGGTCGGCCCCACGCGCACCGGCACCCCCCAGTCCTGCCTGGTCAGGTGGCACGCCCCGTGCTCGGCACCGTCGTCGTCGCAGCTCGCGGCCTGCGCCACCACGTGCAGCACCCCCTCGGTGAACCCCTCGGCCACCACCAGCCGCCTGCTCAGGTCCGTCCCCGCACCGCCCCCCTCGGCCAGCAGCCCCGGCGGCGAGGAGGTGACCTCCAACCGCGTCGACGGCCCCCACCGCAGGTCGAGCTTCTGCCCCGGCGGCGGTTCGAACACCACGGCCAGCTCCAGCTCACCCGCGGCGATGTCGGTCGGCGGCCGCTTGACCTGGTGCGCCTGCCCGTCGACGAGCCGCGCGGCGGCCACCGGCCGCTCCAACCGGTGCGCGGCGGAGGCCACGACCAGCAGCTCCCCGTCGACCAGCACCGCCCCGGACGGCTCCGCCAACCCGGTCGCCAACGTGCTCACCCGCCCGGTCACCGGGTCGAACCGGCGCAGCGCCCCGTTGTAGGTGTCGGCGACGACCACGCTCCCGTCGGGCAGCGCGGTCACCCCGAGCGGGTGCTGCAGCAGGGCCTGGTCCGCGTCGCCGTCGCGGTGCCCGAAGTCGAACAACCCCTTGCCCACGGCGGTGTGCACGGTGAAAGCGGTGTCCACCCAGCGCAGCGCGGAGGTCTCCGCGTCGACCAGCCACAACCGGTCCCCGGTGGCGGCGAGGCCGGAGGTCTGCGCGAAGAACGCCTCGGCGGCGGGCCCGTCGTTGAGGCCCTCCACCGTCGTCCCGGCGAACCTGCGCACGGTCCCCGCCACCGGGTCGAACAGCCCCAGCGTGTGGTTGCCCGCCATGGCGACCACCACGCCACCGGCGGGTTCCCACCACACCAGGTCCCACGGGCTGGTCAGGTCGATCGAGGTCGCGGGCCCGTCGGTCGGCCCGTTGCGCCACTGCGCCCCGGTCCCCGCCACCGTCGACACCGCGCCGGTCACCGGATCGATCCCGCGCAGCAGGTGGTTCACCGTGTCCGCCACCACGAACCGGTACCCCACCACCTCGGCGACCGCGTCCGGCAGCACGGCCACACCGGAGGGTTCGGAGAACGTGGCGTCCACGCCGTCCGCCCGCCCGCGCTCCCCGGTGCCGAAGGCGCGCAGGACCGTCTCCCCGTCCCGGTCCACCTCCACGACCCGGTGGTGCGCGGTGTCGGCGACGAGGATCGTGCCGTTCCCGGAGTCCACCGCCTTCGCCGGGAACCGCAGCTCGGTCACCTCCGGCACGGGCGGCGCGTACGGCCCGTCCCCCCGGTGCAGCGTCCCCTTCGCCTCGTGGACGGTCACCACCTCCGCGACCACCCGCCGCAACGCCTCCACGTGCCCCTCCCCCGCGGCGACGTGCACGACGTACCCCTCGGGGTCGACCACCACCAGCGTCGGCCACGCCTTCACCGCGAACGCCTGCCACGTCGTCAGCTCCGGGTCGTCGAGCACCGGGTGGTGCACCCCGTACCGCTCCACGGCCGCCGCCAGCGCCACCGGGTCCGCCTCGTGCGCGAACTTCGGCGAGTGCACGCCCACCGTCACCAGGACGTCGGCGAACTCCTCCTCCAGCGGGCGCAGCTCGTCGAGGACGTGCAGGCAGTTGATGCAGCAGAAGGTCCAGAAGTCGAGCAGCAGCACCTTGCCGCGGAAGTCCCCCAGGCGCAGGTCCCGCCCACCGGTGTTCAGCCAGCCCCGACCGACCAACTCGGCCGCTCGGACCCGCGGCAGGCGTTGCGTTGATGTCACAGGCAGAGTCAACACAAGCCTGAAAAGGGGTGTTCCAACGTCCATATGGTAGGAAAGATGACCTTGTCCGTTGGTGGGTGATCCAGCGGACTGGCTCACGGGACTGGCGAATCAAGTCCCCATTTTGTACGATTTGGCATATGTCCGAGTTGCCGATAAGTGAAGCCCGGGACCACCTCGGTGAGGTGGTGGCCAAGGTCGAGCACGCCCACGAGCGCACCATCCTGACCCGGCACGGTCGTCCGGTGGCCGCTGTCGTCTCCATCGAGGACCTTCGACGGCTGGAAGTGGCGGAGGACGAAGCCGATCTGGCTGCGGCCCAAGAGGCGCTGGCATCTGCCGAGGCGCGCACATCCCACCGGGATGTCCTTGCTGAGTTCGGTGCTGCCTGACCGGTGCTCTACGAGATCGAGTGGACAGCGGCAGCACTCCGAGAGCTGCGCAAACTGGATAAACAGGCCAGCAGGCGGATCGCGCTGGCGGTGACGGCGCTGGGCAGTGACCCGCGCCCCTTCGGCTGTCGGGCACTCACCGGCCTGCCCTCCGGGGTCATGCGCATCCGGGTCGGCGACTACCGCGTCGTCTACCAGGTCGAGGACACCAGGGTGGTGGTGACTGTCGTACGGGTCGCCCACCGCCGTGAGGTTTACCGCGACCTCTGACTTCCGAAGAGGTCAGCAGATCGAGTGTGGACGCGCAACGGCCCCCGGGTGGGAACCCGGGGGCCGTCGTCAGCGCTGTGGGACCGGCGTCCTCAGAACGCCGACTCGTCCAGCTCCATCAGGTCGTTGTCCGCGCCCTCGACGATCTTGCGACCGGCCGACAGCTCGGGCAGCACGTTCTTGGCGAAGAACGACGCCACCGCGACCTTGCCCTCGTAGAAGGCCTTGTCCTTGCCCGCCGCGCCGCCGTCGAGCTTGGCGATCGCGACCTCGGCCTGCCGCTGCAGCAGCCAGCCGACCAGCAGGTCGCCGGTGGCCATCAGCAGGCGGACGCTGTGCTGGCCCACCTTGTTGATGCTCTGCGGGTCCTCCTGCGAGGCGGTGAGGTACTGGATCAGCGAGCCCAGCATGCCCTGGACGTCCTCGAGCGCCTGCTTGAGCAGCGCGCGCTCGTTCTTGAGCCGCCCGTTGCCGCCCTCGGCCTCGATGAACTTGCCGATCTCCCCGGCCAGGAACGCCAGCGCCTGGCCCTTGTCGCGGACGATCTTGCGGAAGAAGAAGTCCAGCGACTGGATGGCGGTGGTGCCCTCGTACAGCGAGTCGATCTTGGCGTCGCGGATGTACTGCTCGATCGGGTAGTCCTGCAGGAAGCCGGAGCCGCCCAGCGTCTGCAGCGACTGCACCAACTGCTCGGTGGCCCGCTCGGAGCCGACGCCCTTGACGATCGGCAGCAGCAGGTCGTTGACCCGCTCGGCGAGCTTGAGCGCGTCCTCGTCGCCGTCCTTGGTCCAGATCTGGTCCTGGAAGGTCGCCGTGTACAGGTACACCGAGCGCAGGCCCTCGGCGTAGGCCTTCTGCAGCATCAGCGAGCGGCGCACGTCCGGGTGGTGGGTGATCGTCACCCGGGGCGCGGTCTTGTCCAGCATGTTCGGCAGGTCGGCGCCCTGCACGCGCTCCTTGGCGTACTCCAGCGCGTTGAGGTAGCCGGTGGACAGCGTGGCGATCGCCTTGGTGCCGACCATCATCCGGGCGTACTCGATGACCTGGAACATCTGCGCGATGCCGTTGTGCACCTCACCCAGCAGCCAGCCCTTGGCCGGGACGCCGTGCTGGCCGAAGGTCAGCTCGCAGGTGGTGGACGCCTTGATGCCCATCTTGTGCTCGACGTTGGTGACGAAGGCGCCGTTGCGCTCGCCCTTGGCACCGGTCTTCGGGTCGAACAGGAACTTCGGCACCAGGAACAGGCTCAGGCCCTTGGTGCCGGGGCCGTGGCCCTCGGGGCGGGCGAGCACCAGGTGCATGATGTTCTCGGTCATGTCCTGGTCGGCCGAGGTGATGAACCGCTTCACGCCGTCGATGTGCCAGGAGCCGTCGTCCTGCTTGACGGCCTTGGTGCGACCGGCGCCCACGTCCGAACCGGCGTCCGGCTCGGTCAGCACCATGGTGGCGCCCCAGGCGTCGTCGATCATCATCCGGGCCCAGCGCTTCTGCTCCTCGGTGCCGTTGTCGTCGACCACCATGGCGAAGCTCGGACCGGCCAGGTACATGAACAGCGGCGGGTTGGCGCCCAGGATCAGCTCGGCCGCGGCCCACTGCACCGACGGCGGGATGCCCAGGCCGCCCATGTCGTTGTTGAGGCTGAGCCGCCACCACTCGCCGTCCCAGAGGGCCTGGAAGGACTTCTTGAACGACTCGGGCAGCGTCGCGCTGAACGTCTTGGGGTCGTAGACCGGCGGGTTTCGGTCGGCGTCGGCGAACGAGTCGGCGAGGGGGCCGGTGGCGAGCTTGTTCAACTCGGCCAGCGCGCCGCGCGCGGTGTCCTCGTCCGAGTCGGCCAGCACACCCTTGCCCAGGCGCTCCTGCACGCCGAAGACCTCGAAGAGGTTGAACTCGAGGTCGCGGACGTTGCTCTTGTAGTGACCCATCTGGTTGCTCCGTGTCCCTCACGCTCGTGCGGGTAAGTCAAGCCGCGAGCAGAAGCGTGCTACTCACCGGTAACAACAGGGTATTACTTGCGGGTAACCACGGCAAGGAAAGTCGCTCGGATGGCGGTTGTGGACCTGTGCTTCCGGTCACGTCCCATCGTCCGGCGACCGCCGGAGGGGTGGTGCGATGAGCACGCCGATCTTGAACGCGACCGCCACGGCGTGCGTCCGGTCCCGCGCGGAGAGCTTCCTCAGGATGCTCTTCACGTGGGTGCGCACGGTCTCCACCGAGACGTAGAGGATCTTGGCGATCGCCTGGTTCTCCAGGCCGTCCGCGATGAGCTGCAGGACCTGGAACTCGCGCCGGGACAGCGGCTGCTGCTCGGTCTCCCCGACCTGCGCCAGCCGGGCGCGCGGCGCGGCGACGGTGGCCGCGAGCGCCGGGTCGACGTAGCGGCGGTCCCGGTGCGTGGCGCTGATCGCCTCCAGCAGCTGCGGCGGTTCGGCCGAGCGGAGGAGCACGCCGTGCACCCCCGCGGCGATCGCCGTCGCCACGTACTGGGTGGTGCGGTGGCCGTCGCGGACCAGGATGAGGATCGCCAGGTCGGGGTTCGCCCCGCTCAGCGTGTGGCTCAGGTGCTGGCGCGGGTCCAGGCCGGAGTCGATCAGCACGACGTCCGGCCGGTACCGCTCGGCGAACTGCAGCGCGCCCTGCGGGGTGTCGGTCGCGCCGAGCCAGCGCAGGCCCTTCGTCCGCAGGACCAGGGCCGACAGCCCCTCGCGGAACATCGGGACGCCGTCGACGAGGGCCAGGGACAGGCCCGCGGCCTCGTTGCCGCCGGGTCCCCCGACGGGTCTGGGGGTGGTGCTGCGTGGCATCAGTGTGTCCTCCCGGGTGTCACTCGACCGTGCTACGTGACGCCGCCATCGGCATACCGTGACGTGCAGTTTTCTGTCTCGGACCACCCGGTCGCAAAGTCACCCCTAAAGGGGATGGCCATTGTGACTCGCGCCACAGACATGGTGGTGGTCGCCGTCCGTGCTTGTCCAGATCCACGAGAGTGATTCATCCGCAACCGGCGGGGTGCGGGAACTGTCGGTGCACCGGGTTAGGCTCGTACCGAAACCCGGTGACCGACCGATCGCAATGGGTGTGCGCAGTGGGTGCGCGGTGGGACGCGCTCCGCGGCGAACCGCTCTCCGTGAGGAGTCCGTGGGCCCGTTCGGGTCCAGGGGCCCGCGCGGGCGGGTCGGTCGGGGGCGCGCCGTGGGGGCTGTGCCAAGAACGGGAATCCGACGAGCAAGGGGGGCGGCGTTGGAAGCAGGAGCGGTCCGCAACGCGGACGAGTGGTTCCGGCTGATGGTGGAGACCGGGCTGGCGCCGGGCCTGCGGGCCCTGGGCCTGTCCGGCATGGGCAAGCGCTTCCGGGTGCTCGCGGACGGGCAGGTCGGCCAGGTCGCCATCCTGCAGACCAGCACCCCGCGCAGCACCAGGTTCACGCTGACGCTCAGCGTCAGCTCCACCGACGAGTGGAGTTCGCAGCTACGCATCCGGCCGTACCTGCGCGCCGCGGGCCACACCGCGGGCGCCTGGCAGGAGCGCATCGGCGACGTGATGCTCGTCGGCAGCGGCGTGCCGATCGGCGACCTGTGGTGGCAGGTCGACGCGGGCAAGCCGTTCACCAGGGTGTCCAGGGAAGCGCTCACCGCGGTCCGGGAGTTCGGCCTGCCCGCGATGCGCGCCCAGATGCGTGCCAGGGCGAGCTGACCCCGAGCCCGTCGCCGGTTCGCTGCTGGCCCACCTGGAGCCCGCCGACCGGCGGCTGCTGCTCGACCGGGGCACCCCGCGCACCTTCCCCGCCGACGAGGTCGTCCTGCGCCAGGGCGACCCCACCGACCACGTCCTCGTCCTGGTCTCCGGCTGGGTCCGGGTCGACGCGGTCACCCGCGACGGCGGCGAACTCCTGGTCGCCTTCCGCGGCCCCGGCGACGTCCTCGGCGACCTCGCCGCCCTGCGCGAGCGCACCCAGGCGCCCACCGTCCGCACGGCCACCGTCCGCACGCTGACCGCGATCACCGCCGTGCAACTGCGCCGCGAGCGCTTCGTCGAACTCCTGGAGACCCGGCCGAGCATCACCCTCGGCCTGGCCCGCCAGATGGCCTCCCGCCTGGTCCAGGCCGAAACCGCCCGCACCGACACCGCCACCCTCGACGTCAACCGCCGCGTCGCGGTCTACCTGGCCCGCCTCCTGCCCGCCCACGGCGTGCGCACCCCCGAGGGCGTGGTCCTCACCCTCCCCCTGACCCAGCAGGACATCGCCCACTCCATCGGCGCCTCCCTGCGCGCGGTCGCCCGAGCCATCTCCCTCCTCCGCGACCGGGGCATCGTCGAACCACCGGCCCGCGGCCGCATCCTCGTCACCCGCCCCGAGGTCCTCACCGCCTTCCTCGGCGACCCGCCAAATGGCACATAGCCCACCTGCACGCTGTCAGCGTCCCCTCCCGGAAAGCGGAGCACCCTCATCCGTACCGGGCCCCAAGGAGGACACATGAAGCTTCTGCTCACCGCCGCAGCCGCCACCCGCGCCGCGACCTGGCTCTGCCTGACCAGTTGGTTCCTCGGCTTCATCGTCGGCACCGCGGTCTGACGCGCACGCGAAGAGGGCGGGCCACCCGGTGTGGGTGGCCCGCCCTCTTCAGCGCGTGGAGCGGATGACGGGAATCGAACCCGCGTATTCAGCTTGGGAAGCTGATGTTCTACCATTGAACTACATCCGCAAGACGATCAGAGGATACACGGTCCTGTCCCGCGGGTGGCGACCGGGGTGGGCCGGGCATGGACCTCCACCCCCGTCGGCAGGGCTTGCAGCGCGCTTGTAGGCGCGCAGGTGCCGATTTCCAGGGCGCACCGCCAGAGTTCTCCCCGTCAGCAGGAAACACCTTCTCTGGGGGGAAACACCATGATCGGCGCAACCGCCTTCGTCTCGGCCGTGATCACCGGCGGCGCTCTGCTGGGTGCGGTCCCGGCCGCTGCGGCGGACACCGGGGGCATCTCCGGGCTCGTCTGGTTCGACCGGGACGCCTCCGGGACCCTGGGCTTCGGCGACGCCCCGGCCCCGATGTCGGGCATCCGCGTGGACAACCTGTCGACCGGGGAGAGCACCCAGGTGTACGCGGGGTCCGACGGCACCTACCAGGTCCCCGCCCTGGCGCCCGGCCGCTACCGGGTCGCCGTGGGCACCGGGTGGACCTACGAGCGCACCACCCCGGGCCACGTGGACGTGCGCGTGCGCCCCGGCCGGACCGCGACCGCCGACTTCGGGCTGCGCGGCGGCGAGGTCTGCGGCACCGCCTGGGACGACGCCGACGGCGACGGGATGCGCGAGAGCGGGGAGTTCGTGCTGCCCGCGGTCCAGGTCACCGTCAACACCCCGATGCTGGTCCAGGCGGTCACCGACGCGTCGGGCCGCTACTGCGCCCACGACCTGCCCCTGGGCGGGGAGGCGGTCGTGCAGCCGCAGTACCTGGCGCAGCGCGGTTTCGGCTTCACCCGGGGCATCGTCGAGAGCTTCCCGGGGGAGCCGTTCGACTCCAAGATCGACCCGGTCACCGGGAACTCGCACCGCTACGCGCTCACCACCGAGGCGTTGACCGTCGACGTCGGTTACCTCAAGGCAACCAGCGACCTGTCGACCAGCCAGATCATCTTCGAGGGGCAGCCCGCGGGCAAGACGACCTTCGCCGTCGGTGACACGTTCACGGTCTACGGTTCGGTCTTCCCCAGCGGCAACGTGCCCGAGCGCCTCGGTGCCACGCTCACCGTTCCGGCGGGCCTGCGCATCGTCGACCGCGCGGGTGGGATGCCTTCGACCGTGCAGGGGCGCAGCGTCGTCGGTGAGTTCCCGCAGCGCCGCACCCCGGGGGCGAACGAGTTCATCGGCGCCCAGGTCGTCGTCGAGCACGCCTTCTCCGCCGCCGACGTCACCCTGACCGTGCACCCGGGGGACTTCCCGGACAGCGACCCCGCCAACAACGTCCTGACCCAGACGATCAACGCCGTCTGATCCGGGATCGGCTGGGGGCGCTCCGGTGCCCCTAGCCGATCTCCTCGCCCTTCACCGGTGTCAGCGCCATCGCCGCCACCGGGACGACCGCCGCGATCAGCAGTGCCCACACCCAGCCCGCGGTGGGCACCAGCGCGCCGAAGACCGGGGCGACCGCGAGGGCCACCGCATTCTGCCCGGTGTTCTGGATGCCCAGTGCCCGCCCCGCCCAGAACGGGCCCGCCAGTTCCGCGGTCGCGGTGAAGCCGAGGCCGTTGTCGGTGACCGAGATGACCATCGTGGCGACCAGGCCGACCGCCGCCAGCCAGGGCGCCACCTGGTCGCCGACCGCCCACAGCACCAGGGCCAGCGCCGCCCCGGCGGCGATGGTGCGCATCGGCCGCATCCGGCTGGCGACGCGGTCGGACCACACGCCCGCGCCGATCCGGCCCGCCGCGCCGAGGGCCTGCACCGCTGCCAGCAGCGCGCCCGCGGCCACCGGGCTCCAGTCCTGTTCGGACACCAGGTAGGTCAGCGCGAACGTGCCCGCCACGAACTGCGGCACCACCAGCAGCGCGCTGGCCAGGTGCACCCGCACCAGCCGCCCGCCGCGGTAGGGCGAGCGGGTGGCCGCCACGGATTTCGCGGGTTGGCGCGGCGGGTCCAGCAGGGCCAGGGCCACCAGCACCGCGCACACCAGGCACAGCGCGGCGGGTACCAGCAGCGCCGCCCGGTAGCCGAACGCCCCGGCCGCCGGCGGTAGCGCCAGCGCCGCGATGCCGACGCCGATCGGTTGGCAGGTCTGGCGGATGCCCATGGCCAGACCGCGCTCGGTGGGCCCGAACCAGCCCAGCACCGCCCGGCCGCTGGCCGCGCTGATCGACGCGGAGAACACGCCTGCGACCACCAGGGACGCCGCCAGCGCCGGGATGCCGGGCAGCAGCGCCGCGGCCAGGGCGCCCACGCCGGTGCCGGTCATGCCGATGGTCATCACGACCCGCTCGCCGAACCGGTCGGCCGCCGCGCCCCAGGCGATCAGCGCCACCAGCACGCCCAGCACCGGGGCGACGGTGATGCCGCCCGCTTGGGCGAGGTCCAGGCCCTCGGCCGCGCGCAGGGCGGGGATCAGGAACGGCAGGCCGTAGACGAGGGTGCTGGTGGCGGCCTGGCCCGCGACGGCGACGGCGAGGACGAGCCACCGCCTCCGGGTGCGGTCGGCGGTCTCGGTCATATCGTTAACGTAGCTAACTTATCCTGCATCGCGGAACTGTCATCCCACATTGCGAACACCCGGAAATGCGGAAGGGGCCGCGACCAGCAGGTCGCGGCCCCTTCTCGGGTCAGGTCAGTTGCCCGCGGTGGGCGACTTGTCCTCGTCCGGCAGCGGCGTGCCGGTGCCCACCTCGTCGGTCGGGGTGTCAGCGGGCTCGGTCTGGCCCCGCTTGACCGCGGCGAGCAGCAACTGCGCCACGTCCACCACCTCGACGTGCTCACCGGCCGCGCCGTCGGCCTGGCGGGCGGTGACGCCGTCGGTCAGCATCACCCGGCAGAACGGGCAACCCGTGGCGATCTTCGACGGCGCGGTGCCCAGCGCCTCGTCGACCCGGTCCAGGTTGATCCGCTTGCCGATCCGCTCCTCCATCCACATCCGGGCGCCACCGGCGCCGCAGCACATGGAGCGCTCCTCGTGCCGCGGCATCTCCCGCAGCTTCGCCCCGGACGCGCCGACCAGCTCGCGCGGTGCCTCGTAGACCTTGTTGTGGCGGCCCAGGTAGCACGGGTCGTGGTAGGTGACGTCCTCGGCGACCTTGGCCACCGGCACCAGGCGCCGCTCGCGCACCAGCTTGTTCAGGAGCTGCGTGTGGTGCACGACCTCGTACTTGCCGCCGAGCTGCGGGTACTCGTTCGCCAGCGTGTTGAAGCAGTGCGCGCAGGTCACCACGACCTTGCGCTTGCCCGCCTCGCGGCCCTCGAAGACGGTGTTGATGACCTCGACGTTCTGCTGGGCCAGCATCTGGAACAGGAACTCGTTGCCCGCGCGCCGCGCCGGGTCACCGGTGCAGGTCTCCTCGGAGCCGAGGACCACGTACTTCACGTCCGCGGTGTGCAGCAGTTCGGCGACGGCCCGGGTGGTCTTCTTCGCCCGGTCCTCGAACGCGCCCGCGCAGCCGACCCAGAACAGGTACTCGGTGTCGTCGCTCAGCTCGCCCTCGAACACCGGGACCTCGAAGTCCAGCTCCTCGGTCCAGGCCAGCCGGTCCTTGGCGTTCTGGCCCCAGGGGTTGCCCTTGTTCTCCAGGTTCTTGAACATGCCGCCCAGCTCGGACGGGAAGTTCGACTCGATCAGCACCTGGTAGCGGCGCATGTCGACGATGTGGTCGACGTGCTCGATGTCCACCGGGCACTGCTCGACGCAGGCCCCGCAGGTGGTGCACGACCACAGCACCTCGGGGTCGATGACGCCCAGTTCGTCCACGCCGCCGATCAGCGGCCGCTCGGCCTCGGCCAGCGCCAGCACGTCGATGCCCGCGTGCGGGTTGTCGCCGGTGAGGCCGATCTCCTCGCCCATCATGTCCTTCTTGCCACCGGCGAGGAGGTAGGGCGCCTTGGCGTAGGCGTGGTCGCGCAGTTGGGTGATGACCAGCTTGGGCGAGAGCGGCTTGCCGGTGTTCCACGCGGGGCACTGCGACTGGCAGCGGCCGCACTCGGTGCAGGTGGTGAAGTCCAGCCAGCCCTTCCAGGTGAAGTCCTCGACCTTGCCCGCGCCGAAGACGTCCTTCTCCGGGTCGGCCTCCTCGAAGTCGAGCGGCTTGCCGTCGGACATCATCGGCTTGAGGGCGCCCAGCGCCACCCCGCCGTCGGCCTCGCGCTTGAAGTAGATGTTGAAGAACGCGCTGAACCGGTGCCAGGCCACGCCCATCGTCATGTACTTGGCGACGACGTAGACCCAGACCATCGCGCCCATGAGCTTGATGAACGCCAGCGCGGAGACCAGGTTCGGGCTGGCGGGCAGGATCTCGCCGAGCGGGTTGGACACGAACGCGGCCCAGGTGGGCAGCTCGTGCGCGCCGAGCGCGGCCTTGCCCGCGCGGACGCCGAGGATGCCGATGCCCTCGAAGATCACCACGGCCTCGACGAAGTACGCCTGCCAGAAGTTCGAGCCCTGGAAGCGCGACTGGCGGTCGGCCCGGCGCGGGTGGTTGCGCTGGCGGATGACCACCAGCGCGATCCCGCCGATGATGGTGGCCACGCCCAGCAGCTCCATCAGCAGGTGCCACAGGTTCCAGTGGTCCAGGATCGGCCAGCCCCAGGTCGGGACGAACACCTCGCCGTAGGCCTCGAACAGCGCCGCGGAGCCGATCAGGAAGCCCCACATCACCAGCCAGTGCGCCCAGCCGACGTGCCGGAACTTGTTCATCCGCGTGTGCGCGGCGAACTCGGTGATCAGCGTCTTCATCCTGGGCACGAACGGGCCGTTGCGGGTCGGGTCGGGCTGCCCCAACTGGACGACCTTCACCATTCGCAGGATCGTGCGAACGAACATGCTCCAGGCCACGAGACTGACCGCGACGGCGATCAGACCGAGGATTAGCTGCACGGCACCCATGCTGTGGTGACCTTCCGTCAGTCGGTTTGGAGCGAGACCCTACGCCTTCTTACTCGCCAGTAACCAGGTAAGCGAAGCCTAAGTCGGACAAGTGTGGCGCAGACCTCCGCACTACCTGGACGATCGTCCAGGTAACTTGGCGGTCATGTCCGCGTTCATCTTGCTGGTCCCCGCCCCCGACGGCGAGGCGACGGGCGCGCAGGGGCGGAAATTGTCACCCCGGTGCGGCGGAATTGTGCCTCCCGCACTGGTCAGCGCCCCTGGACCCGGTCGCCGGTGAGCACCGCCTACCGCCGCGTCGACGGCCGCCGCGCCCGCGGCGACCGCAGGCGGACCGAGATCGTCGAGGCCGCGCTCCGGGTGATCGAGCGCGACGGGGTCGCGGGCGTCACCCACCGCACCGTCGCCGCCGAGGCCGGGGTGCCGCCCGCGTCGCTCACCTACCACTTCGCCTCCCTGGACGACCTGGTCGTCGGCACCCTCACCTGGTCGGCCGAGCGGATGGCCACCCGCATCCGGGACGGGATCGAGTCCAGCCGGATCAAGGGCCGCAGCCAGGCGGGCGCGGTCGCCGAGACGCTCGCCGAGGCCCTCGGGCCGCAGCGCGGCCGCACCATGGCCGAGTACGAGCTGTACCTGCTGGCCGCCCGCCGCCCGGCCCTGCGCCCGGCCGCCCGCCAGTGGCTCGACGTGCTCACCAGCCTCGGCCGCCAGCCCGACGAGGTCGGGTTCCGGGCCTTCCTCGCCGGGGTCGACGGCATCCTGCTCCAGGGCCTGATCGACGACGACCCGCCGACCGCGGCCGAGCTGCTCCCGGTGGTCGAGCACCTGCTGGAACCGCTGCGCTGACCGGGTTCGGGTCGTCCCGGTCCACAGGGGACGCTCCACCCCGAACGGAGCAGGTGGGACGGCCGCCCGCCGCCGACCGGAGGTAGGGGCAACCTCAGGGACGGGTCGGGGGTCTCCCTGATGGCTCGCGGCACCGGTGGTCAATAGCGTTCCGGCTGTCGGGTTGCCGCAGGAGGGGGACGGAATGGGTCGGCGGGTGGTGGCGGTGCTCTTGGCCGTCGGGGTGGGTGGCGTGCTCAGCGGGGTGCTCACCGGGTGCGGGGCGTTCCAGCAGGAGACGTTCTCCGACGACGCGAAGGTGGAGCAGGCGGTACGAGGGGTCCGCCTGGACACCGACTCCGGGTCGGTCCGGATCAGCGTCGGGAAGACCGCGAGCGTGCACCGCGACGTCGGCTACCGCAGCAGCAGGCCGGGGTCGACGTTCCGGGTCGAGGGGGACGAGCTGGTGCTCTCGGGGTGCGGGGAGCGCAACTGCTGGGTCGACTACACCGTCGTCGTGCCCGAGGGGGTGCGGGTGCTCGGGGAGTCGTCGTCGGGGGACGTCGAGGTCCGGGGGGCCGCGGCGGTCGACGTGCGGTCCTCGTCCGGGTCGGTGACCGTGCGGGAGGTCGGGGGGCCGGTCCGGGTGGCCGCGAGTTCCGGCTCGGTCGAGCTGGTCGACACCGGGGACACCGTGGCGGTGGAGGCCGACTCGGGGGACATCACCATCCGGGCGGCCAAAGCGGCCGGGGTCGCCGCGCGCGCCTCCAGCGGGTCGATCCAGGTCACCGTGCCGCGCGGGGCGTACCGGGTGTCGGCCAAGAGCGACAGCGGCGAGGTGGACAACCGGGTCGGCGACGACCTGGGGGCGGCGAACCACCTCGACCTCGACGCGAACTCCGGGGACATCACCATCGGCTTCGCCTGACAAGAGAACAGTGAGAGCCAGGTCACCCCGGGAACAACTTCCCGGGGTGCCTCGTTGTGGGAGTCAGGAAGGTTGAGCGGGTCCGACTCAAGTCTCAAACCTGAGCCCGGTACGCTCAACCCGACAGACACCACAGGGTCAAGCAGGAGGAAATCATGGCGCGTGCGGTCGGCATCGACCTGGGGACGACCAACTCCGTCGTCGCCGTCCTCGAGGGCGGTGAACCGACGGTCATCGCCAACTCGGAGGGCTCGCGGACGACCCCGTCCATCGTGGCGTTCGCCAAGAACGGCGAGGTGCTGGTCGGACAGCCCGCGAAGAACCAGGCCGTGACCAACGTGGACCGCACGGTCCGCTCGGTCAAGCGGCACATCGGCACGGACTGGAAGACCGAGCTCGACGGCAAGGACTACACCGCGCAGGAGATCTCCGCGCGGGTGCTCATGAAGCTCAAGCGCGACGCCGAGTCGTACCTGGGCGAGACCATCACCGACGCGGTGATCACCGTCCCCGCCTACTTCGAGGACGCCCAGCGCCAGGCCACCAAGGAGGCCGGGCAGATCGCCGGCCTCAACGTGCTGCGGATCGTGAACGAGCCGACCGCGGCCGCGCTGGCCTACGGGCTGGACAAGGGCGGCGCCAAGGAGCAGACCATCCTGGTCTTCGACCTCGGCGGCGGCACCTTCGACGTGTCGCTGCTGGAGATCGGCGACGGCGTCGTGGAGGTCCGCTCGACCTCCGGTGACAACCACCTCGGCGGCGACGACTGGGACCAGCGGATCGTCGACTGGCTGGTGGACAAGTTCAAGTCCTCCAGCGGCATCGACCTCACCAAGGACAAGATGGCGCTGCAGCGCATCCGCGAGGCCGCTGAGAAGGCGAAGATCGAGCTGTCCAGCTCGAACAGCGCCAACATCAACCTGCCCTACATCACCGTCGACGCGGACAAGAACCCGCTGTTCCTCGACGAGAACCTCACCAGGGCCGAGTTCCAGCGCATCACCTCCGACCTGCTCGACCGCACCCGCACCCCGTTCAACAACGTGGTGAAGGACGCGGGCGTGTCCATCGGCGAGATCGACCACGTGGTGCTCGTGGGTGGTTCCACCCGCATGCCCGCCGTCGCCGAGCTGGTCAAGGAGCTGACCGGCGGCCGCGAGGCCAACAAGGGCGTCAACCCGGACGAGGTCGTGGCCATCGGCGCCGCGCTGCAGGCCGGTGTGCTCAAGGGCGAGGTCAAGGACGTCCTGCTGCTCGACGTGACCCCGCTGTCGCTGGGCATCGAGACCAAGGGCGGGGTGTTCACCAAGCTCATCGAGCGCAACACCACCATCCCGACCAAGCGCTCGGAGATCTTCTCCACCGCCGACGACAACCAGACCACCGTGGGCATCCAGGTGTTCCAGGGTGAGCGCGACTTCGCCGCGGACAACAAGAAGCTGGGCACCTTCGACCTGACCGGTCTGCCGCCCGCCCCCCGGGGCGTGCCGCAGATCGAGGTCACCTTCGACATCGACGCGAACGGCATCGTGCACGTCAACGCGAAGGACCTGGGCACCGGCAAGGAGCAGTCGATGACCATCACCGGCGGCTCGGCGCTGCCCAAGGAGGACATCGACCGGATGGTCAAGGACGCCGAGGCGCACGCCGAGGAGGACCAGAAGCGCCGCGAGGAGGCCGACGTCCGCAACCAGGCTGAGACCCTCGTCTACCAGACGGAGAAGTTCGTCAAGGACAACGAGGACAAGCTCCCGGCCGAGGCCAAGGACAAGGTCAACGCCGCGATCGCCGAGGCCACCGAGGCGCTCAAGGGCACCGACATCGCCGCGATCAAGTCGGCGATGGAGAAGCTGAGCACCGAGTCGCAGGCCATGGGCTCCGCGCTCTACGCCAACACCGGGGCCGACGCCGCCGCGGGTGCCGAGGGCGCCCCGGCCGACGCCAAGCCCGAGGACGACGTGGTGGACGCCGAGATCGTCGACGAGGACAAGGACAAGAAGTGACCGACAAGCACAGCGACGAGACCTCCGCCGAGGAGCCTCAGGTTGTGCGCGAGGGCGGGGTGGTCGAGGAGCCCTCGACCACCCACGCCCCGTCCGAACCCGAGGGCGGCGCCGAGGTCATCTCGGGCGAGGTCGTCATCGAGGAACCGGCGGCGGAGATCGACCCGGCCGCCGAGGTCAAGGCCCAGCTCGACGAGCGCACCGCCGACCTGCAGCGCCTGCAGGCCGAGTACGCCAACTACCGCAAGCGCGTCGAGCGCGACCGGGAGTCGGTCGTCGCGGGCGCCAAGGCCCAGGTCGTGGTCGAGTTCCTCTCGGTGCTCGACGACGTCGAGCGGGCCGAGGCGCACGGCGACCTGACCGGCGCGTTCAAGGCGGTCGCCGACAAGTTCAGCGCGGTCCTCACCAAGACCGGGCTGGAGGCCTTCGGGCACGAGGGCGAGCCGTTCGACCCGTCCGTGCACGAGGCGGTGCAGCACAGCACCTCCCCGGAGGTCGACGGGCCGACGGTCACCGGCGTGCTCCGCCGGGGTTACCGCTTCGGCGACCGGGTCGTGCGCGCCGCGCTCGTCGCGGTGACCGACGCCGAGCCGACTCCCGCCTCGGCGGACTGAACGGAAGGAGGGGACGTCCGGTGAGTGCCAGGGACTGGATCGACAAGGACTTCTATCGCGAGCTGGGCGTCTCCTCCGACGCCGGGGACGCCGAGATCAAGAAGGCGTACCGCAAGCTCGCCCGCGAACTGCACCCCGACGCCAACCCGGGCAACGACAAGGCCGAGGCGCGGTTCAAGGCCGTGTCCGAGGCCTACGGCGTGCTCGGCGACGCGGAGAAGCGCAAGCAGTACGACGAGGCCCGCTCCATGTTCGGCGCGGGCGGTTTCCGCGGCGGCTTCGGCGGCGGCGCGGGCGGTGGCCCGGGGTCGTTCAGCGACATCTTCGGCCAGGCCGCGGGCGGCGGTGCCGGTGCCGGCGCGGGCGGCGGGTTCGGCGACATGCTGGGCAACCTGTTCGGCCGCGGCCGCGGTGCCGCCACCACGCCCCGCGCCCGCCGCGGCGCGGACGTGGAGACCGAGGTCCGCATCGACTTCCTGGAGGCGGTCAAGGGCGCGACGGTGCCGCTGCGCCTGTCCAGCCCGACGACCTGCGAGACCTGCGCCGGTTCCGGTGCCCGCCCGGGCACCACCCCGCGCACCTGCGCCACCTGCGGCGGCGTGGGCCTGCTCAGCCGCAGCCAGGGCGCCTTCGCCTTCAGCGAGCCCTGCCGCGACTGCCGCGGCACCGGCCGCATCGTCGACGACCCCTGCCCGGAGTGCGCGGGCGACGGCGTCAGCACCAAGACCCGCACCCTCACCGTCCGCATCCCCGCGGGCGTCGAGGACGACCAGCGCATCCGCCTGTCCGGCCAGGGCGAACCCGGCTCCAACGGGGCGGCGGCGGGCGACCTGTACGTCCGCGTCCACGTCACCCCGCACCCGGTCTTCGGCCGCGACGGCAACAACCTCACCCTCAAGGTCCCGGTGACCTTCGCCGAACTGGCCCTGGGCACCACCCTCACGGTGCCCACCCTGGAAGGCGTCGTCACCGCCCGCGTCGCCCCCGGCACCCCCTCCGGCCGGGTGTTACGGGTCCGCGGCAAGGGCGTCGCCAAGCGCGACGGCAACACCGGCGACCTCCTGGTCACCCTCCAGGTCTCCGTCCCCGCCAAACTGGACGACGCGGCCACCACGGCCCTGCAGTCGTACGCGGAGGCCACCAAGCAGCACGACCCCCGACCCGAGCTGACCGCCATGGTGGAGAAGGCGAGGCAGTCGTGAACCCGTTCCTCCCGGGAGCCGACGAGGACACCCCCGTCTTCGTCATCTCGGTCGCCGCCCAGCTCTCCGGCCTGCACGCGCAAACCCTGCGCAGCTACGACCGCATGGGCCTGGTCTCCCCCGGCCGCACCTCCGGCGGCGGCCGCCGGTACTCGGTCCGCGACATCGCCCTCCTCCGCGAGGTCCAACGCCTCTCCCAGGAGGCGGGGGTCAACCTCGCGGGCATCAAGCGCATCATCGAACTGGAGAACGAGGTCGACGCCCTGCGCACCAGGGTCGCCGAGCTGACCGAGGAACTGGCCCACGTGCACGCGGTCGCCGAACAGGCCGCGGCCGCCATCCACAAGTCCTACCGCCACGACCTCGTCCCGGTCCGCCAGGAAACCGCCCTGGTCGTCTGGCGCCCCCAGCCGCGCCGCTGACGCTCGACGCACCCCGGAACGGGCAGGTCCACACCGGACCTGCCCGTTGCGCTGTCCCCACCCGGCCTGGGTTCCACTGCGGCGCAACCCATTCGGCCACGCCGAGGTCCGACAGTTGCTCGCCACCCACGCCGACAACTCGCCGACAGCCTCGGCACCTGCCGGGCCACCGAATCCACCTTCTCGCAAAGCCATGTCCGCATGTCGAGCCGGCAGGCTGCACCCAGGAGGGTTTGACGCGAGCCCTGCACGTCGATCGCAGCACGGTGCGTCGCTGGAAAACCAGAGATCAACTGCCTGCGCACCCTCCCCCGTGCGCCCGACTTCGGACTTGTTCCCCTCCAACCTCAGCCCAAGCGGACGCCATACCTCTGGGCAGCTTCTCGGTGGGGTGTGCCGCCGAAGGCGGGGGCTGGGCGATGCGCGCGGAAGGGCCTGTGCGGCCTCGCCAACCTGGCCGTGCCCCGGGGGCGACCCGATGACGCGCTGAGCATGGCCGAGATGGCCTTGGTGCGCTCCGAACGGGTCGACGCGGCACTTCGGCGGCTGCGTCAGGCGTGCGTCCCGCACGCCCGACGGCCGGGGGTTCGCGAGTTGGGCGAACGCGTCGCACCGGTTGTGGGGCAGCGCGCGTGAGCGGGGGTCAGTCCCAGTCGAAGGGGTCGTAGGTGATGTGGTCCTGGGGGGCGCCGTTGATCAGGAGGCGGGAGACCGTGGCCCGGATCATCGCGGGGCTGCCGGAGACCAGGATGTCGCAGTCGTCCCAGGTGCCGTAGTGGGTGACGACGTCGGCGAGGGTGCCGTGTTCGGCGGCTTGGACGTCCGGTTCGTTCTCCAGGACCGGGATGACCGTCAGCCAGGGGTTGGTGACCGCGATGTTCTGCAGGTGGGCGAGGTCGTAGAGGTCTTCGCGGACGCGGCCGCCGGTGAACAGGTGGACGTGCGGGTTCTGGCCCCACTGGGCCAGTTCCTCGATGATCGCGCGCAGGGGGGCGATGCCGGTGCCGCCCGCGATCATCAGCACGTCCCGGTCGGAGGTGCGGTCCACCGCCAGGTGGCCCATGGGGGCGCCGATCTTCCACTCGTCGCCGAGTTGGGCGTGGGCGACCAGGGAGCGGCTGACCCAGCCGCCGTCGACGGCGCGGACGTGGAACTCCAGGACGCCCTCGTCGTCCGGGGCGTTGGCCGGGGAGAGGTTGCGCCAGAGGCGGGGGCGCTGCGGGACCTCCACGCTGACGTACTGGCCCGGGCGGTAGGGCACCGGTGAGGACGGCAGGACCCGGATCACCGCCAGGTCCCAGCCGATCCGCTCGTGCTCGACGACCTCCGCGGTGCGGTAGCCGGGTTCGTGGTCGTCCTCGGCCGCCGCTTCGAGCATGGCGCGGGCCACGATCGTGTAGGCCTCGGCCCAGGCCCGCTGCACGTCGTCGGTCCAGGCGGGGCCGGAGTACTCGCGGACGGCGTGGATGAGGGCGGTGCCGACGGCCTCGTAGTGGTCGCTGCGGGCGCCGAACTTGCGGTGGTCGCGGCCGAGTTCACGCAGGTACGGGACCAGGTCGTCAGGGCGGTCGACCAGCTGCATGACGTGCACCAGGGCGCGCGGCAGCCGGGACCGCTGCACCTCCATGTTGATCGGGAACATCTCCCTGGCGCTGGGCGAGATGTTGAACAGGTTGGCGTGGAAGGACCGGGTGACCTCGTCCAGGTGCGCCTCGGCCAGCGCGAAGCTCTCCCGGACCAGGCGCACCATGGCGCTGACCGCGGTCGGGGACTCCGCCCGCGGGCGGGAGGTCGGGATGGGGCTCAGATCGCCGTCGGCTGGCATGGTCGGGGGCGCACTCCACCTCTCGGGCGGTCCCTGGGGCGGCACCAGGCTACTGGAGGTGTCACCCCGGGGAGGCCGGAGAACGGTCGGTTGGGCCTCTCGGGGGCGACCCGGTCCGCCCGGCGGGCGGGGCGGACCGCCGCTGCGGTTAGGTTTCTCCCGAGCGCGACGAAAGGGACACGGTGACCGAGGGGCCGACGGGCGGGCGCGAGGACGCCGCCCAGGATCTTGAGCGGGAGCTGTCGAAGCTGTTCGGCCGCGCCCGCAGCGTGTCGCTGTCCCTGGCCGCCCGGGTGCACCCCGGCCTCGACGGCGCCTCGTACGCGCTGCTGCTGCACCTGAGCGACATCGGCCCGGTCCGCGCGGCCGACGTGGTGGAGCGCACCGGGCTGGACAAGTCGACGGTGAGCAGGCAGATCGCCCGGCTGGAGGAGCTGGACCTGGTGGAGCGGGTGGCCGACCCCTCCGACGGGCGGGCCCGGCTGGTGCAGCTCACGGTGACCGGCGCGTCCCGGCTGCACGAGATCCGCTCGCACCGGCGGGCGCAGTTGCGGGCCCAACTGGGCCAGTGGTCGACCGGGGACATCCGCGAGTTCTCCCGGCTGCTCGGCAAGCTCAACCTCGACCTCTAGGACCTGGTCACCACCCACACGGCCGGGTTGTGGACAGTTGCGCACAGCCCTGTGGACAACCACCTGGGGATTGTGGACAAGTGGATTACCGCTGTGGACAAAGTCCTTACGACATGTGGGTGACCACTCGGACGAGTGGTTTCGGAGCGCAGTCACGCCACGCTGTGTGAGTGTCGGGAGGGCGCTTCCCCAACTTTTTCAGGGTTGAGCGGAACACGCTCAACTTTTCTGACGTTGTACCGGTCGACAACGCGACGTGGGACCGAGGTGGAGATGGACGCGTTCAACCCGACGACCAAGACCCAGCAGGCGATCTCGACGGCCGCCCAGGCCGCCGCGACCGCGGGCAACCCCGACATCCGGCCGGTGCACCTGCTCGGCGCCCTGCTCGCGCAGGCCGACGGGCTGACCGCACCGTTGCTGACCGCCGTCGGCGTGGACCCGGACGTGGTCGGCAAGGAGCTGGAGCCGATCGCGCGGGCGCTGCCCGCGGCCACCGGCGCGACCGTGTCGCAGCCGCAGCTCTCCCAGGAGGCGCTGCGCGCGATCACGCACGCGCAGAAGCTGGCGACCGACCGCGGCGACGAGTACGTCTCCACCGAGCACGTGCTGGTCGGCCTGGCCGCCGAGGGCGGTGACGTCGCCGACCTGCTGCGCCGCCACGGCGCCACCGCGGAGGCGCTGACCGAGGCGTTCACCAAGGTCCGCGGCTCCGCCAGGGTCACCAGCCCGGACCCCGAGGGCACCTACCAGGCGCTGGAGAAGTACGGCGTCGACCTCACCGAGCGGGCCCGCAAGGGCGAGCTGGACCCGGTGATCGGCCGCGACGCCGAGATCCGCCGGGTGGTGCAGGTGCTGTCGCGGCGCACCAAGAACAACCCGGTGCTCATCGGCGAGCCCGGCGTCGGCAAGACCGCCATCGTCGAGGGCCTGGCCCAGCGGATCATCGCCGGGGACGTGCCCGAGTCGCTGCGCGGCAAGCGCGTCGTCTCCCTCGACCTGGGGTCGATGGTGGCCGGGGCGAAGTTCCGCGGCGAGTTCGAGGAGCGGCTCAAGGCCGTGCTCAAGGAGATCACCGACTCCGCGGGCCAGGTCGTGACCTTCATCGACGAGCTGCACACCATCGTCGGCGCGGGCGCCACCGGCGAGGGCGCCATGGACGCGGGCAACATGATCAAGCCGATGCTGGCCCGCGGCGAGCTGCGGATGGTGGGCGCGACCACGCTCGACGAGTACCGCGGGCACATCGAGAAGGACCCCGCCCTGGAGCGCCGCTTCCAGCAGGTGCTGGTCGGCGAGCCCACGGTGGAGGACACCATCGGCATCCTGCGCGGGCTCAAGGAGCGCTACGAGGTGCACCACGGCGTGCGCATCACCGACAGCGCCCTGGTCGCCGCCGCCACCCTGTCCGACCGCTACATCACCGCCCGGTTCCTGCCGGACAAGGCCATCGACTTGGTCGACGAGGCCGCCTCCCGGCTGCGGATGGAGATCGACTCGCGGCCGGTGGAGATCGACGAGGTGGAGCGCGCCGTGCGCCGCCTGGAGATCGAGGAGATGGCGCTGGCCAAGGAGGCCGACGCCGCCTCCAGGGACCGGCTGGCCGCGCTGCGCGCCGAGCTGGCCGAGAAGCGCGAGTCGCTGGCCGGGCTGACCGCCCGCTGGCAGAACGAGAAGGGGTCGATCGACAAGGTCCGCGAGCTCAAGGAGCAACTGGAGTCGCTGCGCGGTGAGTCCGAGCGGGCCGAGCGCGACGGCGACCTGGGCCGGGCCGCGGAGCTGCGCTACGGCCGCATCCCGGCGCTGGAGAAGGACCTGGCCGCCGCGACCGCCAACACCGCGGTCACCGAGGGCGTGATGCTCAAGGAGGAGGTCGGCTCCGACGACGTCGCCGAGGTGGTGGCGGCGTGGACCGGCATCCCGGCGGGCCGGATGCTGGAGGGCGAGACGCAGAAGCTGCTGCGGATGGAGGAGGCGCTGGCGGGCCGGGTGGTCGGGCAGGCCGAGGCGGTGCGGGTGGTGTCCGACGCCGTCCGCCGCACCCGCGCCGGGGTGGCCGACCCGGACCGCCCCACCGGGTCGTTCCTGTTCCTGGGCCCGACCGGCGTGGGCAAGACCGAGCTGGCCAAGGCGCTGGCGGAGTTCCTGTTCGACGACGAGCGGGCGATGATCCGCATCGACATGAGCGAGTACTCCGAGAAGCACTCGGTGGCCAGGCTCGTCGGGGCGCCCCCCGGGTACGTCGGCTACGACCAGGGCGGGCAGCTCACCGAGTCGGTGCGCCGCCGCCCGTACAGCGTGGTGCTGCTCGACGAGGTGGAGAAGGCCCACCCGGACGTCTTCGACGTGCTGCTCCAGGTGCTCGACGACGGCAGGCTCACCGACGGGCAGGGCCGCACGGTGGACTTCCGCAACACCATCCTGGTGCTCACCTCCAACCTCGGCTCGCAGGCGATCACCGACCCGGCGCTGGACGACCGCGGCCGCCACGACGCGGTGATGGCCGTGGTGCAGCGGCACTTCAAGCCGGAGTTCCTCAACCGCCTCGACGACGTGGTGGTGTTCCACTCGCTGGCGACCGAGGAGCTGACCTCGATCGTCGACATCCAGGTGGCCAAGCTCGGCCGCAGGCTGGCCCAGCGCAGGCTGACCCTGTCGGTGACCCCGGCGGCCCGCGACTGGCTCGCGCTGAACGGGTTCGACCCCGTCTACGGCGCCCGCCCGCTGCGGCGGCTGGTGTCCTCGGCGATCGGCGACCAGCTCGCCAAGCAGCTTCTCGCCGGTGAGGTCCGCGACGGCGACACGGTCGCGGTGGACATCACCGACGACTCGTCCGGGCTGGTGGTGTCCCGGGCGCGGTAGCGGTTACCCGGGAGCCGGGCGGTGGACCCCGCCCGGCTCCCGGGCGTGTCCCGGGCGCGTCTGCCCCCGTCGCAGGGGAAGTTCGTGCGATCGGGGGGCGCGGCGCGGGGCCGTGATCTTGAACCCGGCGCTGTGGCGACTACTCTGCCCGTGTGGGTATCCCCGCTTGGGTGTGGTTCGTCATCGCGGTCGTCGCGTTCATCGCAGGCGGCGGCTTCCTGCTGCGCGACCGGGCGCTGCTGACGTCCAGAAACCGGGAACGCCGGAGGTGGGCGGGCCTGCGCGGCTGGCAGTTCGCCGAGACCGACCCGCTGCTGCCGAAGAAGTGGTCCGGTGGCGCGGTCGCCTACTACGGCGACGGCGTGGCCCGCGACGTGGTGGCCGGGTCGACGTTCACCGCCGACGGCAGGCGCAAGGTGTTCGTCTTCGACCTGGAGGCCGGTGGGCGGGTGAACACGGTGATCGCCGCCGTGCAGACCCGCAAGGTGCACCCGGTGGTGGTCGAGCTGTGGGTGCCGAGCACGCCGTTCCAGCGCGAGCACATGCCGGAGCTGCTGGGCCCGGTCGGGCAGCGGTACGCGTTCGTGTCCGACATCTCCGGGGCCCGCGCGCTGATCACCCCGGACCTGGTGGACGCCACCGAGGAGATCGGCCGCGACATCGCCGTGGCCTGGATCGAGGACGGGTGGGTGCTCGCCGCCGCCCCGCCGAACTCCAGCCCGTCGCGGCTGGAGCGGCTGCTGCGCGGCATCGGCGAGATCGCCGACGTGGTCGACCCGTTCGACGCCGAGGCCGAGCCCGCGGGCGGGGCACGGCCCGAGCAGGCCGGGGCGGAGCGGGTCGAGGCCGAGGCCGAGGAGAGCAGGGGTGAGCAGGTCAGGGGTGAGCAGGTGAAGGCCGCGCCGGAGCCGGTCGCGGACGCCAAGGACGCCTGATCTTCTTCCGGTCCCGGTTACCAGTGAGTAGCGTGGCCCCATGCCCACCGCGCTCATCACCGGTGCCACCGCTGGCATCGGCGCCGCCTTCGCCCGCAGGCTCGCCGCAGACGGCTACGACCTGGTCATCGTCGCCCGCACCGCCGACCGGCTGAAGGCCGTCGCGCTGGAGCTGGCCGAGACCCACGGCGTGCGCGTGCAGGCCATGACCGCCGACCTGACCACCACCCGCGCCCGCAAGCGCGTGGAGGCCCGGCTCGCCGACCAGGACAAGCCGGTCGACCTGCTGGTCAACAACGCCGGGTTCGGCACCCGAGGCGCCTTCGCCGAGGCCGACCCGGACTGGTTGCAGAACCAGCTCGACCTCAACGTCACCACCGTGATGCGCCTCACCAGGGCCGCGCTGCCCGGGATGCTGGCCCGCGCCCACGGCGGCATCATCAACGTCTCCAGCGTCGCGGGCTTCTTCCCCGGCACCGGCCCCTCCTACGGGGCCACCAAGGCCTACGTCACGGCGCTATCGGAGGGCCTGGCCACGAACCTGGCGGGCACCGGTGTCCGGGTCGTCGCCCTGGTCCCGGGCTTCACCCACACCGAGTTCCACGACCGCGCGGGCGACGACATGACCGACCTGCCGGACTTCCTGTGGCTCGACGCGGACCGGGTGGTCGCCGACTGCCTCGCCGACCTGGCCGGTGGCCGCAGCCGCTCGGTCCCGGGCAGGCAGTACAAGGCCATCGTCGCCATCGGCAAGCTCCTGCCCGCGGGCCTGCTCCGGTTGATCGAGAAGCGCGCCGCCGCGGGCCGCAACCGGGGGTAGCGGTAGCGGTCCGCTCACCCACCGCGAAGGCGCGGATTCCCAGGTCCGACCGGCCGCGGCGGAGTTAGGCTGCCGCGCATGACGAACCCGCAGCCCGGGTGGTACCCGGATCGCCCCGGCAGCCCGACCCTCCGGTACTGGGACGGCTCCCAGTGGACCAGCCACACCCAGCCCGCCCCGCAGCAGGCCCCCGGCCAGCCGCAGCACCCCGGCAGGCAGTTCGGCGGGCAGCCGCACCAGCAGCAACCGGGTCAGCAGTACGGGGGCCAGCAGCACCCCGGCCAGCAGTACGCGGGGCAGCCGGGTCAGCAGTACGCCCCGGGGCAGCAGCAGCAGCGCAGCGACGCCTCCGCGTGGGAGCTGTCGCTCGACGGCGCGCACGACCCGAACAAGATCCGCGACCAGCAGCGCCGGGCGGGCGTCGGCCAGGTCGGGCAGGGCGGCGGGACGCTGTTCACCGAGCCGGTGCTGGTGGTGAACCAGAAGGTCAAGCTGATCGAGATGTCCAACGAGTACACCGTGTTCGACCAGCACGGGTCGCAGGTCGGCGCGGTGGCGCAGGTGGGGCAGGGCGCGTTCCGCAAGGCCGTGCGGTTCCTCTCCAGCTACGACCAGTTCCTGACCCACCGCTTCGAGGTGCGCGACGCGCACGGCAACAACCAGCTCCTGCTGACCCGCCCGGCGAAGTTCATCAAGTCGAAGATGATCGTGACCAGGCCGGACGGCGCGCCGGTCGGCGAGATCGCCCAGGAGAACGCGATCGGCAAGATCCGGTTCGGGTTCCTCGTCGACGGGCAGAAGATCGGCGGCATCCAGGCCGAGAACTGGCGCGCCTGGAACTTCTCCATCACCGACAACACCGGCCAGGAGGTCGCCAGGATCACCAAGACCTGGGAGGGCTTCGCCAAGACCATGTTCACCACGGCGGACAACTACGTGCTGCAGATCCACCGGCAGCTCCCCGACCCGCTGCTGAGCCTGGTCGTGGCGTCCGCGCTCACCGTCGACACCGCCCTCAAGCAGGACAGCCGAGGCTTCGGCTGATCCGGCCGGGCGGCATGAGAGGGTGTGCACCTGTGCGAACTCCTGTTGACGCCTCGGTCCGGTCTGAGCTGGCGAGACTCGTAAGTGAGCTGGCCGTGGTGCACGGCCGGGTGACCCTGTCCTCCGGCGAGGAGGCCGACTACTACGTCGACCTGCGCAGGGCGACCCTGCACCACGCCGCCGCCCCCCTCATCGGGAAGCTGCTGCGCGGCCTCACCGCCGACTGGGACTACGTCGCCGCGGGCGGCCTGACCCTCGGCGCCGACCCGGTGGCGGTGGCGATGATGCACGCCGCCGCGGCGGCCGGTGAGGTGCTCGACGCGTTCGTGGTGCGCAAGGACGCCAAGTCCCACGGCATGCGCAGGCGGATCGAGGGCATCGAGGTCGCGGGCCAGCGGGTCCTCGCCGTCGAGGACACCTCGACCACCGGCGGCAGCGTGCTGACCGCCGTGGACGCGCTGACCGAGGCCGGGGCGACGGTCGTCGGCGTGGTCACCGTCGTCGACCGGGGCACCGGGGCCAGGGAGGCGATCGAGGCGCGCGGGCTGCCGTACCGGTACCTGCTGGACCTCGCGGATCTCGGTTTGGTCAAAGGTGACTGACCAGTAGGAATTCCGGTGGGAAGACCCCGGCCCCGGGATACGGTGGAGGCATCCGCCGGACACCCGGCGGCCGGGGAGGTGCCGCATGATCGCGCTGCTCGTCGACGTGACGGTGGTCGTGCACTTCGCCGCCCTGATCTTCATCGGGTTCGGCGGCTTCCTGGCCTGGCACTGGCCGAAGGCGATCTTCGTGCACGTGTTCTTCGCGGCCTGGGGCGTCATCGTCAACGTGACCCCGCTGCCCTGCCCGCTGACGACCCTGGAGAACCACCTCCGCCACCGGCAGGGCCTGGGCGACCTGCCCGGCGGCTTCAACGAGTACTACGTCTTCGGGCCGATCATCCCCGACGGCTATGGTCAGTACGTGGCTTTCGTGGCGGTGGCGGTGCTGGTGGTGTCCTACGCGGGCGCGTTCACGCGCTGGCGGAGCAGGCGGAGCCCGCTGGTCTCCGCCGCGAAGTGAGCGAACAGGGCCCCACCGAGTGGGTGTTCGGCGAACCGGTCGGCGTGGGGCCGTGGCCGGGTGAGCTCCCCGACGACCCGCGCTACGACCCGGTGCTGCTGGCCGAGGGCGACCGGCGCAACGTCGTCGACGCCTACCGGTACTGGCGGCGCGACGCCGTGGTCGCCGACCTCGACCGGCGCAGGCACGACTTCCACGTGGCCATCGAGAACTTCCAGCACGACCACAACATCGGCACCGTCGTGCGCACCGCCAACGCGTTCACCGCGAAGGCCGTGCACATCGTCGGCCGCAGGCGGTGGAACCGGCGCGGCGCCATGGTGACCGACCGCTACCAGCACGTCGAACACCACCCCACGGTGGAATCGCTGCTGACCTTCGCCGACGCCGAGGGCCTGGCCGTGGTCGGGGTGGACAACACCCCGGGGTCCACACCGATCGAGCGCACCCCGCTGCCCCGGCGCTGCGTGCTGGTCTTCGGCCAGGAGGGACCCGGCCTCAGCGAGGACGCCCGCAAGGGCGCCGACGTGCTGGTCTCCATCGCCCAGTTCGGCTCCACCCGGTCCATCAACGCCGGTGTCGCGGCGGGCATCGTCATGCACTCCTGGGTCCGCGAGCACGCCGACCTCGACGCCGCCTGGTGACCGCTCGACCGCCGGTCGACCCCGACAGGGTGAATCCGGCCGGTCGGCCGGGCGGACCCGCCGCCGCAGCGGCGACCATCGGGGGATGAGCCGGTACGCCCGGGGCGCGGTGGCGCCCACCCTGTGGGCCGCGCGCGCCGGTGTCGCCGAGCGCGCCGTCCGAGACCGGCACCTGCGGCGGGTCTGGGGCCTGCCCGGCACCGCGCTCGGCCGCGCCGCCTGGCCGCCAGGACCGGGGCAGCGCCTGTTCACCGAGTGGAACTACTGGTGGCAGGCGCACCTGCTGGACTGCCTGGTCGACGCGCAGCTCCGGGACCCGGCGCCGGACCGGGCCCGGGTCGTGCGGCAGTTGGTCCGCGGCATCCGGGTGCGCAACCTGGGGAGCTGGACCAACTCCTACTACGACGACGTGGCGTGGCTCGGCCTCGCGCTGCTGCGCGCCTCCGACCACCTCGGCCTCGACACCGGGGCCGCCGTCGCCCGGATCACCGAGCAGTTGCGCGCGGGCTGGACCGACCACGGCGGCGGCGGCATCTGGTGGCGCCGCGGCGACACGTTCAAGAACGTCCCGGCCAACGGTCCGGCGGCGATCCTGCTCGCCCGCGCCCACCGCGCCCCGACCGGCGGCGACCGCGCCGACCGGCAGCGCGCCCGCTCCATGACCAACTGGATGACCCGCGCCCTGCGCGACCCCCGCACCGGCCTGCTCTTCGACGGCCTGCACGTGGCCCCCGACGGCTCGATCACCGACGTCACCCGCGTCTTCTACAGCTACTGCCAGGGCGTCTACCTGGGCGCCTGCGTCGAACTCGGCGCCCACGACCCGGGCGGCGGCTGGCTCGAACGGGCCGTCGACGTCGTGTACGCCACCGCCGGGCACCTCGCCCCCGCCGGGGTCATCGCCGCCACCGCGGGGGGCGACGGCGGCCTGTTCGCGGGCATCCTCACCCGCTACCTCGCCCTCGCCGTGCCCCACCTCCCCACGGACGCCGCGGACGTGGCCCGCGGTCTCGTGCTCGCCTCCGCCGACGCCGCGTGGCGCAACCGGACCGTCGCGCCCGGCGGCCCGGTGTTCCCGGCCGATTGGGCGCGGCCCGCCGACCAGCCCGACGCGCACCGGCCGGAGCGGGCGCTGTCGGTCCAGCTCTCCGGCTGGATGGTGCTGGAAGCCGCCGCCCGCCTGGAAAGGCCCGCCTAGACTCCGGCGGATGGGTACCGGGACGGGTGTGGTCGTGGTGACCGGTGGCGGTCGGGGCATCGGCGCGGCCACCTGCGCGCGGCTGGCGCGGGACGGGTTCGACGTGGTGGTCGACTACGCGCGCGACGCCGCCGCGGCCGAGCGGGTGGTCGCCGAGGTGCGCGCCACCGGTCGGGAAGCCGTTGCGGTGCGCGGGGACGTGGCCGACGAGGACGACGTGGCCCACCTGTTCGACGTGGCCCAGGAGCTGGGTCGGCTGACCGCCGTCGTCGCCAACGCGGGCATCACCGGCAACACACCGGGGCGGCTCGACGAGCAGGACGTGGCGACCGTGCGGCGCGTGCTCGACGTCAACGTGGTCGGGGTTTTCCTGTGCGCCAGGGAAGCCGTGCGCCGGATGTCCACTCGGTACGGTGGGGCGGGCGGTTCGGTCGTCACCGTCTCCTCCACCGCGGCCGGGCGCGGGTCGCCCGGGGAGTGGGTGCACTACGCCGCGAGCAAGGCCGCCGTGGAGGTGTTGACCAAGGGGCTGGCCGCGGAGGTCGGGCGCGAGGGGGTGCGGGTCAACTGCGTCGCGCCCGGGATCGTCCACTCCGAACTGCACGCGGCGGCGGGCATGCCCGACCGGCCGGAGCGGTTCGCCGCCAGGGTGCCGCTGGGTCGTGCCGGTCAGCCCGAGGAGGTGGCCGACGCGGTGTCGTGGCTGCTCGGGCCCGGGGCGTCCTTCGTGACCGGGGCCGTCGTCGCGGTGTCCGGTGGGTTCTGAATGCCCCGATCGGTGGTGTGTGACCGGTGCGGTGGCTGGGTACATCGCGGGACAACGGAGTCGAGGACGACCAGCGGAGAGGAGAACCGCCATGGCAGACGGCTTGGTGCTGCAGGGCGAGATCGAGACGGACCTGTCGGCGGAGGTGCGCAGGCGCGCGGCGCGGACGGTCGCGTCGGTGGCCACCGACGCGCGCGAGTGCGCCGAACTCCTGTCCATGCTCGGGCTCGCGCCGAACGAGGGCGCGGCCGAGCGCGCGGCGTGAATGGCGCGGCGTGAATGGTTGAGTCCCGGATGACCGGGTAAGTCCCAGTAGACCGTTTGAACCGGCAGACCGAGGAGATGTTCGCGTTGAGCACGATCACCGAATCCGTCGATGTAACCGTTCCGGTGACCACGGCGTACAACCAGTGGACCCAGTTCGAGTCCTTCCCCCACTTCATGGAGGGCGTCGAGCGCATCGACCAGCTCGACGACCGCCACACCCACTGGGTGACCAAGATCGGTGGGGTGACGCGGGAGTTCGACGCCACCATCACCGAGCAGATCCCGGACGAGCGGGTGGCGTGGAAGTCCGACTCCGGGCCCGACCACGCGGGTGTCATCACCTTCCACCGGCTCGACGAGCGCACCACGCGGGTCACCGCGCAGATGGACATCGACCCGGAGGGCTTCGCCGAGAACGTGGCCGACAAGCTCGGCCTCATCGACAGCCGGGTCAAGGCCGACATGAAGCGCTTCAAGGGTTTCATCGAGGAGCGCGGCGGCAAGGAGACCGGTGCCTGGCGCGGCGAGGTCGAGCGCCCGGGCCAGCTCCCCACCTGATCGGCACCCGGGGCTGACCGGAGCGGGATTCCGGTCGGCGCGGGTGGTCCCGAACGGGCCACAGTGAAAACGCAGGGCTTCGGCCCTGCGTTTCGCTGTTCCCAGTGCCCGCCGCGCCCGGTCACAACTCGGCGAAACCCGCCCCGGGGACCGCGGTGGGCGCCGGGGCCGGGCAGCCGCAGGAACCGCGGTGGTTGAGCACCGGCGGCAGCAGGACCGTTTCCGGCGGCCGTTCGCCGTCGTCGAGGCGGGCCAGCAGCAGGCGGACCGCGGTGCGGCCGATCTCGTCCACCGGGTGCGCCATGGTGGTGATCCCCGGGGGCACCAGCTCCGCCCAGTCCACCTCGTCGTGCCCGACGATCGCCAGGTCGCGGCCGACCTCCAGGCGGTGCGCCCGCGCCTCGCGGTAGGCGCCCGCGGTCATCGCCCCGTTGCCGGTGATGACCGCCGTCGGCCGCTCCGGGACGGTGAGCAGCCTGCGCAGCGCCAGCACCCCGTCCTGCGGGGACGCGCCGCCGCCCGCGACCAGGTTCGAGTCCCAGCGCAGGCCCGCCCGGCCCAGCCCCAGCCGGTAGCCCAGGGTGCGCTCCTCGCTGGCGCCCATCCACTCCACGCCGCTGATGAACCCGATCCGGCGGTGCCCGGCCTCGGCCAGGTGCGACACCAGCGCCGAGGTGGACTGGATGTTCTCCGCCCCCACCTGGTCCAGCTTGATCTTGTGCGACACCCGGTCCACCAGCACCGCGGGCACCCCCGTGCGCGCCAGCATCTCCAGCGTCGCGGTGTCGCCGGGGGCGGGGGTCAGCAGCATCCCGTCGACCCGGCGGGCCTGGAGCTTGCGCACCGCAGCCCGCTCGCCGTCCTCGGAGTCCAGGGTGTCGCCGAGCAGCACCTGGTAGCCGGCGGCGGTGGCCTCCGCCTCGATGGCGTGCACGAGCTGCGCCAGGTGCGGGTTGGCCAGCAGCGACATGGCCACGCCGATCGACCTGGTGCCGCCGGTGACCAGCGACCGGGCGATCGCGTTGCCGGTGTACCCGGTCTCCTCGATGGCCGCCCGCACCCGTTCGAGCGTCGACTTGGCCACCGGCCTGGTCTCGTTGACCACGTGTGAGACCGTGCTGATGGACACACCGGCCAGCTTGGCGACGTCTTCCATGGTGGCCACGGCTGGGTCACCTCCCTCAGCAGACGGCAAACGCTTGCGTCAACCCTACTCACCCGAATGGAGTTCCCGTGCGGCGGGAGTGGACCTTCTCCGAGTTGCTGGACCGGGCCGCCGCCCTCGCCACCGGCCCCCGGCGGGTCCTGGGGATCTGCGGGGCGCCCGGCGCGGGCAAGTCGACCCTGGCCGCCCGCCTGGTGACCGCCCTGGGCGGGCGGGCCGCGCTGGTCGGCATGGACGGCTTCCACCTCGCCCAGGCCGAACTCGACCGGCTCGGCCGCGCCGAGCGCAAGGGCGCCCCGGACACCTTCGACGCGGACGGCTACGCCGACCTGCTCCGCAGGTTGCGGACCAGCACCGACGCGGTCGTCTACGCGCCCGAGTTCCGCCGCGAGGTCGAGGAGCCGATCGCCTGCGCCGTGCCGGTCCCCTGTGAGGTTCCCCTCGTGGTCACCGAGGGGAACTACCTGCTGCTCTGGCCCGCGGTCCGGCCGCTGCTCGACGAGGTCTGGTACCTCGACCCGGACCCCGGCGTCCGCCGCCAGCGCCTCTACCAGCGCCATCGCGCCTTCGGGCGGACCGAGGACCAGGCGCGGGAGCGAACGGACGGATCGGACGAAACGAACGCCCGGCTGGTCGGGGGCACCGCCGCCGCGGCGGATCTCGTCCTGCGAAAGATCCAGTAACGCTCGTGCCGAGCGTCGCCCCGCTCGGGCATCATGACCAATGACCCGCCCCCGAACGGGTCAAGGAAGGACGGTCGGCGATGCCCGCTCTCACCGGCGCGCACCATGTCGCCCTCACGGTGACCGACGTGGACCGCAGCGTTCCCTGGTACGAACGCGTCCTCGGCTTCACCACCGAGGGCCGCGAGGACGACGAGGGCGACCAGGGCCTGCGGAAGGTGTTCCTGCACGGCTTCGGCATGACCCTCACCCTGGTCCAGCACCCCGGCGCCGAGCGCGCGGCGTTCGACGAGTGCAGGCCGGGCCTGGACCACCTGACGCTGCCGCTGGCCGACCCGGCCGCCCTCGCCACCTGGGCGCGGCGGCTCACCGACCTCGGCGTCTCCTTCACCGCCCCGGACGACTCCCCCACCCTGTCGCTGCGCGACCCGGACGGCATCCAGCTCGTCCTCGCCGCGGGCTGAGGCGGGCTCACTCGGCCAGGGACACCTCTTCGGCGGGCTTGCGCAGCTCCCGGCGGTACCGCCGGATGCCCCACGCGGTGCCCCCGACGAAGAACGCCACGCTGGCCACCACCGCCACCGTCTTCAGCCACGGGAGCTGGTCGAGCAGCCCGGCCGCGTAGTACCCGCCGAGCACCAGGATCGGCACCCAGGCGAGCCCGCCCACGAACGTGGCCAGCGCGAACCGCCTCGGGTCCATCCGCGCCGCACCGGCCACCAGCGGGGCCAGGGTGCGGACCCACGGCAGCCACCTGGCGACCACGATGGCGAAGAAGCCGCGCTGGTCCAGGAAGTCGCGGGCGCGTTCCAGCCGCTCCGGGTTGAGCACCTTGCCGCCGCGCCGGGCGATGATCGCGTGCCCGGTCTTGGCGCCGATGAAGTACCCGGTCTGGTTGCCCGCGACGGCGGTCAGCGTGGCCGCCAGCGACAGCCACCACGCCTGGTGCTCGTGGTGGTGCTGGGCCAGGACCACCCCGGCGGCGAACAGCAGCGAGTCGCCGGGCAGGAACAACCCGACGATGAACGCGCACTCGGTGAACACCATCCCCAGCACGATGGCCCACACGAGCGCCGGGCCTGCGGATTCGAGCCAGTCGAAGATGAAGTCCACGGCCCCAGGCTACGTCCGCCCGCCCGCCGGGCCAGTCGATGCCGCACAGTTTCATCGAGCCGTGGCCCCCGGGTCACCAGGAACTTCCTCGTGCTCACCCGCGTTCACCGCCTGTGATCGAAGGGCGGGGACTGGGGGTCCGGTTCGGTGAGCGGTGGCTGTTCCGCGGGCTCGACCTGGACGTGCCCGGCGGCACCTGCGTGGTGCTGACCGGGGACAACGGGTCCGGCAAGTCGACGCTGCTGCGCTGCCTGTACGGGGCGCAGGAGCTGACCGAGGGCGTCGTGACCGTCAACGGCGGGGCACCGGACGAGCGGCACGCGGACTTCCGCCGGGGCGTGTCGGTCCTGTTCGACGACTCCACCCTGTTCGACGCGCTGACCCCGCGCCAACACCTCGACCTGGTGGGCGTGGACGTCGACCCCGACCTGCCGGACGACCCCGCGTACACGCTGTCCAGCGGGCAGCGGCGCAGGCTGCTGCTGCTCGGCGCGATCCACCGCGAGCACCGGGTCCTGCTGCTCGACGAACCCGAGCGCGCCCTCGACGCCGGGCGCCGCCGCTGGCTGGCCGGGCTGGTCGAGGGCGCCAAGGGGCGCGGGTCGGCCGTGGTCATCGCCTCGCACGACCCGCTGCTGGCCGGACTGGTGGCCGACCACGTCGTCGACCTGGGGTGAAGCGCCGGCCCGGGCCCGCCTGCCGCGAGCCCGGGGTCCTGGTCCTCGCGGCGTTCTGACAGCCCGGAGACGACGACGGCGCCCGCCCCGGTGGGGACGGGCGCCGTCGGCTCAGGTGGTCACTTCCACTCGTCGTAGCCGAGGGTCACGTCGTGCGTGCCGACCTCGCCGCCGCGCAGCGAGACCTGGTCGGCGGTCGGCGAGTAGCCGCTGGCGATCACGGTGTAGTCGCCCTCGGCCAGGTCGTCCACCACGTACCGGCCCTCGTTGTCGGTGCTGGTCACGGTGACCACACCGCCCGCGGCGTCGAGCACGGTGATCCGCGCGTCCGGCACCGGGGACCCGGTGGTCGTGCGGGCCACCCCGGACAGCTCCGCGCCGCCCACCAGTTCCACGTCGTGCCGGACCTCGCCGGTGGCCGGGAGGGTGAGCGGCAGCGCGGCCGGGCGGAACGTGTCCGCGCTGACCACCAGGGTGAACGAGCCCGCGCGCACCCCGGCGAACCGGTAGCTGCCGTCGGAGGCGCTCGGCTGGGTCTCCACGACCTCGCCGCGCGCGTCGGTGAGCGTGACCCTGGCCGTGGTGACCGGGGTGTGCCCGTCGGCGGCCATCACGTACCCGTGCAGCACCGCCGCGCCGACCAGGGTCACGTCGACCGTGGCCCGACCGGCCCGCACCTTCACCGTGGTCGCCTGCGGCTGGTGGTCGGGGGCGGAGGCGATGAGCGTGTACGCGCCGGGCAGCGGCGCGTCGAGCAGGTAGCCGCCGTCGTGCCCGGCGCCGACCCGGCCGACCTGCTGGCCGTGCGCGTCGATCAGGGTCAGGGCGGCGCCCGCGAGCGCGGAGCCGTCCGGGCGGCGCACCTGCCCGCTGAGCACCGGGGCGTCGCCGACCGCGCTCGCCCGCAGCGCCGAGGGCTGGAACGGCAGGAAGCCGTCGCGGTCGGGGTCCTCGGCCGGGAGGCCGCCCACCCCGTTCCCGTGGTGCCCGTTGCCGTTGCTGCCGTTGCCCTCGGGGGCGGCGACTGCGCCGTTCGCCTTGCCGTCCGAGGTGGTCCCGTCCGCGCGGTCGTCGTCGCGGTCCTCCTCGGTGGGCAGCATCGCCTCGCCGCCCTCCAGGGCCGCGGCGGAGACCGAGTTGGTCAGCCGCAGCGGGATCTCCTTGATGAACAGCGACACCACGAACGCCAGCACCATCACGCCCGCGCCCGCCAGGAACACGAGCTGGATGGACTCGGTGAAGCCCTGCTGGAACGGCAGCGCCAACCGCGGGTCGATCGCCTGCAGGAACGACGAGTCCTGGAGCACCCCGCCGCCCCCACCGCCGTTGAGCGCGGCGAACACCGGCTGGTTGACCGGGTTGTCCCGGACCGCCGGGTCGGCCGCCGCGGCCTGGAACGCCGGGTCCTGCGCGGCCCGGGTGAACGCCGAGGCGATGTTGTCGGCCACCGTGCTGAACAGCAGCGACAGGAACACCGCGACGCCGAGCGTGCCGCCGAGCTGCCGGAAGAACGTGGCCGAGGCGGTCGCCACGCCCATGTCGCGCACCGGCACCGCGTTCTGCGCGGCGATCGTCAGCGTCTGCATGCAGTTGCCCAGCCCCAGGCCGAACACCGTCATGTAGACCATCGGCTGCCAGATCGGGGTGTCCACCTCGACGCCGTGGAACAGCAGCAGGCCCACCACCAGCAGCGCGCTGCCCAGCACCGGGAACACCTTGTACCGGCCGGTGCGCGAGGTGATCTGCCCGGACACCACCGAGGCGATCATGATGCCGAGCATCATCGGGATCATGAACAGCCCGGCCTCGGTGGGCGTCAGACCGCGCACGATCTGGAGGTACTGCGGGATCATCGAGATGCCGCCGAACATGCCGACGCCGATGACGGTGCCCGCGACGATCGTCATGGCGAAGGTCGAGGTGCGGAACAGCCGCAGCGGGATCAGCGCCTCGTCGCCCATCCGGTTCTCCACGAACAGGAACGCGACCAGCCCCACCAGCCCGATGGCGTAGCAGGTGATCGACCGGGTCGAGTCCCAGCCCCACTCGCGGCCCTGCTCGGCCACGACCAGCAGCGGCACCACGGTCATCGACAGGAACGCCGCGCCGAAGTAGTCGATCCGGTGGTCGCGCCGCTGGTGCGGCACGTTGAGCACCTTGGTCACCACGACCAGCGCCAGCGCGCCGATCGGCACGTTCACCAGGAACACCCAGCGCCAGCCGGTGACGCCCAGGATCGAGTCGGTGCCCGCGAAGAAGCCGCCGATGACCGGGCCGAGCACGCTGGAGGTGCCGAAGACGGCCAGGAAGTAGCCCTGGTACTTGGCCCGCTCCCGGGGCGGCACGATGTCGGCGATGATCGTCAGCGCCAGCGACATCAGGCCGCCCGCGCCGAGGCCCTGCAGCGCGCGGAACGCGGCCAGCTCGTACATCGACGTCGACAGCGTGCAGGCCAGCGACCCGACCAGGAAGATCGAGATCGCGGTGGTGAAGAACGGCTTGCGGCCGTAGATGTCCGACAGCTTGCCGTAGAGCGGCGTGGAGATCGTCGAGGTGATCAGGTACGCCGTGGTCGCCCAGGCCTGCATGCTCAGGCCGTTGAGGTCGTCGGCGATGGTCCTGATCGAGGTGCCGACGATGGTCTGGTCGAGCGCGGCGAGGAACATGCCGAGCATCAACCCGGACAGGATCACCAGGATCTGCCGGTGGGTCAGCGCCGGCGCGTCCTCCGGCGCGGCGTGCTTGGCGGCGGAGGTCCCGCCGGTCAGCTTCTCCCCGCCCGCCTTCGCTTCGACGGTGGTCATCGGTCTTCCCCCTGGAACTTCTCGATCTCGGTGTTGAGCCTGGTGAGCAGGTGCACGAGGGTGCGCCGGTCGTCCTCGGACCACTCGGCGAGCATCCGCGCGATCTGCCGGGTGCGCCGGTCGTGGTTGGCCCGGAAGGCCCGGACGCCCTCCTCGGTGGGCACCAGCACGCACGCGCGGCCGTCGTCCGGGTCGGTCTGCCGCTCGACGAGCCCCTGGCCGACCAGCGCGCCGACCTGCCTGCTCACCGTGGACGGGTCGGAGTGGATCGCCTCGGCGAGCGCGTTCGCGCGCAGCGGTCCGGTGTGGACCAGCGTGGCGAGCAGGGCGTAGTTCGACCGCTCGATCGCGTGCTTGGCCTTGGAGGTGAAGTGCTGCTTGGCGTGGTTGCTCAGCCGCAGGAACCGGACCAGTTGCAGGCCGAGCTGGTCGGCCGTGCGCAGGTCCGCCGGGTCGGGCGCGTCCGAGTCGGTTGGGTTCGGCTCAGCCGCGCGTTGTGCGTCCGCCATGGCGATGTCCCGTTTGTCTTGGTTGTACTCAACAACTGGTTGCGTTAACCAAGCATGTTCTTCGACGGGAGTGATCGCAAGCCGGAATTGAGCAGACGAGGACGCCCGCGCGGCGGGTTCCCCCGGGCGCGCGGACTATGCGGCGAGTTGCTCCGCGAGGGCACCGCGGACGAAGTCGCCCACGTACCCCAGCGCCAGCCGCGCCTCGGGCACCAGGTGGTAGAAGGCGGGGAAGACGTGCACCTGACCAGGCCAGACCTGCAACTCGCAGTGCGCGCCCGCCGCCCGCATGGCCGCCGAGAGCCGCTCCGAGTCGCCGAGCAGGCACTCGATGTCGCCCGCCTGGATCAGCATCGGCGGCCAGCGCCGCTTGCTGCCCTTGAACACGTTCAGCCGCGGGTGGTCGAGATCGACGTCACCCGCGTACTGCAACGCCGCCTCCCTGGCGCGGGCGGGCGGGATGTACGGGTCGCGGTGCACGGCGTCGCGCTCGTCGAGCCCGCGGCCGGTCAGGTCCAGGAACGGCGAGAACAGCACCGCCGCGCCCGGCATCGCGAACCGCTGCCGGGTCAGCTCGGCCAGCAGCCCGGCGGTCAGGTGCCCACCGGCGGAGTCGCCCGCCACCACGACCTGCTCCGGCCGGTAGCCCTGGTCGAGCAGCCAGCGGTAGCCCGCCATCGCGTCGTCCGCGGCGGCCGGGAAGCGGTGCTCCGGCGCGCGCCGGTAGTCCAGCAGCAGCACCGGCAGCCCGGTCGACTGCGACAGCGCGGCGGCCAGGTGGCGGTGGCTGCGCAGCGAGCCGAAGACGAACCCGCCGCCGTGCAGGTACAGGATCGCGCCCGCCCGCTCGTCGGCCGCGCGGGCGGTGATCCACAGGCCGCTGACGTCGCCGAATCCGTGCGGCTCGTGGACCGCCCGGATGCGCGTGCCGCGCGGGATGGGCGCCATGCCCACGGTGTCGAACGCCTCGCGGACGATCCGCAACCCGGAGCCGTGCAGGCGCAGCCGGTCGGCCATCGGGCGGATGCTCGTGCGCAGCACGTTGGCGAGGGTGCGGGCTTGGACGCTCGGTCCGGGCATCACTTCACGTGCGAGGCCAACCATGGCGAACCCCTCCCGACCGGGCGTCCCCAGTGACGCCCGCCACACCACTGTAAACAGTGATCGAACAATTTCCGCATACGATTTGAAGAAATCTGGAATGGCGCATCAATTTGTCGCCCGATGAGCGTACGGCCAGGAATAGCACTCACGGGTTAACGTCATCGCGTGACCACCGACGCCCTGCTCACCCGACTCCGCGCCGCCCTCGGCGACGGCGGCGTGCACGTCGACCCCGACATCACAGCCGGTTACCGCCGCGACATGATGCCGCTGGCCCCCTTCGGCGACCCGCTGGCCGTGGTCTTCCCGGAGAGCACCGGCCAGGTCCAGGAGGTGGTGCGGGCCTGCGCCGAGCACGGGGTGCCGATCGTGCCGCGCGGAGCGGGCAGCGGCCTCAGCGGCGCGGCCAACGCCGTCGACGGCTGCGTGGTCCTGGTGACCACGCGGATGAACCGCATCGTCGAGATCGACGCCGACAACCGGCTGGCCGTGGTGGAACCGGGCGTGGTCAACCTCGACCTGCGCGGCGCGGTGGAGGAGCACGGGCTGTTCTACCCACCGGACCCCTCCAGCTACGACTGGTGCACCATCGGCGGCAACCTCGCCACCAACGCGGGCGGCCTGTGCTGCGTGAAGTACGGGGTGACCACCGATTCCGTCCTCGGCCTCGACGTCGTCCTCGCCGACGGGGAACTGCTCCGCACCGGCCGCCGCACGGTCAAGGGCGTCGCGGGCTACGACCTGACCAAGCTGTTCGTCGGCAGCGAGGGCACCCTCGGCGTGATCACCCGGGCCACCGTCGCGCTGCGCCCGCTGCCGCAGGCCCCCGGAACCGTGGTCGCCGCGTTCGGCACCACCGCCGCCGCGGGCACGGCGGTCAGCCGGATCGTCCGCGAGGGCGTCGTCCCGTCGCTGATGGAGATCATGGACTCGGTGTCCATCGCCGCGGTCGAGGCCCACCTCAAGACCGAACTCGGCGCGGGCGGGGGCTGCGCGGCCCTGCTGCTGTGCCAGTCCGACTCCGGCGGCGAGGCGGCCAGGGCGGAACTGGCCAAGATCGAGCAAATCTGCCTGGACGCGGGAGCGGAACTCGCGCACACCACCTTCGACATCGCCGAGGGCCAACTGCTCCTCACCGCCCGCCGAGCCGTCCTCATGGCCCTGGAGGTCTACGGCGCCTGGCTCACCGACGACGTGTGCGTCCCACGCACCCGCATCACAGAATTGATAGACGCCTGCGAGCGCATCAGCGCCGAGGTCGGCCTCCGCGTCGCCGTCGTCGGCCACGCGGGCGACGGCAACATGCACCCCACGATCGTCTACGACCCGGCGTCCGAGGACGAGTTCACCCGCGCCCGCCGCGCCTTCGCCGACATCCTCGACGCGGGCCTGGCCCTGGGCGGCACGGTCACCGGCGAACACGGCGTCGGCAAGGTCAAGCGGGAGTGGCTGGCGAGAGAAATAGGTCCGGTCGGCCTGCGCACCCACCGGGCGATCAAGGCCGCACTGGACCCGGGCAACCTGTTCAACCCCGGCTCGATGTTCGACCCCGACCCGGCCTGACCGCTACCGTACGCCGCACCGAGGGCAACCCACGGGGGGAGCTGGCACCACCAGATGGACGTCGCACAGTACGCCGCCGCCACCGAGGTGGCCCGCAGGCTCGCAGGCAGGCTCTCCGACGACGTCGTGGCCGTGGTGCAGGCCCAGTACGCCGCCGGGGAGCCGGAACTGGCGGTCGCCGCCCTGCTGCTCAACCTGGTGGCCGAGGGGGTGGCGGTCACCGCCCAGGAGGCCACCCTCATCCGCTCCCTGACCCCCGACCCCACCGACCCCGCCCTGGCCGACCTGGCCCTGGCCGACACGGCCCCCGCCCCCGCCTACCGCTTCAGCCCCACCGGCCCCCCGGAAGCCCCCGACCCCACCCCGGTCGACGAGGTCCTCGCCACCGAGGCCCCCCTCATCGGCGCCCGCCGAGTCCGCCGAGCCTGGCGCGACCCACTCCCCGACGCCCCGAACCGCCCCACCTGGGTCTACCTGGTCCAGGTGGCCCCGGAGGTCGACGAACTGCGCGCCTACAGCACCCTCACCGCCCACCTGTGGATGCGCAAGCAGGAGAAGTGGCCGGTGGAGGTCATCGCCGACGGCGGCCTCCTCCCGCCCTATCAGGCCGCAGCGGTCACCGCCGCCCGCCAGATCTGGGCCGCCGCCTGACCACCCCACCCCGCACCCCAACCGCACCCCACCGGGCGCAGCCGCCGACCACCCCACGAACCGCCGGCCTGGCGGCCGGCCACCCGAACCGCACCGGCGCAGCCGCCAACCACCCACCAACCGCCGGCCTGGCGGCCGGCCACCCGAACCCCACCGGCGCAGCCGCCAACCACCCCACGAACCGCCGGCCTGGCGGCCAGCCACGCCGAACCCCACCGGGCGCAGCCGGTGACTACCCCGCTAACCGCCGGCCCGGCGCCAGAAGGCCCGGGTGGGTGGATGTGCTTGGGTGGGGGAAGCGATCATGTGCAAGCCTGCCCGGGCAGTGGGGCACTCTTTTCGCCCCACTCGGTCACACCAGGCACATGATCGCTGTAGGGGCCCCGCCCAAGCAGATCCACCCACCCGGGCACGCCCAACAAACGACCGGGCTTTGAACCCACGGCACGGTTGGGCAGATCCACCCGGGCACGCCCCGAAAACGACCGGGCTTTGAAGCCCTGAACAGGACCACAAGCCAACGCCGCAAGGTCAAGCGGCGTGCTTGCGCTCCCGCCGCGCCTTCACGAACTCGATGATGATCGGCACCACCGAGATGAGCACGATGAGGACCAGCATCGCCTCGAGGTTCTTGTGGATGAAGTCGATCTGCCCGAGGAAGTACCCCAGCACGGTCACCCCGGTCGCCCAGAGCACCGCCCCGATGGCGGAGAACGAGAAGAACTTCTTCGGGTCCATCCGCCCCACCCCGGCGATGGCGGTGATGAAGGTCCGCACGATCGGCACGAACCGCGCCAGCACGATGGCCCGCGGCCCGTACTTCTCGAAGAACACGTGCGTCTTGACCACGTGCTCCTGCTTGAACAGCTTGGAGTCCGGCTTGCTGAACAGCGCGGGCCCGGCCTTGGCGCCGATCCAGTAGCCGACCACGTTGCCCAGGAACGCGCACGCGGTGAGCAGCAGGCAGGTGAGCCACAGCGGCGGCATGTCCACCAGGCCGTCCCCGGCGGCGTCCTTGGCGATGAACAGCCCGGCGGTGAACAGCAGCGAGTCGCCGGGCAGGAAGAAGCCCAGCAGCAGCCCGCACTCGGCGAAGATGATCAGGCACAGCCCTGGCACCAGGAACCAGCCGAGGCTGCTGAGGATGACCTCGGGGTCCAGCCAGCTCGGCAGCAGGGCGAGGTTCACGGGGAGATCGGTGGCGCGCACGCCCACAAGGTACAGGGCGTCCCTGTGTGCTATCTGGGAGCATCGCTCCCGTTAAGTCCGTTTTGTCCCGCAGCGGCGTCGGCGGCGCGGAACTCAGAGCAGGGTCAGGACGCCGACCACCGCGCCCGCGGCCAGCCCCAGCATGACCGCCAACCCGAGCACCCACCACGCCCGCGGCTGTTCGGTCCCGGGCATCCGCGCGGTCACCTCGGCGGGCGTCGCCGCCAGCGGCAGGTCGCTGCCGGAGAGCAGCCCGAAACCGCCGACCGGACCGGTCGGTTCCGACACCGGCGCCTGCGCGGCCTGCGCCCGCAGCGCCTCGGTGAGCAGCCGTTCCGGATCTGCCTCGGTCATGGCCCCGACCCTACTGACCCGCCCGCCCCCGGGCGGGTCGGAGCGGCGAACCGGGCGGCCCGTCGTCGTCGGGCGGAGCTGCCCGCGGTCGGGTCAGAGCCAGGTGCCGCGGCGGCAGACCCCGCTCAGCGCGAGGTCGCGGTCCAGCAGGACCAGGTCGGCCGCCAGGCCCTTGGCCAGCTTCCCGGTGGTGTCGGCCAGGCCCAGCAGGGCGGCGGGGCGGGTGGCGGTCGCGGCCACGGCCTCGGGGACGTCCAGCCCGCAGCCGCGCACCAGGTTCCGGAAGGCCGCGTCCATCGTCAGGCTGCTGCCCGCCAGGGCGCCGCCCTCGGCCAGCGTCGGCACCCCGTCGCGCACCCGGACCGCCAGGCCGCCGATCTCGTAGTCGCCGTCGCCCGCCCCGGCGGCGGCGATCGCGTCGGTCACCAGGACGGTCCGCTCGGGTCCGGCGTGCCGGGCCGCCAGGCGGACCACGGTCGGGCTGAGGTGGACCAGGTCGCAGATGAGTTCGACGCTGACCCGGTCGTCGTCGAGCAGGGCGCCGATGGGGCCCGCCTCCCGGTGGTGCAGGGGGCGCATCCCGTTGAACAGGTGGGTGGCGACCGTCGCCCCGGCGTCGACGGCGGGCAGCACCTGGGCCTCGACCGCGTCGGTGTGGCCCAGGGCGGCGATCGCGCCGCCGTCGACCAGTCGGCGGACCGCTTCGACCGAGCCCGCGAGTTCCGGTGCCAGGGTCACCATGCGGACCGCCCCGCGCCCGGCGGCGAGCAGCGCGTCCACCGCCTCCGGCTCCGGGGGCCGCAGGACGGCCGGGTCGTGGGCGCCGCAGCGGGCCGAGGACAGGAACGGGCCCTCCAGGTGGACGCCCGCGACGACGTCGTCCTCGACGAGTTCGCGCAGGGCGGCGATCTGGTCGGCGAGTTCCGGCACCGGCCGCGAGACCAGGCTGGCCAGCAGGGTGGTGGTGCCGTGCCTGGCGTGGGTGTCGGCGGCGAGCCGCAGGTCGGCGGGGTCGGGGCTGGTGAAGGCCGCCCCGCCGCCGCCGTGGCAGTGGATGTCGACGAAGCCGGGGACGACCCAGGCGCCGCCCGCGTCCACCGCGTCGTCGGCGCGCGGCGGGCCGCCGGTGCCCAGCGCGGCGATGTGCCCGTCCTCGACCAGCAGCCAGCCGTCGTCGAGCACGCCGTCCGGGGTGACCAGCCTGCCACCCGTGATGAGTTGTCCCGCCATCGTCGCCCCTCCGAGACGTCCAGGCACCGAGGTGCACAGTGGCAGTGTATTGGTCTGGACCGCAATGGTCTGGACCAAATCTACCCCGGGGGCGGTACGGCTCAGGGCTGGTTCATGATCTTCTGCAGCGCTTCCAGCGCCCGGCTGGCCGTCGACTTCACGGTGCCCTTGGAAATGCCCGCCGCCTCGGCGATCTCCGCCTCGGTGAGGTTGCCGTAGTAGCGCAGCACCAGCACCTCGCGCTGCCGCGGCGGCAACTGCGACAGCGCCTTCACCACGCCCTGGTGCTCGGCGGTGAGCATCGCCAGGCTCTCCGCGGACCGGGCGTTGACCGCGTGCGGCGGGGTGTACTCGCGGGCGGTCTTGCGCCTGCGCAGCACGCTGCGCGAACCGTTGACCACCGCCGTGCGCAGGTAGCCGACCGCGGCCGCCGCGTCGCGCAGGTTGCCCCAGTTGCGGTGCAGGCCGGTGAACGCCTCCTGCACCACGTCCTCGGCGGTCGCGGGCTCGTCGACGAGCAGCAGCGCCAACCGGATCAACCGCATCCGGTGCGTGCGGTAGAGGTCCTCCAGGGTCAGCGGCGCCTCCGGCTGCGGCGGTGGCGCGCTCCTGGTGTCGATGGCGCGCAGGCGGGTCAGCGTCTGCTCCACGCTGCGCTCCGCACGACCCTCCGGCGCACCGGAGCCGAGCTCACCGCGCCTCGGGGGGAAATCACCCCGGTGTCCACCATCCCCTGCCACGGGGGAACCCTACCGGTCCCGCTGGGTGAACACAGGGCCATCCGGTGTGTTCGGTGGTGCGATCATCGTCGCCATGACCTGGTTCATCATCGACACGACCTACACCACCGACCGCGAGCGGCTCCTCGCCAGCAGGCCCGCGCACCGCGAATACCTCTCGGGACTGGTGGGCGCGGGCACCGTGGTGGGCGCGGGCCCGTGGGGCGACGACCTCGGCGGCATGTTCATCGCCTCGGTCGCCGACCGCGCGGAGCTGGACGCGCTGCTCGCCGAGGACCCGTACCGGCGCGACGGCGTGGTGGCCGCCCAGTCGGTCCGCGAGTGGAAGCCGGTGCTGGGCGAGCTGGCCGAGCGGGCGGGTCAGTAGCCGCCGCCGAGCTTGCGGTGGTCCCAGGACACGACCTTCGTCGGCGTGAACACCAGGCCCACCCGCTTGACCGCCTGCACCCGCACGAACTGCGACGCGGCCACCGCGACCTCCTCGCTGCCGGTGTAGCGGGAGGTCAGCTCCGACCCGATGGCCGCGACCCGCTCACCGTCCTCCACCACCTCGACGTCGCACTCCATGCTGACGCCGCGCAGCTCCTCGTAGGAGTCCCCGGCCTCGACCAGCACCGTGGCCTGCGGCAGCCGCCGGAGGTTCGCCACCTTCTGCGAGCTGCCGTAGGTCCACGTCCGCAGGGTGGTGCCCTCCGGCACGTACCACAGCGGTGCCAGGTGCGGGCGCCCGTTGGGGCCCATGCTGGCCACGTCGGCGACGCGCTCGGCGAGCAGGAACGCGCCGACCTCCTCGGTGGTCATGACGATCTGCTCGCGTCGCGACATCGGTTCCTCCTGGGCGCTGGGGTGGCGGTCACCCCATCTTGCTCGGCTACGACTTCTTGCCGGCCATCGCCGCCGCGCCACCGGCGCCCACCGGCCGCGACGACACGTCCGCGCCGCGCTCGGCGATGTCGGCCAGCGCCGCCGCGTCCGCCTTCGCCACGACGTTGCCGGTCAGCCGCGCACCGTGCTCGATGATCAGCGGGATGGACGAGCGGACCAGCTTGAGCAGTCCGACCCACCCGGGCACGTGGATCGTCCGGTCGCGCCGCAGCACGCCCTTCTCCAGCGCGTCGAGCGCCAGCGGCACCGGGTACGCCTTGCCGATCGGGCCGGGCATGGACTTGCGCAGCGGCCCGAACACCGGGTGCTCGTCGGCGCCGTTGACCAGGTCGGTGGAGATCCACGACGGGTGCGCGACGCCGACGCGGACGCCGAGGTGCTTCATCTCCGAGCGCAGGCTGTTGGCGAACGCCTCCACCCCGGCCTTCGACGCGGCGTAGGCGGCCATGGCGGGCGCGTGCGTGATCGCGGCCAGCGAGGAGACGACGAGGACGTAGCCCTTGGCGGCGATGACGTGCGGCAGCGACACCCGCACCGTGCGCCACACGCCGAGCAGGTCGACCTCGATGGTCCGCTCGAACGCCTTCGGGTCGATCGACCGGATGAACCCGGCGGCGGCGATCCCGGCGTTGGCGATGACGATGTCGATGGCGCCGAACCGCTCGACCACCCCGGCCACCGCGGTCTCCATGGCCTCCCAATCGGTCACGTCGGCCTCGAACACCGCCGCGTCCGGCCCGCACTCGGCGGCGACCTTCTTCATCTCCACCGGTTCGAGGCCCACCAGGGCCACCTTGGCGCCCCGCGCGGCGAACCGCTTCGCCAGCCCGGCGCCGAAACCGCGCGCGGCACCGGTGATCAGGATGACCTTGCCCTTGACGCTGCGCGGCCGTGCCAGCAGATTCGTCGCGCCCATGGTTCCTCCTCGAACGAGTGGGTTGCCGGCCACGCTACCGCGACTTACCCAGAGTAAGCTACCGCGAGTAACAGGTAATTCTGTGCTTACACTTGGCTACTCTCCGCAGTTTTCGCTTGTGTCGGCACGTCTAGCTGAGTCAGGTGAACTTCCGCCCGGGTGGTTGGCGCAGTGCGGCGGACACCGTACGTTGACCGAAATGCACGTGCATTCGACCGTGCATCCGGTGAAAGAGGACCCCGATGACCTTCCGCCCCGCCCTGCTCCCCGTCTTCCCCCGCACCTCCTGCGGCGCGGTGCCCGCGCGCCAGTTCGCCACCCTGCTCACCCTGCTGGCCTTCGTCGTGACCATGGCCGCGCTCGGACACCCGCCGCACGTCACCGCACCCGCCGCCCTGGCCCTGGCCGCCGTCGCGGGCCGCGGACCCAAGACGGCGGCCTCGACCACCTCGCCCTGAGGCGGATCGACCTCAGTCCGAAGCGGCCGTCAACGCCGCCAGCTCGTCCTCGCCCAGCTCCAGCGACGCCATCGGCAGCAGGTCCGCGAGCTGCTCGACCGTGCGCGCGCTGGCGATCGGCGCCACCACCCCCGGCTGCGCCGCCAACCACGCCAGCGCCACCGCCGCCACGGGCACCGAGTGCGCCCCCGCCACCGCGTCCAGCGCCGCCAGCACCCGCCGCCCCCGGTCGTCCAGGTGCCGGGACGCCCCGCCCGCCCGCACGCTGTCCACAGTGGCGCCGTCGCGGTACTTGCCGGTGAGGAACCCGCTCGCCAGCGACCAGTACGGCAGCACGGCCAACCCCTCCCGGGCCACCAGCTCCGCGTACTCGGGCTCGTACTCCGCCCTGGCCACCAGGCTGTAGTTGGGTTGCAGGGCCGCGTACCGCGCCAGGCCCTCCCGGTCGGACACCGCCAGCGACTCCGCCAGCCGCTCCGCGCTCAGGTTCGACGCGCCGAGGTAGCGCACCTTCCCCTTGCGCACCAACGAGTCGAACGCGGCCAGCGTCTCCTCCAGCGGCACCGACGTGTCGTCGCGGTGCGCGTAGTACAGGTCGATGTGGTCGGTGCCGAGCCGCTTGAGCGACTGCTCCGCCGCCCGCTCGACGTTCGCCGCGGACAAGCCCTTGAAGCCCTCCATGGCGCCGACCTTCGTGGCGATCACCACCCGGTCGCGGTTGCCCCGGGCGGCCATCCAGTTGCCGATGACCGTCTCCGACTCGCCACCGACGTGCCCGGGCGCCCACTGCGAGTAGACGTCGGCGGTGTCGATGAAATTGCCACCCGATTCGGTGTAAGCGTCGAGTACGGCCTCGGAATTCGCCTGGTCAGCGGTCCAGCCGAAGACATTGCCGCCGAGGTTGAGCGGGAACACGTCCAGGTCCGTGGAACCGATGTTCGTCATGGCTCGAAGCTACCCGCGCTAGGATTCACCACCTTCCACACCGATCGGAGGGCACATGACCGCCGAACTTGGCCGGGTGGGCGTCTGGAGCGGGGCCCACCTGTGGACCGACGGCGCGGAGCACGCGGCCGAACTCGAAGAGCTGGGCTTCACCGCGCTGTGGCTGGGCGGCTCCCCCGGCGGTGACCTCGCCGTCGTCGACGCGCTGCTCGGCGGCACCGCCGCGCTCGCCGTCGGCACCAGCATCGTCAGCATCTGGACCGACGGGCCCGCGGGGATCGCCACCGCGTTCGACCGCATCTCCACCCGGTTCCCCGGCCGGTTCGTCCTCGGCCTGGGCGCCAGCCACGCGGCCCTGGTGGAGAGCGTCACCGACAAGACCTACGAGAAGCCCTACAGCAAGCTGGTGGACTACCTCGACCAGCTCGCCGTGCCGATGGACTCCGTCGCCCTGGCCGCACTGGGCCCGCGCACGGTCAAGCTGGCCGGGGCCCGCACCCGCGGCGCCCTGCCCTACCTGGTCACCCCCGAGCACACCGCCCGGGCCAGGGAACTGCTCGGCGCGGGCCCGCTGCTGGCCCCCGAGCAGCACGTGGTCCTGGAGACCGACCCGGCCAAGGCCCGCGAGCTGGCCCGCGGCGCCCTGGCCATGTACCTGGGGCTGCCGAACTACGTCAACAACTGGCGCCGCCTCGGGTTCACCGAGGACGACGTCAAGGGCAGCGACCGGCTCGTCGACGCCCTCGTCGCCTGGGGCGACGAGGAGGCCATCCGCGAGCGGGTCGCCGAGCACCACGCCGCCGGTGCCGACCACGTGGCCATCCAGGTGGTCACCGCCGACGGCGGGCTCGACTTCGCCGCCTACCGCAGCCTGGCGGCGGCGCTCACGGGGTGATCTCGACCCCGCGCCAGAAGGCCACGTGGTCCTTGATCTCCGCCGCCGCGTCCTTCGGCGCCGGGTAGTACCAGGCCGCGTCGGTGTTCTCCTCGCCGTCGACGGTCACGGAGTAGTAGCTGGCCGTCCCCTTCCACGGGCACACGCTCGTGGTGGGGGACGCGCTCAGGAGGTCCCGGCGCACGGAGTCCGGCGGGAAGTAGTGGTTCCCCTCGACGACCTTTGTGTCGTCGCTCTCGGCGATCGTCTCGCCATTCCAGGTCGCGGTGGTCATGTGGTCAGTCTGACGGAGCGGACCGGTGCGCGCTGCTCGTACTATCCAGCGAAAGTCCCACCCCGAGGAGGACCACCGATGCCCATCGCCACACCCGAGGTCTACGCGGAGATGCTGGACCGGGCGAAGGCGAGCGAGTTCGCTTACCCAGCCATCAACGTGACGTCATCGGAGACGCTCAACGCGGCGCTGCGCGGCTTCGCCGAAGCCGAGAGCGACGGCATCATCCAGGTCTCCACCGGCGGAGCGGAGTTCGCCTCCGGCACCAAGGTCAAGGACATGGTCACCGGCGCGGTCGGCCTCGCCGAGTTCGCCCACGTCGTGGCGGCGAAGTACCCGGTCAACGTCGCACTGCACACCGACCACTGCCCCAAGGACAAGCTCGACGGCTACGTCCGCCCGCTCATCGCCATCAGCCAGGAGCGCGTGGACGCGGGCAAGAACCCGCTGTTCCAGTCGCACATGTGGGACGGCTCGGCCGTGCCGCTGGAGGAGAACCTGGAGATCGCCGCCGAGCTGCTGGAGAAGGCCGCCAAGGCCCGCATCGTCCTGGAGATCGAGGTCGGCGTCGTCGGCGGCGAGGAGGACGGCGTCGCCAACGAGATCAACGACAAGCTCTACACCACCGCCGACGACTACCTCAAGACGGTCGACGCCCTCGGCGTGGGTGAGAAGGGCCGCTACCTGCTGGCGGCCACCTTCGGCAACGTGCACGGCGTCTACAAGCCGGGCAACGTCAAGCTCCGCCCGGAGATCCTCAAGCAGGGCCAGGAGGTCGTCACCCAGAAGCTGGGGCTCGACCCGGGCTCCAAGCCCTTCGACCTGGTCTTCCACGGCGGTTCCGGCTCGCTGCTGGAGGAGATCCAGGAGGCGGTGTCCTACGGCGTCATCAAGATGAACATCGACACCGACACCCAGTACGCCTTCACCCGCCCCATCGCCACCCACATGTTCACCAACTACGACGGCGTCCTCAAGGTCGACGGCGAGGTGGGCAACAAGAAGGCCTACGACCCCCGCAGCTACCTCAAGGCGGCGGAGCAGGCCATGGCCACCCGCATCACCCAGGCCTGCGAGCACCTCAAGTCCGCGGGCCGCATGATCGCGGGCTGAGCATTCGAGGGTCGCGCATCACAGGTTGAAACAACGACGGCGGCGGGGCACCTGCACAGGTGCCCCGCCGCCGCTGTTCGTCAACGCTGCTTGGCCCAGCCCCGGAGCTGGTCGAACGCGGTGGGCGCGAGCACGAGGTGACCGCTGTCCGGGCTCTTGCTGTCCCGAACAGCCGCTCCCACCGGCAGGTTCGCCAACTCAACACACTGCGCGCCACCCCCGCCGCTCCGGCTGGACTTGCGCCAAGTCAGCCCCACAAGGGCGCTTGGGGAGATCAACATGGTGGGGACTTCCTCACTCAAGCTCGATGATCCGCCGTTTCAGCTCATCCTGACTGGCTTCTTCACCAAGCGCCAGATCGCTCGCTTGCTCGAAGGCCAGGCTGTACGTGTCCGTGGTCTTCAGGTAGTCAGCCCCGGTCAGCGTTTCGGTGTAGGCGATCCGCGCATTCGCAGGTTCGATCCACAGCAGGGTGAAGGGGCAACTCAGCCCCGGCGTGCCTCCCGCCGCCCAGGGCAGGATGCGGATCGTCACGTTCGGCAGCCCGGCCATTTCGACCAAGCGCTCCAACTGCCGCGCCAAGACCTCTTGGCCGCCGGTCTCCCGGTAGAGGGCTTCGATGCCCAACACCGCCAGAACCCTGATGCCCGATGATCGCAGCCGCTCACCCCGCTCGTGCCGGGCCTGTGCCATGCCCGCCACCTGCGCCCCCGGGATCACCGGTGAACGCATCAGTTGGGCACGCGCGTACTCCACCGTCTGGAAGATCCCCGGCACCTCGTTGTAGACCATGCGGATCTCGGTGGAGTCGCGCTCCAGCGCCACGTACTGCCGCGCCGAGTCGGTGACCCGCTCCGGCGCCGCCGACCGCCGCCCGTCGGCGGCAAGTGACCGCAACTGCTCCGCCTCGTGCCCACTCACCCCGTAGATCCGCAACATCTCATCGCACTCACGGGGCTTGGTCGCCAACTGCCCCGTCTCCACCTTCGACAGCTTCCCGCGATACCACCCCAACGCGACGTTCGCCGCCTCCAACTCCACCCCGGCGCGCTCCCGAAGCTCCCTCGCCCGCGCCCCGAAGATCAACCGCTGGACCACCGGCCCCGGATCAGTGCTTTTCACACCCCAAGCCTGCCCGTCCACCCCGCGTCTCACAGAGCGTACTGCCAAACGTCACCCTTTGAGACTCATGATTCACTCGGGAGAGCCGCCTGTGTCCTGCGTCTCAAACGTAATCTCCAGTCATGCGCACCAACTCGCACATCAGCATCAGCACCGGCGTCATCTGCACCGCCGCCGTCGACCTCCGAGCCATGCCCGGCCACGGCGACGCCTACGACTTCGTCTTCGAATCCGACGACCAGCACTTCGCCCTGGCCTTCGACGCCCCCACCCTCGCCCACTTCATCGACCTGGCCCAAAACCTCCTCGCCCAGCAGGCCACCCCACCTTCCGCGCCCTGAACCCGCCCGCCCCGGCCCCACCCGGCCCTCGCGCGGCATGATGGCCCCATGAACCTGCTTGGCGGACCCGACCCCACGTACCTGCCCGACCGGCCCGAACAGCAGGCCGCCCTCGAAGCGGGCCAGGACCCGGTCGAGGTCGTCACCGGCACCCCCGACTTCAGCGAGGCCTGGGCCGCCTTGGCCGAGGGGGCCCTCGCCGACGGTCAGCCGGTCGCGGCCTACGCCTACGCCCGCACCGGCTACCACCGCGGCCTCGACCAGCTCCGCCGCGCAGGCTGGAAGGGCCACGGCCCCATTCCGTGGTCGCACCGCCCCAACCAGGGCTTCCTCCGCGCCCTCGCCGCCCTCGCCAAGGCCGCCCAGGCCATCGGCGAGACCGAGGAGCACACCCGCTGCGCCACCTTCCTCGCCGACTCCGACCCCCAGGCCCCCGCCGCCCTCGGCCTGGCCTGACCCACCCGCCCCCGGCTTCCACCCGCCCCGGCGACGAATCCCGTCGCCGGGGCGGGTGGAAGCCGGGGTACCGGCAGTTCACGTGACCGTGGGGTGGTGGACGCCGGGCGGTGGCCGGGTGGTCTTGGGGTCGGGCCAGGGTTGGGCCGAGACGGGACGTGGAGGTTGGTCATGACGGTTGCCCGGATGCTGGGGGTTGCTGTGTCGGCATTGGCTTTGGTGGGGACCGCTGCGCTGAGCAGTGCTGCCGCTGCTCCCGAGCAGGCGGCTGGGCGGCCCGGGGAGCGGGCGACCCCGCTGGTGATCGGGCACCGGGGTGCTTCCGGCTACCGGCCGGAGCACACGCTGGCCGGCTACGAGCTGGCGGCGCGGATGGGGGCCGACTTCATCGAGCCCGACCTGGTCTCCACCAAGGACGGCGTGCTGGTGGCCCGGCACGAACCGGAGATCGGGGGGACGACCGACGTCGCCGCGCACCCGGAGTTCGCGGGGCGGCGGACGACGAAGGACCTGGACGGGGTCGCGGTGACCGGGTGGTTCACCGAGGACTTCACGCTGGCCGAGTTGAAGACGCTGCGGGCGACCGAGCGGATTCCGGACGTCCGGCAGGAGAACACGATCCACAACGGGCGCCACCAGGTGCCCACGCTCCAGGAAGTGATCGACCTCAAGAACCGGCTCTCGCGGGAGCTGGGGCGCGAGGTGGGGATCTACCCGGAGACCAAGCACCCCACCTACTTCCAGCGCCAAGGCCTCGCCCTGGAGCCCGAGCTGGTGCGGGTCCTCAACCGCAACGGGCTCAACCGGCGCAACGCGAAGGTGTTCGTGCAGTCCTTCGAGGTGGCGAACCTCAAGGCGCTGCACCGGGAGCTGCGGGTCCCGCTGGTCCAGTTGACCTCGGCCTCCGGCGCGCCCTACGACTTCGTGGCGGCCGGGGACGAGCGGACCTACGCCGACGTCGTCAGCGCCCAGGGCCTCAAGGAGGTCTCGACCTACGCCGACGGGGTCGGGCCGGACAAGAACCAGGTCGTGGCGCGGGACGCGGCGGGCAACCTGGCGCAGCCGACGCGGTTGGTGGCCGACGCCCACGCGGTGGGGCTCAAGGTGCACCCGTACACGTTCCGGGCGGAGAACACGTTCCTGCCGAAGAACCTGCGGTCGGACGCCGTCGCGGCCAACTACGGCGACCTGTTCGCGGAGCTGAGCGCTTTCTGGAAGGCCGGGGTCGACGGGGTGTTCAGCGACAACCCCGACATCGCGGTCGCCTCCCGGGCGGAGAACTTCCCGCGCGCGTAGACCACCCAGCCGCAGGAGGCCGTCACCGGAACCCGGTGGCGGCCTCTTTGGTCCTCCCGGTCAGACGAGGCGGTTGTCCGGGTAGCACCAGCGCCAGGACTCGCCCGGTTCGTGGGAGCGCATGACGGGGTGGCCGCTCGCCCCGTGGTGGGCGGTGGCGTGCTTGTGTGGGCTGGAGTCGCAGCAGGCGACGTGGCCGCAGGTGAGGCACTGGCGCAGGTGGACCCAGTGGCGTTCGCCGAGGGCGGCGCAGTCGGGGCACTCGTCGGTCGCGTCGGCGGTCACCCCGGTGGGGAGGTCTTCGGTGTGTGCGCAACTCATCGGCGGTCCTCTCGGGCGACTATGGGTCATCCTCGCGCAGAGGACCGGCGGGTGTGGAGGTACGGGTGGAACTGCTGCTGTTGTTGGTGGGGTCGTGGGCCGTGACGGTGCTGGCGCGGCGCGTGGACTGGCCCGCCCCGCTGGTGCTGACCGCGGTGGGCATCGGGGTGTCGTTCATCCCGGGGGTGCCGGAGTTCGGGCTGGACCCGGACCTGGTGCTGCTGGTCGTGCTGGCCCCGCTGCTGTACTCGGCCGCCCTGGACAGCTCCTACCTCGACATCAAGGCCAACATCCGGCCGATCGGGTTGCTGGCGGTGGGGCTGGTCCTGACCACGACCGCCGTGGTCGGGCTGGTGGCGCACTGGGTGGTGCCGGGGTTGGGCCTGGCGCCCGCGCTGGTGCTGGGGGCGGTGGTGGCGCCGCCGGACGCGGTGGCGGCGGTGGCGATCGGGCGTCGGCTGGGGTTGCCCCGGCGGGCGATGACGCTGCTGACCGGGGAGAGCCTGGGCAACGACGCGACGGCGCTGACCGCGTTCAAGGTGGCGGTGGCGGCCGCGGTGGGCGGGTCGGCGATCTCCTGGGGCGACGGGCTGGTGACGTTCCTGGTCGCTGCCGTCGGCGGGGTGGCGGTGGGGCTGGTGGTGGCCGTCGTCGTGCACGCGGTCCGGCTGCGGGTGGGTGACGGGGCGCTGGAGAGCGCGCTGGGGCTGCTGGTGCCGTTCGGGGTGTACCTGCTGGCCGAGGAGGTGCACTCGTCCGGGGTGCTGGCCGTGGTGGTCGCGGGTCTCTACCTGGGGCACAACGCGCCCGCGGCGGGCTTCTCGACCCGGTTGCAGGAGACGGCGGTGTGGAAGTCGCTGGACGTGCTGCTGGAGTCGCTGGTGTTCGCGCTGATCGGGTTGCAGGTGCGGACGGCCGTGGCGGACGCCGACCCGGGGTGGGACCTGCTGGGGGCGTCGGCGGTGGTGCTGCTGGCGGCGATCCTGGTGCGGTTCGCGTGGATGTTCCCCGCGGCGTACGTGCCGAGGTGGCTGTTCAAGCGGGTCCGGGAGCGCGAACCGGTGGCACCGGGGTGGCGGCAGGTGACGGTGCTCGGGTGGGCCGGGATGCGCGGGGTGGTGTCGCTGGCCGCGGCGGCGGCCATCCCGCTGGAGATGCCCGGGCACGACGTGGTGCTGCTGCTGACGCTCGTGGTGACCGTGGGCACGCTGCTCCTGCAGGGCATGACCCTGCCCGCGCTGATCCGGCGGCTGGGCGTGCGCGACTCCGGGGAGCAGGAGCGGGCGCTCGCCGAGGCGCAGGTGCAGAACAACGCGGCGCGGGCGGCGGTGTCGCGGCTGGAGGAGATCGTCGACTCCAGCGCGGTGCCGGAGCACCTGGCGGCGCGGCTGCGGGCGCTCGCGGAGCACCGGGGCAACGCGGCGTGGGAGCGGCTGGGGCGGCAGGAGGAGGAGAGCCCGGCCGCGGCGTTCCGGCGGCTGCGGCGGGAGATGCTGTCGGCGGAGCGGGCGGAGTTCGTGGCGGCCAGGGACCGGCGGGAGATCGACGACGAGACGCTGCGGCGGGTGCAGCGGGAGCTGGACCTGGAGGAGGCGGCGTTGTCGCGGGAGTGAGCGCGGGTGGGTTGGTTCGGGGTGGTTCTGCTCGGCGTGCCTGTGTGTTGGCCGTGCCGTGGAAAAGCCCGGGAGTTTCGTGGGCTTGCCCGGGTGGGTGGTTCCGCTTGGGCGGGGCCCCTACGGCGATCATGTGCTCCAGCGTGTCAGGTGGGGCTGAAAAGATGCCCCACCGCCCAGACAGGCTGTCACATGATCGCCACCCCCACCCGAGCAGAACCACCCACCCGGGCATTCAGTCGCCGGGCCGCCGGTGTGGGGGTGGCCGGCGGCTGCGCCCGTTGTGCCCGGGTGGGGGGTGATCTGCGGTGTGGGGCTGGCTAGACCATCTCGTGGCGGACGATGGTTTGGTCGCGGCCGGGGCCGACGCCGATCGCGGAGACGCGGGCGCCGGACAGCTCCTCGATCCGCTCCACGTACGCGCGGGCGTTCGCGGGCAGTTCCTCCCAGGTGCGGCAGGCGCTGATGTCCTCGAACCAGCCGGGCAGTTCCTCGTACACCGGTACCGCGTGGTGCACGTCGGTCTGGGTCATCGGCATGTCGTCGACCCGGGTGCCGTCGACCTCGTAGGCGACGCAGACCGGCACCTTCTCCAGGCCGGAGAGCACGTCCAGCTTGGTGAGGAAGTAGTCGGTGATGCCGTTGACCCGGCTGGCGTAGCGGGCGATGACCGCGTCGAACCAGCCGGTGCGGCGCAGGCGCTTGGTGGTGACGCCGATTTCACCGCCGACCTTGCGCAGGCGCTCGCCCATGTCGTCGTCCAGCTCGGTGGGGAACGGGCCGGAGCCGACGCGGGTGGTGTAGGCCTTGAGGATGCCGATGACCGTGGTGATCCGGGTGGGGCCGATGCCCGAGCCCGCGCTGGCGCCGCCGGAGGTCGGGTTGGACGAGGTCACGAACGGGTAGGTGCCGTGGTCGACGTCGAGCAGGGTGCCCTGCGACCCCTCCAGCAGCACGACCTCGCCGCGCTCCAGCGCCTGGTTGAGCAGCAGGCGGGTGTCGGCGATGCGGTGCGCGAAGCCCTCCGCGGCGGCCAGCACCTCGTCCACCACGCGCTCGGGCTCCAGGGCCTTGCGGTTGTAGACCTTGACCAGCATCTGGTTCTTGATGTCGAGGGCGGCTTCGACCTTCTGCCGGAGGATCTTCTCGTCCAGCACGTCCTGCACCCGGACGCCGACGCGGGCCACCTTGTCCTGGTAGGCCGGGCCGATGCCGCGCCCGGTGGTGCCGATCTTGGCCTTGCCGAGGTAGCGCTCGGTGACCTTATCGATCGCCACGTGGTAGGGCATGATCAGGTGCGCGTCCGCCGAGATCAGCAGGCGGGAGGTGTCGACGTCGCGGGCTTCCAGGCCCGCCAGCTCGGTGAGCAGCACCGAGGGGTCGACGACGACGCCGTTGCCGATCACGTTGGTCACCCCGGGGGTGAGGATGCCGGAGGGGATCAGGTGCAGCGCGAAGTCCTGACCGTCCGGCAGCACCACGGTGTGCCCGGCGTTGTTCCCGCCCTGGTACCGCACGACCCACTGGACCCGCTCGCCGAGCAGGTCGGTCGCCTTGCCTTTGCCCTCGTCGCCCCACTGGGCGCCGATCAGCACGATAGCCGGCATGTGAAACTCCAGGTGTTGGCAGTTGGAGAGACTGTGACACCCGTTCCCGCGCTGCCTCGGTGCGAATGCCGGTAACTGAGACTAGACCAGGAGACAACCGTGAGCGCACTCGTGCTGGCCTGCGGAAACGCGACGACCACCGCGCGCCCGGACGCGCTCACCGTGCGTCACGGGCTTGACCTGGTCGAACTGCCCGAACGGCCCGGCCGGGGGGCGCTCGACCCGGTGCTGAAGTCGTTCTCCGGGGACCGGCTCGTGGTGCACGGCACCGACGCCGACCTGGCCGCCGTCGTGCTGCGGCTGATGCGGACCGACCGGCTCGGCGCGGTCGCCGTCGGCTACCTGCCGGTCGACCCGGACGGGTCGCGGGTGGTGCCGCTGTGGGGTCTGCCACGTGACCGGGAGCGACTGGCCGCGGCCGCCGTCTCGGGGGAGGTCGACCCGTTCCCGCTGATCCGCGACGACGCGGGCGGGGTCCTGGTCGGCGGCGGGGTCGTCGACCAGCCGCAGGGCGTGGCCTACTGCGACGACGAGACGGCGCTGCGCGGGCGGGCGAAGCGGATCGAGGTCGCCCCCGACCCGGACGGCGGCCCCGGCCTGGTCGCCAGGGTCACCCGGGGCGGCCTGTTCGCCAAGAAGGTGAGCACCCACCACGGCCGGGCGTTCCAGATCGGCTGCCTGCGCACCCGCTTCGAGCGCGACGGCGTGCCCACGGACGCGGCCAAGTGGACCTGGTACCGGCACACCGAGGACCTGCGCGTGGCTCGCGGCCTCCTCTGAGCCCACTCACGCCCGGTCGGCGGTGAGGTCCTGGGTGCCGAGCACGCCCAGCAGTTCCAGCTTGCCGACGGTGTCGGTGCCCGCGGTGGGGGTGAACCACAGCAGCCGCTGGCGGCCGTCCTCGCTGAACAGGTTGAGGCAGTCGACCTCCAGGAGCCCGAGCACGGGGTGGACGAGCCGCTTGCGGTCGTTGCGCCGGAAGGCGACGTCGTGCTCGGCCCACACCCCGGCGAACTCCGCGGACTCGGCCAGCAGCGCCTCGACCATGGCGGCTGCCTCGGGATCGGCGGTGTCGCGGCGGGCCGCGGCCGCCCGGAGGTCGGCGGCCAGGACGCGGCCCTGGGCGTCGTGGTCCTCGCGCGGGTACAGGTCGCGGGCGGCCGGGTCGGTGAACCACCGGTAGACGAGGCTGGCGCCCATGCCGCGCAGGCCCGACTGGTCGCCGGTCAGCGCGACCGCGAGCGGGTTCTGCACGAGGGTGACGTGCAGGTCGGTGATGACCTGCGCGGGGGTGCCGTCGAGCCGGTCCAGCAGGCTGAGCATCCCCGGGTGGACGTGCGAGGCGGCGCCGCCCTGGACGGGGACCGGGCGGTTCGCCAGGTGGTGGAGGTGGTCGCGCTCGTCACCGGAGAGGCGCAGGGCGCGGCTGAGCGCGGCCAGCATCTGCTCGGAGGGCTGGGCGCCCGCACCCCGCTCCAGCTCGGTGTAGTACTCCACCGACGCGCCGGTCAGTTGCGCGACCTCGTCGCGGCGCAGGCCGGGGACGCGCCGCCGCGGACCGTGGGGCAGGCCCACGTCGGCCGGGCGAATCCGGTCGCGCCGCGACCGCAGGAACGCACCCAGTTCGGCGTACTTCGGGCTGTTCACGAGGACCAGTCTGCCCGCGGGCGCGGCCCGGACCCAGGGGTTGCCGTCCCCACCACGGGCAGCCCCTGCCAGACCGGGCCGGGAGCGCGCATCGTGGACCCCGTGAACACCACCACCACAGACAGGGTCGCGATCGTGACCGGCGGTTCCCGGGGCATCGGGCGCGCGGTCGCCCTCGAACTCGCGGGCAGGGGCCTGCCCGTCGTCCTCGCCTTCGCCGGGAACCGGGCCGCCGCCGAGGCCACCGTCGACGACATCACCGGGGCGGGCGGCCGGGCGCTCGCCGTCCAGGCCGACGTCGCCGACGCCGACGCGGTCGCCGAGGTCTTCGACACCGCCGAGCGCGCGTTCGGGGGTGTGGACGTGGTCGTCCACGCGGCCGGGCGGATGGTGCTCTCCCCGATCGCCGACCTCGACCTCGACGCGTTCGACGACCTGCACCGCACCAACGTCCGGGGCACCTTCGTGGTCGCCAAGCAGGCTGCCCGCCGCACCCGGCCGGGCGGGTCGCTGGTGACCTTCTCCACCTCCGTGCTCGGGTTGCGGTTCCCCACCTACGGGGCCTACGCCGCGAGCAAGGCGGCCGTGGAGGCGCTGACGCTGATCCTGGCCCGGGAGCTGCGCGGCCGGGACGTGACGGTGAACGCCGTGGCACCGGGCCCGACGGCGACCGAGCTGTTCCTCGACGGCAAGGACGAGGAGACCGTCGCCGGGCTCGCGCGGCAGGCACCGCTGGAGCGGCTGGGCACTCCCGAGGACATCGCCGCGGTCGTCGCCTTCCTCAGCTCGCCCGAGGGCCACTGGATCAACGGGCAGGTCGTGCGCGCCAACGGCGGCATCGTCTGACGCTCCGCGAGTGCACTGTCGTTGACCATTCGCGCACCACTGCTGTCGCCGGTGGGGAATTTGCGGGGTACTGGCCTCCCCAAGTTGCAGCGAAGGAGGCGCAGTGAAGCGGATGACGTGGGCGCTCGGCCTGGTGGCCGCCGCCGCGATCGGGGTGGCGGTGGCACCCGAGGGTGCGGCCGCCACCGCCGACACCATCTCCACCGACCGGTCGACGGTGCGGGAGTACCCGGGGCGGCTGGTGCTGGCCAACGCGGTCAAGGGCGACAGGGCGGAGGTGACCGCCCACTGCGGCGACTGGGTGCGCATCCGGGTGACGACCGCGCACGCCATGGCGACCCCGGTCGGCTGGGTGCTGCGCTCGAACCTGACCAGGGCGTCGCAGTCCGGCGGGCTGGCCGGGGTGCCGGAGCGGTGCGGCACCGACGCGGACCGCTGGCGGGACTGGGTGGGGGCGATCAACGCGCCGTTCCACTCGCTGCGGAAGGTGACCGAGGGCGGCACGACCGGGTGGCGGCGGATCACCTTCGGCACCCGGGTGACGCTCACCGCGGGCGAGCAGTGCACCCCGTCGCTGAACTACACCCGGCGCGACGGCGCCGACGACGTGGTGGACCCCGCCCAGCGGGTCGACCTGGACCTGAGCAAGGTGTCGTACCGGTACGTGACGCAGGACGGTTCGGTCGCCCTGGTCAGCGCTCCCCGGGCGGGCGGCAGCACCTACGGCGTGTGGTCGTTCGTGCCGTCGTCCTGCGTGCAGCCGAAGGACCGCCCGACGGTCTACTTCGACGAGCCGGTCATGCAGCTACGCGACATCAGCGGGCTCAGCACCGGCACCTCGTACTCCGACGCGACCATCCGGAGCCGGGGCTGCACGGCCGGGCTGCTCAGCCCGTCGCGGCCCCGGTTCGGGTTCTGGCCGGACCCGGAGCCCGCGAACCGGCCCGCCTGCCCGGTGTGACCAATTGCCAGTTGGACCCGACAGTGATCCGGAGCTTCTACATTCGGTCGTTGGAGTGTCACTCAGAGGTATGACGCACTCCACCTGACCCCGACAGGGTCAGTCCCGTCCCTGTCGACCCTCCACCCCTGCCACCGGAGGAAGAATGTCGAAGCTCCGGGCGCTGTTCGGCGCCCTGCTGTTGTCCACCGGCCTCCTCGTCGGCTTCGCGGGCACCGCCGCCGCGACGCCGCCGGGCATCCCGAGCGAGGCCACCGCGCGCTCGCAGCTCAGCGCCCTCACCGTCGCGGCGGCGGGCTCGATGACCGGGTACTCGCGGGACAAGTTCCCGCACTGGATCACCATCTCCGGGGCGTGCGACACCCGCGAGACGGTGCTCAAGCGCGACGGCACGAGCGTGGTCACCGACTCGTCCTGCGCGGCGACCTCCGGCCGCTGGTACAGCCCCTACGACGGCGCGACCTGGACGCTGGCGTCGGACGTCGACATCGACCACATGGTCCCGCTGGCCAACGCGTGGCGCTCGGGCGCGGCGTCGTGGACCACCGCCAAGCGCCAGCAGTTGGCCAACGACCTGAGCGCGCCGCAGTTGCTCGCGGTCACCGACAACGTCAACCAGTCCAAGGGCGACCAGGGCCCGGAGAGCTGGAAGCCGTCGCTGACCTCGTACTGGTGCACCTACGCCAAGGCGTGGACGACGGTGAAGTACAAGTACGGCCTGAAGGTCACCTCGGGGGAGAAGTCGGCGCTGCTGACCATGCTCGACCGCTGCTGACCGAGGTGCGGGGGCCCGCGTCGCGGGCCCCCGCACCCGTTCGGTCCGCCGCGGAGTTCCGAACCCGCGGGGAAGGCGGCGCCGTCGGACATGCTGGGCACATGCTGAACGAGTACACCTCCCCGCTGAGCGCGGGCCCCGGCCTGATGACCGAGGAAGCGGGCGTCGTCACCGGCGACCTCGAACTGCGCACGGTGAGCACCACCGACGGCGTGGTCACCGCCAAGGTCCGCTACGCGGGCGCCGACGAGTGGTACCGCCTCCGCGGCGGCCAGTGCAAGCTCACCGACCCGGCCGACCACGCGGCGGTGCACTCGCTGCTGGCCGGGGTCCTGAACCGCCCCGCGGGCTGATCCGTCGCGCCTGCCCCTCCGTCCAGGATCACCGTCGGCCGCGTCCCCGTCCCGGGACGCGGCCGAGGTGCGTCCTCCCCGGGAACACGGCCGCCGCCGATCCGGGCTGACGGCGACCGGAGGCGGGTGGAGCGCGAACCGGGCACTCGATTACCGCCGTTCGGCGCACAGCCTCTACGCTCGCTCCTCGTGCGTGTCCTGGTGATCGGGTCTGGCGCCCGCGAGCATGCCCTGGTCCTCGCCTTGTCGAAGGACCCCGAGGTGGTCGCGCTGGCGTGCGCGCCCGGCAACGCCGGGACGGCCGCGCTGGCGGAGACCCACGGGGTCGACGCCGTGGACCCCGCCGCCGTGGTCGAGCTGGCCGTGCGGTGGAAGGCCGACCTCGTCGTCATCGGGCCGGAGGGGCCGCTGGTGGCCGGGGCGGCCGACGCGGTGCGCGCGGCGGGCGTCGCCTGCTTCGGGCCGGGTTCCGAGGCGGCGCGGATCGAGGGGTCGAAGGCGTTCGCGAAGGACGTCATGACCGCCGCGGGGGTGCCGACCGCGCACAGCGAGGTCGTCGACAACCCCGCCCGCCTCGACGCCGCCCTGGCGCGGTTCGGGCCCACCTGGGTGGTCAAGGACGACGGGCTCGCCGCGGGCAAGGGCGTCGTGGTCACCAAGGACCTGCGGGCCGCCCGCGCCCACGCGATGACGCTGCTCGACGGCGGGCACCCGGTGCTCCTCGAGTCGTTCCTCGACGGCCCCGAGGTCTCCCTGTTCTGCGTGGTCGACCCGGCCGGGGCCGTGGTGCCGCTGCTGCCCGCCCAGGACTTCAAGCGCGTCGGCGACGGCGACGCCGGGCCCAACACCGGCGGCATGGGCGCCTACACCCCGCTGCCCTGGGCGCCCGACGGGCTGGCCGACGACGTGGTCGAGCGCATCGTGCGCCCGGTCGTCAACGAGATGGCGCGGCGCGGCACCCCGTTCTCCGGGCTGCTGTACGCGGGCCTGGCGATGACCTCGAAGGGGCCCGAGGTGATCGAGTTCAACTGCCGCTTCGGCGACCCGGAGACGCAGGCCGTGCTGGCCATGCTGCGCAGCCCCCTGTCCACCCTCCTGCACGCCGCCGCCACCGGCACCCTCGCCGCCCACCCGCCGCTGGAGTGGGAACCCGGCTCCGCCGTCACGGTCGTCATCGCCGCCGACGGCTACCCCGGCCGCCCCCGCACCGGCGACGTCATCACCGGCGCCGAGGGCGAGGGCGTCCTGCACGCGGGCACCCGCCGCCGCGACGACGGCGCCCTGGTCTCCGCCGGCGGCCGCGTCCTCGCCGTCGTCGGCACCGGCCCCGACCTCCGCACCGCCCGAGCCGATGCCTACCACCGCGTCGACGCCGTCCACCTCCCCGGCTCCCACCACCGCACCGACATCGCCCTCCGCGCCGCCGACGGCGAGATCACCCTCCCCGGGTAGCGGGAACCGCGGCCGGGTTTTCTCCGTCAAAGTTCAGGTAGGCCCTACCAGCACGTTGGTAGCCTGCAACCGGAGATGACACGGTCACGATGAGTACCGGGGGTGCGTGACATGGATGCCAACCCACTCGGGGCACTGGGCGGTGTGGTCAGCGGTCTGCTCGGCGGCGCCGCCAACCTGCTCGACAACCTCACCCACGGCACGGCCCCGTCCAGCGGCGGCCACTTCGTCGTCAACCACGACAACGTCCTCGCCGCCGCCAAGATCATCCAAAGCCAGGTGGACGAGCTGACGGACACGTTCGACAGCGCCCGCAACGACCTCCAGGTCGTGCCGCCCGGTGATGACGAGGTGTCCCGACGGATGGCCGAGGCATGGAACGACATCCTGCTCCGGAATGACGACTCCTACTCCGTCCGGGTGCGCGAGTACATCGAGGGCCTGACCAACCTGGTCAGCCAGCTCAAGGCCACAGCGAAGGACTACGGCTACAACGAGGAGCAGATCACCTCCGCGCTCGGGGGCTCCCACGTTGTCTAGTCGACTGCGCCTGTCCGCGTCGATCGCCGCCCTGGCGCTCGGCGCGGTCGCGTGCACCACCAGTGAGAACGGCACCCCCACTGCCCGGGAGACCACGCCGAGCGGACCCCCCTCGGTTTCGGCGACCACCCAACCGCCCCCGACGGTGGACATCCCGGCGCGGCCTGCCGAACTCAAGATCGACTCGATCGATCCGTGCACGCTCATGGCCAACGACCAGCTCAAGCAGTTGAAGGTGAATCGCACCCGATCAACCGTCAACAAGAGTGAAGTGTTCTCCGGCTCCAAAGAGTGTGTCCTGGACGTCACCGAGCAGTCGTCGATCTACCACTACCGGCTCACCGCCGTGACGACCGAGGGCATCGGGCCGTGGCTGACCGGGAAGCGCAATGTCGAGGCCAAGTTGGTCATCGTCGGTGATTACGGTGCCGCGCAGTTCTTCATCCCGGGCGAGGGACCAAACCCTGACAATTGCACCACATCGATTGATGTTGCTCCAGGTCAACAGCTGATGGTCAGCACGGACCCGATCAGCCTGCGCGTGTTCACCCAGGAGCAGTTGTGCCAGATGAGTCAAGAGGCCGCGGGGCTCGCCCTCGCGACCCTGCGGGCTTCGAGGTGAGGGGCTGACATGGCGAACGACTACGGACTCGGCGACCTGCGGTTCCAGGGCTACAGCTACCAGGCCCTCGCCGCCCAGCTCGACGCGTTGCGCGGCGGCCCCGGCTCGGACAGCCTCGACCGGGCCGTCGGGGCGCTCAAGCGGATCGCCGACGGCCTGGACCAGACCGATCGCACGCTGCGCCAGGAGTTGGCCAAGATCGGCGTGGAGTGGGAGGGCGACGCCTCGCAGCGGGGGCAGGAGGCGACCAAGGCGGCGAGCGTGTACGCCGAGGACGCCGGGACCCGGGCGGGGGCGACCGGTGCGAACGTGGGTGAGCAGGGTGCGGTCTTCGACTCCACCAGGCACGCCGCGCCCCAGGGCGGGGAGTTGCGCGGGCCCACCCAGACGGGGTTCCTCGACGACCTCGCGGGCACGTTCGGCTACACCACCGACAACGCGCGCAGGGTCGAGGAGACCCGGGCCGCGCACGACGCGGCGGCGGCGGCGATGAACGACTACAGCCGGGGCAGCCAGTCGGCCATCGGGGGTGCGCAGGCGCTGCCCGTGCCGCCCGGGTTGGACCTGGTGGCGCAGCCCGCGCAGCACCTCGGGGGCACGTCCGCGCAGAGCTTCACCGGCAACCCCGGTTCCTTCACCCCCTCCGGTGCCGCGGGGGCCCCCGGTTCGCCGGGCAGCGTGGGCCTCGCGGCCGGGAACCAGGCGGGGGTGTTCTCCGGCGTCAACGGTGGCGGCGGCCCCGGTGGCAGCGGTTCCGGTGGGGCCGGGGGCAACAACCTCAACAACCCCGGCAACTTCAACAACCCCGGTGGTGTCAACTCCCCGCCCGGGAACGGCAACCCCGTCGGCAACGGGCGGATCGCGGGCATCGGGCCGACCGGTGGTTCCCCGGGCGGGTTGGCGCCCGGTGGTGGTGGCCTGGGCGGGCTCCGCCCCGGGTTCGGCCCGGGGTTCGTCGACGGGGTGGCCACGGCCGCGGGCATCGCCGGTGCCGGTGGGGCCGGTGCCGGGGTCGGGTCCGCGCTGGAGAAGGACCGGCTGGTCCGCGGGGGCGGCGCCAAGGGCGTCGCCGGTGCCGCGGGTGTGGACGGGTCCGAGGCGCGCAACAACAGGTCGGCGATCGCCGGGGCTCCGGAGGAGGAGGCCAGGGCGGCGCGCAACGCCGAGCGGCTGGGGGGGACGCGCGGTGGGCGCGGTTCCTCGCTGATGTCGCCCGCGGCGGCCGGGGCCGGGGCGCCCGGGGAGGACGACGACGAGCACGTGCGCAAGTACGGGATCGACTCCGAGGACGTCTTCGGTGACGAGCGGCTCGTGGTGTCGCCGGTGCTGGGCCAGGACGACTGAGCTTGTCCACCGGTGCCACGACCACCACAGTGCTCTCGGCGCTGGAGTTCGACGTCGCGTGGGAGGCCGAGCGGTTGCCGCGCAGGCACGTGGCGGTCGACGTGCCGAGCCCGGGGACGACCCACACCGAGCGGGCCGGGTTGGTCGAGGGCGCGTTCGCCTCGCTGGAGCGGCGGGGGTTGGTCGAGCGCGGGCGGGTGGTGCCGGAGCTGGCCGACCGGCTGAGCCTGCTCGCCCACCCCAGGCTGTCGGTGGACAGTTGGGTGTGGACGGACCGGCAGATCAAGGCCCTCGCGGTGACCTCGGGCGAGCAGGCGCTGCTCGCCGCGGTGGACCGGGAGGAGGTGTGGTTGATCCCGACGCGGGCGACGGCGGTCGCCGAGGCGGCGGTGTCGATCGCCGGTGAGGTCCCGGCCGGGCCGGGGCGGTCGGTGAGCCTGCCGACCGAGCTGCTGCTCGACGCGGACCGGGCGGCCGGGGGCAACCCGCAGGGCATGGTCACCACGCTGTACCAGGGCGGCGTCCTGCTGTCCGACGCCCAGGAGCTGGTGAGCATGGTCGCCGGGATGCGGGTGCGCGGGCAGCTCGGGGTGGAGCGGGTGGGCCGCGACCAGCGGCGCAGGCGGGCCGACCGGGTGGTGTCCTTCCACGACACCGAGGCGGGCCGGTACGTCTACCTGACCAGGCCGAGCAACGACGGTCGCATGTGGAGCACCATCACCCCGGCGGACAACGCCCGCCTCGCCGGGTGCGTGTGGGAGTTGCTCGAAGAGGTCTGAACCGGTGGGGAACCGACCCGCCGCGGTCCCCGTCTGAGGTCCCAGCACCGAACTGCTCGGAGGGGGTCGGACCGTGACCGGCGTGGACTACAACCTGCAGGCGATCGAACAGTGCCGGGCCGCCGTGGCCGGTCAGGCCGGGCCCATCGCGGCTGCGGGCGACGGCCTGCCGCTCGACGTCGACGCGGGCGCGTTCGGGCGGCTGCCCGCCTCGGCGGCGCTGGCCGACGCGGTGCGGGCGCTGGCCACCGCCGCGGGCACCGAGCTGGACCGGGCGGGCGCGCTGCTCGGCGGCGTGGACCGCGCCCTGGACTCCATCGGCACCTCGGTGGCGGGCACCGAGCGGGCCGCCACCCAGTCGCTGACGACGGCCTAGGGGGAACCGGTGACCGCGAGGGATTCGGCCGCGGGCCTGGGCGGGGTCGCCGCCCGGCTGGCCGCGGGCGCGGACGGGCTCTACTCGGCCCAGCCCGAGGTGATCGCCGACCTGGGCAGGCGGTTCAGCGCCGCCGGTGCGGCCGCCGCCGACTCGGTGGGCAAGCTCGACGGGTCGGTGAAGCAGCTCGACGGCGCCTGGCAGGGCGCCTCGGCCGACGCGTTCGTCGGTTACATGGGCACCTTCGGCACCGCGGGCAGGTCGCTCAACGACGCCCTCACCGCCGCCGCGGGCGACCTCGGTGCCGCCGCGACCGGCGTCCAGGGCGCCAGGGAGGCGCTGGAGGGCATGTTCGGCGAGCTGTACGACAACGCCACGAGCTGGATCGACGCGCACCCGGACGCCACCCCGGAGGAGCGGCGCCAGTACGTCGACGGCCTGGCGGGCGCCTACAGCGGCCGGGTCGGCGAGCAGTTGGACCAGGCCGACCAGGCCCTCAACGCCGCCGCGACCGCCCTCGGGGGCAGGCTCGACGCGGTCGACCCCAGGTTCTCCACCATCCCGGAACCGGGCGGTCAGGCCTTCACACCGGGCCCGGGCCGCACCATCGAGTGGACCCCCACCCCGGTCGAGGTCGAGGACGGCACGACCCCGTCCTCAGCGGCTCCGTCCAACGCCCAGCCCGCCGCGAACCCCCAGAGCGGCAGCAGCGGCGGTTCGGACAGCGGCGGCGGGAGCGGTGGTGGTGGCGGTGGCGGCTCCGGCCCCAGCGGTCCGCCCCCGGCGACCAAGCCGCCGGGCGACGTCCAGGAGTGGATCAGGCAGGCGATCGCCGAGCTGCGCGCCCGGGGGATCGACGTCTCCGACGCCGACGCGCAGACCATCTGGGAGATCATCCAGCACGAGTCCGGCGGCAACCCCAATGCGATCAACAACTGGGACTCCAACGCCGCCAAGGGCACCCCGTCCAAGGGGCTGATGCAGACCATCGACCCCACCTTCGAGTCCTACAAGCTGCCCGGCCACAACGACATCTGGAACCCGGTGGACAACATCTGCGCGGGCGTCAACTACGCGATCCAGCGCTACGGCTCGCTGGCGAACGTCCCCGGCATCAAGGCCACCCACGGCGGCGGCGGGTACGTCGGGTACTGACGCATAGGGTGCGGACATGCACCCCCTGAAGGTCGCCGCGCGTGCCAACGTCCCGCCGTTCTACGTCATGGACGTGCTCTCGGCGGCGAACGCGCGGCAGCGCACCCACGGCGACGTGGTGTCCTTCGCCGCGGGTCAGCCGTCGACCGGGGCGTCGCGGGCCGTGCTGGAGGCGGCGCGGGCCGCGGTGGGCGCCTCTGGCCTCGGGTACACCGAGCAACTGGGCATCCCGGAACTGCGGGCGGCGATCGCGGGGCACTACGACCGCTGGTACGGCCTGGTCGTCGAGCCGGACGACGTGGTGGTGACGACCGGGTCCAGCGGCGGGTTCCTGCTGGCGTTCCTGTCCGCGTTCGACGCGGGCGACCGGGTCGCGCTGACCCGCCCCGGCTACCCGGCCTACCGCAACATCCTCTCCGCCCTGGGCTGCGAGGTCGTGGAGCTGCCGTGCCTGCAACCGACGGTGGAGGTGCTGGCCGAGGCGGGGCCGCTGGACGGGTTGATCGTCGCCAGCCCGGCGAATCCGACCGGGACCGTGCTCGCCGCCGCCGACCTGGCGGGCATCGCGGGCTGGTGCGCCGAGCACGGCGTCCAGCTCGTCAGCGACGAGATCTACCACGGCATCTCCTACGGCGCCGAGACCGCGACGGCGTGGGCGTCCGCCCGCGAGTCCATCGTGGTCAACTCGTTCTCCAAGTACTTCGGCATGACCGGCTGGCGGTTGGGCTGGCTGCTGGTGCCGCCCCGGCTGCGGCACGCGGTGGCCTGCCTGACGGCGAACTTCACCATCTGCCCGCCAGCGCTGTCGCAGCACGCCGCCGTCGCCGCGTTCGCCGAGGAGACCTACGCCGAGCTGGACGCGCACGTGGCCCGCTACGCCACCAACCGCGGCCTGCTGCTCGACGGCCTGGCGCGGCTGGGCATCACCGGGGTCGCCCCAGCCGACGGCGCGTTCTACGCCTACGCCGATATCTCGCACCTGACCACCGACTCGATGGGCTTCTGCAAGCGGCTGCTGGCCGACACCGGGGTCGCGGTGGTGCCCGGGATCGACTTCGACCCGGTCGACGGGGGCCGGTCGATCCGCTTCTCCTTCGCGGGCGCCACCGAGGACGTCGTGGAGGGCCTGCGCAGGTTGGAGCCCTGGTTGGGAACGTTCGGCACCCGCTGACCGTTGCAATGGACGAGCGTCGGTTCGGGGAGGGACACGCAATGGTTCTCAAGATCATCGGTGCGATCATCGTCATCTGGATCGCCTTCAGCCTCATCGGCTTCATCTTCAAGGCGATCGGCACGCTGCTGGTCGTCGCCGCCGTGGCCACGGTCGGCGTGCTGGCCTACGGCGCGATCAAGGGCAAGGCGGGCCGGGGCCAGATCCGCTAGGGCCTGTCCTCAAAGCCGGTCGGGTTGATCTGCTTTGATCTTGTGCCGTGGTGCGCAGGCATGAGTTGACCGATGAGCAGTGGCAGGTGGT